>DATLEF010000181.1:0-11135 GCA_035525455.1 Burkholderiales bacterium
CGTAACCTCCCTTCCCCCATGCATCTGAACTCATAGGCATGTCATGCCCGTCAACCTGAGTGCACCCGATTCGCGTGCCCTTCATCCGGTTGCCGGCGTCACGCTCGGTATCGCCGAAGCCGGAATCCGCAAGGCCGATCGCAAGGATTTGCTGTTGATCCGCATCGATGAGGGCGCGCGCGTTGCCGGCGTCTTCACGCAGAACCGCTTCTGCGCGGCGCCGGTGACCGTCTGCCGCGAACACCTTGCAGCAGTGGCGAATCGTCCGATACGGGCACTCGTCGTCAATACGGGAAATGCCAATGCCGGAACCGGCACCGAAGGGCTCGCGCACGCGCGCGAGACGTGCAAGGCCGCTGCGAAGCTTCTGGCCTGCGAGCCCACGCAGATCCTGCCGTTTTCCACCGGTGTCATCATGGAAGCGCTGCCGGTCGAGCGGATCGTGGCGAGCCTGCCGCGCTGTGTGGAGACTCTGCAGAGCGATGACTGGACCAACGCAGCCGAAGCGATCATGACCACCGATACGGTGCCCAAGGCTGCCTCGGACCGGTTCAAAGTCGGTAACGCGGAGATCACGGTCACGGGCATTGCAAAAGGCGCCGGCATGATCCGGCCCAACATGGCGACGATGCTCGGATTCGTTGCTACCGATGCACGTGTCAGCGCGCGGCTCGTGCAGGTTGCGGTGCGCTATGCCGCAACGCGTTCGTTCAACTGCATCACGATCGATGGGGACACCTCGACCAACGATTCATTTATCCTGATCGCGACAGGCCGTGCGCGGATGGCCGAGATCGCCGATGAAGAGAGCGCCGAGTACGTCGCATTTCGCGACGCCGTGACCCAGATCGCCGAGCGGCTGGCGCAAGCGATCGTGCGCGACGGCGAAGGCGCGACCAAATTCATCACCGTGCGCGTCGAAGGCGGGCGCGACGAAGGCGAGTGTCAGCAGGTGGGCTATGCCATTGCCCATTCGCCCCTTGTGAAGACGGCATTCTTCGCCTCCGATCCCAACCTCGGACGTATACTCGCTGCGGTGGGATACGCGGGCATCGACGATCTCGACGTGGGACGCGTCGATCTGTATCTCGACGACGTGCTCGTCGCGAAGAACGGAGGACGCCATGCCGATTACCGCGAAGCCGAAGGCCAGCGCGTGATGAAACAGAGCGAAATCACGGTGCGCGTGTTGCTGGGCCGCGGCCACGCGCAGGCACGCGTGTGGACGTGCGATCTTTCGCACGATTACGTGAGCATCAACGCGGATTACCGCAGCTGATCGCGATGTATGTGCCTGCGGTGAATGAGCGCCTATCCTTGCATGGCGAATGATTCCGACAAACTGATGGAGCGGGCCGAAGCGCTGCTCGGGCGTTTGGAGCAAGCTTTTGCTCCGCGCGATCAGGCCATCGACTGGAAAGCATCGATCGCATTTCGCTGGCGCAGGCGTCACGGACACGCGGCCATCGAACCGGTCGCACACGTGCATCGCATCAATTTGCGTGAGCTCTGCGGAATAGACGATCAGAAGCGTCTGGTCGAGCAGAACACGCGCCAGTTCGTCGAAGGACATCCTGCGAATAACGTGTTGCTGACCGGCGCGCGCGGGACCGGCAAGTCCTCGCTCATAAAGGCGCTGCTCAACAAATACTCGTCGCGGGGCTTGCGGCTGATCGAAGTGGAAAAGCAGGACCTGGTGGACTTGCCCGACATCGTCGACGTAATCGCGAACCGGCCCGAGCGATTCGTGCTGTATTGCGACGATCTTTCGTTCGAAGCCGACGAGCCAGGCTACAAGGCGCTAAAAGTGGTCCTGGATGGTTCGATCGCTGCGGCGTCGGAAAACTGCCTCATCTATGCGACTTCCAATCGGCGGCACCTGATGCCGGAGTACATGCACGAGAACCTCGAGTACCGGCATGTCGGAGAGGAAATTCATCCCGGAGAGACGTCGGAAGAGAAAATCTCGCTTTCAGAGCGCTTCGGACTCTGGATTTCGTTCTATCCGTTCGACCAGGACGAATATCTGAATATCGTCGACGTGTGGATCGCGCATTTCAACGTCGACGGCGCCGGGACAGAGGCAGCGCACAAAGCCGCGCTGCAGTGGTCGCTCGCCCGCGGCTCGCGCAGCGGCCGCGTCGCATGGCAGTTCGCGCGCGATTGGGCCGGAAAGACGGGGATGAGAGGTGAGGGCGCAGCGATGAAGAAAAAAACGAATCGTCCAGGTAAGTGACCCCTCGCCGCGTCGAAGTCGCCGCTGCGGTCCTGCAGCGCGCGGACGGCAGCTTTCTGCTCGCGCAACGGCCTGCCGGTAAGTTCTATGCCGGCTACTGGGAGTTTCCCGGCGGCAAGATAGAGCCTGGCGAAGCGGCCGTGAGCGCTCTCGTGCGCGAGCTGCACGAAGAGCTCGGCATCGACGTGCAGCGTGCCTATCCCTGGATTACACGCGACTACGATTACGCGCACGCCGCGGTCAGGCTGCGCTTCTATCGGGTGACCGAGTGGTCGGGCGAGCTGCATGGCCGTGAAAGTCAGCAGTTCATGTGGCAGCACGTCGATGCGATCAGCGTCTCACCGCTGCTCCCGGCCAACGGACCGATACTCGGCGCGCTGGCTTTGCCTTCTCTCTATGGCATCAGCAACGCGGCTGACGTGGGCTCTCCAAAATTTCTCTCGGGTTTGCAGCGTGCACTGGAGGGGGGCCTGCGTCTGATCCAGATCCGTGACAAGAGCCTTGCGCCCGACGCTCGCCTGGCGCTCGCGGTGAAAGCCGTAGCCCTCGCGCGGGCGCATCGTGCGTCTATCGTCATCAACGGCGATGCAGCACTTGCGGCGCGCGTCGGCGCCGACGGTGTTCACCTGACCTCCACGCAGTTGATGGCAGCGCGCTCCCGACCCGCAGCGAGGCTCGTCGGCGCTTCGTGCCATGACGAGCGTGAGCTCGCGCGCGCAGCTGAGATCGGTGCGGATTTCGTCGTGCTGGGACCGGTCACCGAGACCGCGACGCATGCGGCCTCACCGACGCTCGGCTGGCACCGCTTCGGCGAGCTCATCGCCGACTATCCTTTACCGGTCTATGCGATCGGCGGATTGCGCGAACAGGATTTTCCCGAAGCGTGGCAGGCAGGCGCCCATGGCATAGCGGCGATCCGGGGGGCGTGGCCGCCCGAGTAACCGTGTGAGCTACTGCCGCTCGTCGCCGCGAGACTCGTCAGAGTCGAGCGAGTCGTTGTCGTTCTCGACGGGAACGCGATACGACTCGGTCGCCCACGCGCCGAGATCGATCATTTTGCAGCGTTCGGAACAAAAAGGACGGTACCGATTGGAAGGCTCCCACACGACGCTCGCGCCGCACTGCGGACACGCGACGACTTTATGTTTCATCTCCAGCAGCCTCTCGGACTTCTCCGGATCGCGCTCGCAGCAGCAATGGGGGAAGGGAGGTTACGGAGGGAAACCGTGGAAGGTTTCCCTCTGTTCGTAGGGCGGCGAGGCCCGAGCCTTCAGGCGAGCGCCGCCCCCTAGAGGTTGCAGAACGTGAGCTCGAACTCGACATCGGTTTCAGCCGCTTTCGGCCGCTGCATGCCTTCCTGGGTCATGAAGCGGACGTTGAGCGCGTACTTGTTGGCGCTGATTTCGGGCACGCAAAGATAATCGCGGGCGAGCCTGATGCCTATCATTTGTGCGATGCGTCCGGTCATCATCTGTTGATACGTGCCCTGCTGCGCGACCTGCACGCTGGTTTTTCCGCTCGCGCGCAGGAGACGCATCACGATGTCCACGGCGTCCCGGATCGGCACAAACGGGGCCATCCACTGCTCGAGGTCCTGCCGCTGCTGCTGCGGCGTGAGGTGCAGCCAGTAGTGATACGAAGGCAGGTCGAACTCGCAGACGCCGCCCGGGATATTCGTGCGCTGCTTGATACTCATGAGCCATTCGTTCTCGCGCAGCTCCTGCCCGATCTTTCCGGATGCATGGTACAGGCGCGAGGCGGACTGATCGATCTGCTGCAGTACGTTCTCCAGCGCCTGCTCCGAGATTTCGGGGTTGCCGCGCAGCGCTTCGAGCGACTGCTTCTGACGCTCGAGCTCCTGCAGCAGATCCGACTTGAGATCGGCGCGGCTCGCAACCTCGAAGATTTCGAAAACGAGGAGCAGCGCGACATGGTGCTCGTGGGCCGCTGCCTTGCCCAGAAAATAATCCAGCCGCTCGTACAGGTCCTCGAGACGCAGCAGGGTCCGGATTCGCTCGCTCAGCGGGTACTCATAACTGATCACTGGCGTGAGGCGTCCCGGGTTGAATTGCGGCAAGTATTCACCAAAAGTGGCGAAAAATAAAGGTTTTTGAGGATGCTCAACGGGTTGCGTGTGCCAGCGCGAGATAGCGCTGATGCAACGCTTGAACCTGAGTACGCAGCGCTTCTATGTCGCCGTCATTGTGAAGCACGTCATCGGCACGTTGCAGGCGCTCGCGCCGCGCGAGCTGCGCTTTCATGATGCTGCGCACTTCTCCTTCTCCGAGTCCGCTGCGCGCCATCGTTCGAGCGATCTGCTGTTGCTCATCGCAATCGACTACGAGCACGCGGCTCACGAGGTCCGCGTACGCGCCGGTTTCGAGTAACAGTGGTACGACGACGAGCACGTAGGACCCACTCGCGGCTGCGATGCGGCTGCGGGACTCGGCGCGTATGAGCGGGTGGAGAATGGCTTCGAGCTGGCGCTTGGCCTGCGGGTCCGAGAAGACGATTGCGCGCATGCGGGCGCGGTCGAGCCCGCCGTCTGCGTTCAGGTAGTCGGGTCCGAATGCGCTTTCCAGTGCGCGCAGAGCGCGGCCGCCGGGCGCCGTAAGCGCGCGTGAGATTTCGTCGGTATCGACGACGGCTGCACCGAGCGCCTCGAACATCTGCGTTGCCTTGGATTTCCCGCAGCCGATGCCGCCGGTGAGACCGACGCAATAAGGCATGGGGCTCTCGCTCACGGATGTCTCAGAAAAGGTCGAGATAGCGCCGCGTCAACGCTTCTCCGTGAAAGAGCGCGACCATGCCCGCGATGGCGAGATACGGCCCGAACGGGATCGGCACGTTCCGGCCATGCCGGGCCAGCACGATCAGAAGCACGCCGACGACAGCGCCTACAAACGACGAGAGCAGAACGACCAGCGGCAGCATTTTCCATCCAAGCCAGGCGCCGATCGCTGCGAGCAGCTTGAAATCGCCGTAGCCCATGCCTTCCTTGCCGGTCGCGAATTTGAAAATCCAGAACACGAGCCACAGCGCAAGGTATCCCGCTGCGGCGCCTATAACTGCGGAGCTGATGTCCGTGTAGCCTTCGCCGAGATTGAACATGAGTCCTCCCCAGAGCAGAGGCAGCGTGATGTCATCGGGCAGGTAAAACGTGTCGAGATCGATGAAGGCGAGCGCAATCATGGCCCAGGTGAAGGCGAGAGCGCCGGCAGCGGTGAATGTGAAACCGAAGTGCCATGCGGCGTACCCGGAGAGAACTCCCGTCAAAGCT
Source organism: Burkholderiales bacterium (assembly GCA_035525455.1). GTDB lineage: Bacteria > Pseudomonadota > Gammaproteobacteria > Burkholderiales > SG8-41 > JAQGMV01. The sequence continues at coordinate 5,517 of DATLEF010000181.1, forward strand.
TCGACGATCGGGTAGCGCCACGAAATGCGAGCGCGGCACGAGGAGCATTTGCCGCGCAGCACCGCGAAGCTCAGCAGCGGTATGTTTTCGAGCGCCGTGATGCGGTGCCCGCACGACGGGCAAGTGGAGCGCGGCGTGACGAGGTCGTAGCGCTCGGCCGCGGGCGGCTCCTGGTTGTTCAACTCGGCGCATTCGGCACGCCAGCGGCGTTCCATCATCCGCGGCATGCGTCCGATCACGACATTCAGGAAGCTGCCCACGCAAAGGCCGAGCAAGACGAATGCGGTCACCGACAGCGCGGGAGAGCTTTGCAGCACCGCGACGAACGACATCAAAGGCAGGCGCAGAAGGCGAAGCTGGACAGCCCGGCGGCTGCCGCTTCGCGCGTTCGCATCAGACCACGCCGCCGAGCTTGAAGATCGGCAGGTACATCGCGATCACCAGCCCGCCGATGAGGGTGCCGAGAACCACCATGATCATCGGTTCCATGAGGCTCGAGAGGGCGGCGACTGCGTCGTCGACTTCCGCTTCGTAGTAATCGGCGACTTTACCGAGCATCGTATCGAGCGAGCCGGCTTCTTCGCCGATCGCGACCATCTGTATCACCATGTTCGAAAAGACGTCGGTACCCATCATGGCGGCGTTGAGGCTCGAGCCGGTCGCGACCTCGCCCTGGATGCGCTTGGTCGCAACGAAGTACACATAATTGCCGGCGGCTCCCGCCACCGAATCCAGCGCTTCCACGAGAGGCACGCCCGCGGCAAACGTCGTCGAAAGGGTGCGCGTCCAGCGCGCGATGGCCGATTTGCGAATGAGGTCGCCGAAGACCGGAACGCGCAAAAGCAGCCGGTCCATGACCTGCTGCATCTTCACGGAGCGCTTCCAGAAGTAGAAGAAGGCATAGAAGCCGCCGCCGATCGCGCCGAAGATGAGATACCAGTAGGCGACAAACAAATCGGAAATTTCGACCACTATGAGCGTCAGCGCAGGGAGATCTCCGCCGAAATTCGCGAACACCTGTTTGAACGCAGGAATCACGAAAATCATGATGACGGCGGTGATGATGAAAGCGACGACAACGATCGCGATCGGATAGAAAAGCGCGGCTTTGATCTTGCTCTTGATCGCCATGATCTTTTCTTTGTACTGAGCAAGACGCTCGAGCACCGTGTCCAGTATCCCGGCGGATTCGCCGGCGCCGATCAGGTTCGTGTACAACGTGTCGAAGTGCAGAGGGTGTTTCTCGAAAGCCTGTTTGAGGCTCAATCCGGTTTCGACATCGCCGCGCACGGCATAAATCAGCCTCGCCATCGCCGGGTTGCCGTGTCCTTTGGCGACGATGTCGAAAGCCTGCAGCAGCGGGACGCCCGACTTCAGCATCGTCGCGAGCTGCCGCGTGAATAGCGCGATGTCCTTTTCAGTGACCTTGCCGCCGCGCCCGCGTCGCTGCCGCTTGACCTGCACCACCTTGATGCCCTGACGGCGAAGCAGCGAGTTCACCTGGGCTTCGCCTGCGGCGCGGGTTTCGCCGCGCACGGTTTTCCCCGCGCGGTCCTGTCCGACCCACGTGAAGTTGAACTCCTTGATCTCCGGTCTTCTAGCTGCGGCCGTTGCGGTTGCCATGGACGGTCTCCTGATTGTTATGTGGAACCAAGAGCTTAGCGAAGCTTATTCGAGCAATGATGCACGCAGCACCCGGCTTTGTAAAGTTCTGCAGACGTGGCACTGAGGCTTTGTCACTCTTCGTGCGTTTCCTGCGCGTCGTGCACCGGATAGATCCTTACGGCTTTGACGCTGCGATCCTGAGTCTGCACGATTTCAATCGGGTGATTCGCGATTTTCATGCTCGTGCCGGGCTCCGGAATCTCCTGCAGATGCTCGAGTATGAGCCCGTTGACCGTCTTCGGACCGTCGAGCGGAAAGGCAAAGCCCAACTTTCGATTGAGCTCGCGCAGCGGCGTTGCGCCTTCCACGAGAACACTACCGTCCTCCTGGGGATAGTAGCCGCCGCTGCGCAGGGGGGACGCCGTCGTGAATTCGCCTATCAGCTCCTCCAGTATGTCTTCGAGGGTAACCAGGCCTTTCAACTCGCCGTACTCGTCGACCACCAGCGCCATGCGGTCCTGGTGTTCCTGGAAGTTCTGCAACTGCGAAAAGAGAGGGGTGCCGGAAGGCACGAAATAAGCCTCCCGCACGAGCTTTTTCAGGCGTTCGCGAGTGAGGCTGCCCTGCTGTACCAGATTCAGGACGTGCCGCGCGCGCAGCATGCCGGCGATCTCGTCCGGCTCGTTCGAATACGCGACGAGGCGGCGGTGATACGCCGTCGCGAGCTGCTGCGCGATCTGTTCGAGCGGCGCTTCGAGATCGATCGTCTCGAGCTGATTGCGCGGAACCATGACGTCGTCGACCGTGACCGCCTGCAGGTCGAAAAGGTTGAGCAATATGCTCTGGTGCTTCTGCGGCAGATAACCTGTTTCGAGTACGAGAGTCCGCAGCTCTTCGACCGAGGGTTTGTGCTCGGCGGCATCGCGCGCAGGATCGAGCCGCATGAGACGCAGCAACGCCTGCACGAAGAGATTCACGAACCACACGAAGGGCCGCGTAAGCCTCAGCAAAGGCGTGAGCACATAGCTCGCCGGCAGCGCGATACGCTCCGGATAGGTCGCGCCCACTACTTTCGGCGTGATTTCGCTGAACACGAGGATCGCGAATGCCGCGGCAGCCGTGGCGATCACGAGGGCGAACTCACTGTCGCCCAGATAGCGCCGCGCGATCTCGCCTACGAGCAGAGCGGCCGCCGCGTTGATGACGTTGTTCCCCAGCAGCACGACGCCGAGAAACTGGTCGGTGCTCGAAAGGAGATCGGAGACGAGTCGCGCTCCGCGATTCTTTTGCTGGACGAGATGGCGAAGCCGATAGCGATTGATCGCCATCATGCTCGTTTCGGAGATCGAAAAGAAAGCCGATGCGACGAGCAGAACGAGCAATGCGACGAACAGCGTCGAAACCGGTATGTCGTCCACGGCTACGAGCTGATGCTCAACACGCAATGCCCAGTGCGATCACTCACTTGCCTCGGGATAAGTCAGCGGCCCAGCACCACTTCGAGCACGAATTTGCTGCCGATGTACGCAAGCACGAGCGTGAGAAACCCCGCGAGTGTCCAGCGAACTGCCACGCGTCCGCGCCAGCCATAGACGTGACGTCCGGCGAGCAGCGCGCCGAAAATGAGCCAGGACACGGCGCCGAAGAGCGTTTTGTGATTGAAGGTTGCAGCCTTGCCGAAAAGCTCTTCGGAAAAGACGACGCCGCTCGCGAGTGTGAGCGTCAGCAGTACGAAACCGGCCCAGATGATACGGAAGAGCAGCGCTTCCATCGTGAGAAGCGGCGGCAGCTTCTGCAGGACGTGCGTCAGCGTGCCGTCGTGAAGGCGGCGCTCGAGCAGTGCCATCAGAAGCACGTGCAGTGAGGCGATCGTGAACAGGCTGTAGGCGAGCATCGCGATCAGCAGGTGAATCTTGAACGCGACGAGATCGGTGTTGGGAAGCGCGCGCGCCGTAGGCATGAGCGCCGGCATGAGCGCTGCCGCTGCCGCGAGCGGAAGCACCAGTGCCTGCAGACCATCGAGCCGGTAAAAGAAATTGCCGAGCCAGTAAATGAGCACCGTCAGCCACAGTATGGCGGAGAGCGCGTTGGCGAGGCCAAGATGCAAACCGTCCGGTGCGAACAGCGAGCGTCCGAGAAGCAGCGCGTGCAGCGCAAGCGGGACGAGCACTGCGTAATGCTCGGCTGGGGGCGCGGTCGCGGCAGGGACTCCTTGCGGGGCAGCGGCGGCCCATCGCGTGCGCCAGAAGTAAACCGCAAGCCCGCCATAGAGGAGGGCGTTTACGAGATACGCTACAATTTCCATGCTCTGAACGTGCACTAGCCAAGGATACACCAACCCCATGTTCGATAATCTCACCACGCGGCTTACGCGCGTGCTCAAGACGCTGCGCGGCGAAGCGCGCATCAGCGAAGACAACATCAAGGACGCGCTGCGTGAAGTGCGCATGGCCTTGCTCGAGGCAGACGTCGCCCTTCCGGTCGTTCGCGATTTTGTTGCGGCAGTGCGTGAGAAGGCGCTCGGGCAGGATGTGATCGGGAGCCTCACGCCCGGCCAGGCCGTCGTCGGTGTCGTGCACCGGGAGCTCACCGCTCTCATGGGCGAGAGTAACGATGCGCTCAATCTCGCGACGACTCCGCCGGCAGTCGTGCTGATGGCGGGGCTGCAGGGAAGCGGCAAAACCACGACGAGCGGCAAGCTCGCGAAATGGTTGAGGGAGCAGCACAGGAAGAAAGTGCTGCTGGTGAGCTGCGACGTCTATCGTCCTGCGGCTATCGAGCAGCTGAAAACATTGGCTTCGCAGGTGCAGGCGGATTTCTTCCCATCGACCCCTCAGGAGAAACCAGTCGAGATCGCCATGCGCGCGCTCGATCACGCACGCCGCCACTATAACGATGTGCTGATCGTCGATACCGCGGGCAGGCTCGCGATCGACGAGGCGATGATGCGCGAGATCCGCGAGCTGCACGATGCGCTGAAGCCGATCGAAACGCTGTTCGTGGTGGACTCGATGCAGGGTCAGGACGCAGTCAATACCGCGCGCGCGTTTGGCGAAGCGCTGCCTTTGACGGGCGTGGTACTGACCAAGCTCGACGGCGACGCGCGTGGCGGCGCTGCGCTCTCGGTACGCCAGGTGACCGGCAAGCCGATCAAGTTCGCGGGCGTCGGCGAGAAGCTGAACGGTCTCGAGCCTTTCCATCCCGACCGGATGGCCTCGCGTATCCTCGGCATGGGGGATGTCCTCACGCTGATCGAGGACGTGCAGAAAAACGTCGACCGCAAGGAAGCCGAAAAGCTCGCGAACAAGGTCAAGTCCGGCAAAGGCTTCGATCTCGAAGACTTCAAGCAGCAGATCGTGCAGATGAAGAAAATGGGCGGCGTCTCCGCGCTCGTCGACAAGCTTCCCGGCAATCTCGCTCAGATGGCGCAGAACGCACCCAACGTGGACGACAAGACCGTGCGCCGCATCGAAGGCATCATCAACGCGATGACGCCGAAAGAGCGCGCCAAACCCGAGCTCATTAAAGCGTCGCGGAAGCGCAGGATCGCGACCGGCGCCGGCGTCTCGGTGCAGGAAGTGAACCGGCTGCTCAACCAGTTCGAGCAGACCCAAAAAGTGATGAAGATGGTCGCGAAAGGCGGACTGCAGAAAATGATGCGGTCGATGACGGGGATGTTTCCCGGCATGCGGTAGCATCCCGGGGGAACATCCTTTCATCGACGGTAAACGCCTCGGAGGGAAACCGATGGTTTCCCTGGCACCACGAGGCGGGCCCGTAAACGCCTCGGAAGGAAACCAAGGTTTCCCTCCGAGACCTCCTTTCCTTTCGGCTCGCCGGCGTCTTCGCTTCGCAGCCCTTATGCCGTGGCCGCACGGCCGCAAGCCAGTGCGAATTTCAGTCCAGGTTGAAGCGCTTCGCGCGGATGAACGCGCCGAAGTCGGCACGCTCCGGTACTGAATACTGCCGCGCTTTGTCTTCCGACCAGCCGTAGAACGCCGCTTCGCCATAGCG
>DATLEF010000073.1:0-29939 GCA_035525455.1 Burkholderiales bacterium
ATGCGCAGTGCGCGGCGCTGTCTTCGCCGCGCGGCCTTTGGGCGGCACTTTACGCTGCAGCGCCTGCGGCAGCAGCGGACGGAGGAATTGTCCGGTGCGCAAGAGCGGCCGGAAAAGCTGCGGCCGCGTGACGACGTTGCGCAACATTGCACGGACGGCGGCGCTCGCGAAGCCACGCCCGACACGGCTTTCTACAACTTCGCGTCCGATGTCGATCAGCCGCCCGTACTGCACGCCCGACGGACACGTCGTCTCGCACGAGCGGCATGTAAGACAGCGGTCGAGATGCAGTTGCGTCTTGCGGGTGACGGCCTCGCCTTCGAGCACCTGCTTGATGAGGTAAATGCGGCCGCGCGGGCCGTCGAGCTCATCGCCAAGTAGCTGATAAGTGGGGCACGTGGCAGTGCAGAAGCCGCAGTGCACGCATTTGCGCAATATCGCATCGGCCTCGCGGCCCGCGGGCGTGTCCCTGATGAAGTCGGCGAGGTTGGTTTGCATTGCCTAGCGAGGTGTCAGCCGTCAGATTGCCAGTTGTCGGATTGCGGCGTGGTTACGGTTCAGAAGTTGGAATAAAGCCGGCCGACGTTCAGTATCCCATGAGGATCGAAGGATTCCTTGAGGCGCCGGTGAATCTTGAATAGTGAAGGCGCAAGAGGCTGGAAGACACCGACACGCTTGTCGCCGCCGCGGAAGAGCGTGGCATGACCCCCCGCCTGCGCTGCTGCAGCGCGTACTTGAGAGGCATCAGCGTCGGCTGCCAGCCAGCGCTGCGCACCATTCCATTCGATCAGCTGGCGCCCGGCAAGCGGGAGTGCTGCTGTCGTCGACTTGATCGAGAGCCGCCAGAGCACCGGGGCGCCTTCGAAAAAATCCACACGCTGCTCGCGCACGCGCGCCCAGAATTCGCCACCGTCGGCGATTTCCTCGCCGCCCAGCTTTTCGCGCGCTGCGCGTACCGCAGGCTCCGCGCCCTCCAGGCGCGCGTATAGCTGATTGTCGAGATGGCACGTTGCGGTAATCGGCAAAGGCTTCGCCGCCCATGCGTTCATGAGCTCGATCGCGTGTGCGGCATCGTGCTCGCGGCGGAGCGTGAGCGCCGTACGCGGCAGTGGCAGAGTCTTGATCGAGATTTCCAGCAGCATGCCGAGCGTACCGAGCGCCCCGGCCATCAGTCTCGAAACATCGTACCCCGCCACGTTTTTCATGACCTGGCCGCCGAATCGGAGATCGGCGCCGTTACCATCCAGCATACGTACGCCGAGCACGAGATCGCGTGCAGCGCCGACGTGAGGCCGCCGCGGTCCCGACAATCCCGCAGCGATGCATCCGCCGAGTGTTGCGGCGTCTCCGAAGTGCGGAGGCTCGAAGCTAAGCATCTGACCGTTCCGGCCCAGGAGCGCATCAATTTCGGTGAGCCTTGTACCGGCGCGTGCAACGAGCACGAGCTCCGTCGGATCGTAGTCGACGATACCGGAGTAAGCGTGCGTCTCCAGCAGCTCGCCCTGCAGCGGCCCGCCGTAAAAATCCTTGGTGCCGCCGCCGCGGATGCGGAGCGGCGTGCGCCGGGCCGCCGCTTCGCGAATCGCGTGCGCGAGCTGATCTACGATGTCTTGCAAAACGATTTCTTAAAACCGCGGTAAGTCGGGAAACTTTTCCTGCCCGGCGTGGACGTGTCTGCGTCCGAACTCCGCGCAGCGCGCGAGCGTGGGCACTGCTTTGCCGGGGTTCAGCAGCCCGTCCTCGTCGAAGGCGCGCTTGACCGCGTGGAAGGCTTCGAGCTCCGCGGCAGGGAATTGAACGCACATCTGGTTTATTTTTTCGACGCCGATGCCGTGCTCGCCGGTGATCGTTCCGCCGACTTCGATGCAAAGCTGCAGGATCTCGCTCCCGAACGCTTCGGTACGCTCGAGCTCGTCGGGCTTGTTGGCGTCGTACAGTATGAGCGGGTGGAGATTGCCGTCGCCCGCGTGGAACACGTTCGCACAGCGCAAGCCGTATTTGCGCTCGAGCTCGGCGATGCGGCGCAGGACTTCGGCAATGCGCTTGCGCGGTATCGTTCCGTCCATGCAGTAATAATCCGGCGAGATGCGGCCGACGGCGGGAAACGCGGCTTTACGGCCCGCCCAGAATTTCAGACGCTCGCTGTCGCTTTGCGAGACGCGTATGAGTATCGCGCCCTTCGCTTCCATGATCTCTTCGACGCGCCGCACTTCGTCAACGACTTCTTCCTGAACGCCATCCGACTCGCACAGCAACATGGCCGCAACGTCGGTCGGGTAGCCGGCGTGCACGAACTGCTCGACCGCGAGCGTCGCTGCCTGGTCCATCATTTCGAGACCGGCCGGTATGATCCCGGCCGCGATTATGCCGGCCACGGCGGCACCCGCTTTTTCGACGTCGTCGAAAGCCGCCATCACGACTTGTGCGCATTCCGGATCGGGCAACAGCTTTACCGTGACTTCGGTGATGACGGCGAGCATGCCTTCAGATCCGGTCATCAGCGCGAGCAGGTCGTAACCGGCTGCGTCGAGCCCGTCGCTTCCGAATTCGACGATTTCACCTTCGATGGTGAGCGCGCGTATTCTCAACACGTTGTGCACGGTGAGCCCGTACTTGAGACAGTGCACGCCACCGGAATTCTCGGCGACGTTCCCTCCGATCGTGCACGCGATCTGGCTGGACGGGTCCGGCGCGTAATACAGTCCGTACGCCGCAGCGGCTTGCGTGACCGCGAGGTTGCGCACGCCAGGCTGCACACGCGCGATGCGCGCCGACGCATCGATCTCGAGTATCTGCATCAGTTTCGCGAGTGACAGCAGCACGCCGTTGCCGAGCGGCAAAGCGCCGCCTGAGAGACCCGTGCCGGCCCCGCGCGCGACGACCGGGACGCGCTTCGCGTGACACGTCTGCAGGATGCGCTGAATCTGTTCTTCGCTATCGGGCAGCGCGACGACCATCGGGACCTGGCGGTACGCCGACAAGCCGTCGCATTCGTACGGCTGCACGTCCTCGCGCTCGAACAGGACCGATTCGGGCGGCATGAAGGCACGCAGCGCAGCGGCCACGTCGCGCTGACGCGCGAAATCGACGGGAACCGATTCGATGACTGTACTCATGCGGCGATTCTATTCCGCCTTCACGCCTGCCACTTACAGCGCGATGTTCGGCACAGCTAACTGATCGCCCACGCGCCGTCGATCGGCAGCGCGGCGCCCGTGATGTTGGCGGCCGCATCGCTGCAGAGAAACAAGCCGAGGGCCGCGACATCGGACGGCAGCACCGGGCGGCGGCTCGGCTGACGCACTTCGAGCAACTCGCGCATCGCCTCCTCGCGCGTGCAGGCGCTGTCGGTCATTTTGCGGGCGATCTGGCCTTCGGCGTGCGGCGTGAGCACCCAGCCCGGCGAGATCGCGTTGCAGGTAATGCCCGTCTGCGCCGTCTCGAGCGCGACGGCGCGCGTGATGCCGACGATGGCGTGCTTGGTCGTCACGTAATCGACGCGGTCGCGCACGACCGAGGTCGCATGGATCGAAGCCATGTTGATGATGCGGCCCCAGTTGCGCTGCCTCATCCCCGGCAAGGCAAGACGAATCGTGTGGAAAGCGGCCGAGAGATTCACCGCCAGCGCGCGCTCCCATTTATCGACCGGAAATCCTTCGATCGGGGCGTAATAGCGGGTCACTGCATTGTTGACGAGGATGTCGATGCCGCCGAAGCGCGACTCTGCCGCTTCGATCATGGCGGCAATGTCGTCCGCCTTGCCGACGTCGGCGGAGTGGTAGAGCACGCCCATGCCGTGCGCTTCGAGTGAAGCGCGCAGATTATCGATCGCGGCCTGTTCTCCGAAGCCGTTCACGACAATATTGCAGCCGGCCTGGGCAAAAGCTCTCGCGAAAGCTTCGCCGATGCCGCCGGTCGAGCCGGTCACAAGGACGGTCTTGCCTTTGATGCTCATGTTGTTGCCCTGATGCGGTGGACGGTGCGCCACTGGCACACCCTGCGGCTGCACGTCGGCTACGCGTCGCCCGCCACGCGATGATTGGCCATTTTCTCCAGCGCTTTCACGAGCGCCGAGTGGTCCCATTTGGCGCCGCCGCTGGCAACGCACGAATTGAAGAGCTCCTGCGTGGTCGCCGTGTTGGGCAGCGACATGCCCATTGCGCGGGCGCCGGCAAGCGCGAGCGCAAGATCCTTCTGATGGAGCTCGATTCGGAATCCGGGATCGAACGTGCGCTTGATCATGCGCTCGGCGTGCACCTCAAGGATGCGCGAAGCCGCGAAGCCGCCCATCAGCGCTTGACGCACTTTCGCGGGGTCGGCCCCGGCCTTGGCGGCAAAGACCAACGCTTCGCTGACTGCTTCGAGATTGAGCGCGACGATGATCTGGTTGGCGACTTTGGTCGTCTGTCCGTCGCCGTTGCCGCCGATGAGCGTGATGTTTTTCCCGAGCAGCTCGAAGATCGGCTTCACCTTGGTGAAAGCCGCTTCGCTGCCCCCGACCATGATCGTGAGCGCCGCGTTTTTCGCCCCGACTTCGCCGCCCGAAACGGGCGCATCGACGTACTCGCAGCCGAGCTCGTTCACGCGCTTGGCAAATTTCTTGGTTTCGATCGGAGAGATCGAGCTCATGTCGACGACGATCTTCCCTTTGGTAAGGCCTTCCGCGACCCCGTCGGCGCCGAACAGCACTTTCTCGACGTCGGGGGTGTCGGGCACCATCGTGATCGTGATGTCCGCTTTCTGCGCGACTTCACGCGCGCTGGAGCAGGCCGTTCCGCCTGCGCTCGTGAGCTCCGGCGCCACGCCGCTGCGGCTGTGTAGAAAAAGAGTGTGGCCGCCTTTGATGAGATTCAGCGCCATGGGCTTGCCCATGATGCCGAGTCCGACGAATCCGATGTTGCTCATGAGGGTTCTCCCGACTCGAGGAAGGGACGATTCTGCCATAGTTGTCCGGCGCGAAAGCCGAACAGGCGTCAGCTATCCAAGTACCGGCGGACCCAGCCGAGTCCGGCTTCGGTGCCCGCTTTCGGTTTGTATTCGCAGCCGATCCAGCCTTTGTATCCGATGCGATCGATGTGCTCGAAGAGAAACGGATAATTGATCTCGCCCGTTCCCGGCTCGTTGCGGCCGGGGTTGTCCGCGAGCTGCATGTGCGGAATCCGCGCTAGGTTCTCTTGAATCGTGCGCGCGAGATCGCCTTCCATCACCTGCATGTGATAGATGTCGTATTGCAGGAAGATATTGTCCGAACCGACTTCATCGATCAATTCGAGCGCCTGACGCGAGCGGTTGAGATAGAAACCTGGAATGTCGCGCGTGTTGATCGGCTCGATCAGAAGCTTCACGCCCGCTTCCCTCAACTTCAGCGACGCGAATTTCAAGTTCGAGACGAACGCTGCACGCTGACGGTCAACGGGTGCGTCGGGGCAGATGCCGGCGAGGCAATTCACTTGTTTGCAGCCGAGCGCGGATGCGTACTCGACCGCTTTTCCCACGCCGTCCTGAAATTCGCCGACGCGATCGGGGTGACACGCGATGCCGCGCTCGCCTTTCGCCCAGTCGCCTGCCGGAAGATTGAAAAGCACCTGCGCAAGATTGTGCTTGCGGAGCGCTTCGGCGAGCTCGTCTTTCGGGTATTCGTAAGGCGACATGTACTCGACGCCCTTGAAGCCGCTTTTGGCTGCGGCGGCAAGGCGCTGCATGAAGTCGAGCTCGGTGTACAGGAACGTGAGATTGGCGCAGAACTTGGGCATGGCAAGAACTCTATTCCCTCTCCGGTGCACGCGGAGAGAGGCAGGGAAGGAATTTTGAGCGACGTTACGCTGCGGCTTGCGGCATTGTCAACGGCCGACAGCCTTGCCCGCGGTTCCTGTGCGAGCTTTCATGTCGCGGCATTGAGGGCAGCGAAGTAGGCGCGTATGCGCTTCGCGTTGGTGCCGAGATCGCTGCGCCCGATTCTCGATTTGGATCGCATATCGATGCGGGTGCCGGTTGCGGCAGGTGTGACGCGTATCACGACGTCGTCCTTGAAGCGAAACCAGCGCGTGGTCGCCGTCGCTTCGATGCGGCCTTCTTCCGGGGACGCAGCGGCGATGTCCCAGCCCATGCTGCGCGCCGCCGCGAGTGCACGCTCGAACGTGCGCGCAGGCGATTCGTTCAAGACGAGCGGCTGAATGTCGGGGTAGCCTGCTTTCTGCTGCTGGGCGATTTTCTCCCCGCCGTATTCGGGACCGTTGGGCGACTTCTCCCGCGCCGCGCGCAATGCGACGAACTGCGGCGGATTGTCGGTGTCGGTCGTGATGTCGTGTATCGATATAATCGAATGCAAGATGAGCTCTCAGCAACCTATCGTCGGCATATTACTCGCGGCCGGCGCGGGCACCCGCTTCGGCGGCGCAAAGCTCGTGCATCCGCTCGACGATGGTGTCGCGATTGCAGCACACGCCGCGCGCAATCTTTTCGCAGCGGACCTTTCCGTCGTCGTCGCGGTGGTGCGCCCGGGGGATTTTCCGCTTGCAGACATCCTCGAGCAGGAGGGCTGCCACGTGATGCCCTGTGCCGAATCGGCGCGCGGCATGGGCCACACGCTCGCTCACGGCATCCAGGGCACGCGCGACGTGGCGGGCTGGATCGTAGCGCTCGCCGACATGCCGCGCATCAAGCCTGAGACGATAAAGCAGGTCGCGCGCGCAGTGGCCGCAGGAGCCACCATCGCAGCCCCTGTGTACAACGGCGAGCGGGGCCACCCCGTCGGTTTCAGCTCGCAGTTGCGCAACGAGCTTCTACGCTTGTCGGGCGACAGCGGCGCACGCGCGGTGCTCGAGCGCCATCGCGATGACGTTCAGCTCATTGAATGCGACGATCCCGGCGTGCTCGTCGATATCGATGTGAAAAGCGACCTCGATCGGCCCGCCTGAAGTGCATCCTCGAGAGCCTTTGTCCGACGCGTTCAAGCGCGCACTGAGCGTCGGAGTCCGCCTTGTCACTTTCCGCCGCGTGTCGCGCTGGGAAGTCGAGCCGTCTCCCAGATTGTTCGCCGAGCTGTTTGTCCTCGATTTCGTGCTGAGTTTTCTGCTTGCGGTTGCCGCGTTCGGCCTGCGCGGCGAATTGAACCTGTACGAGCTCGCGCGCTCGTTCATGTTCGTACCGCTCGTCCTGGCTGCCGGCATGATCGCGCAAGGCGTCGATCGCGACTCACCCCTGTTGTCGTTGCCCGTCGCGCTCGCGGCAGCGAGTGTCGTCATGACAGTTGTCACGTCGGTGTTGTACATACTCGCGCAGCACCGGCTGCTGCCTTTCGCGGAAACCTACTGGTTCGTGATCGACTACGCGACGCTCGGATGGTCGGTGGCCGTCGTCGTCCACGCCGCGTTGCGGCTCGTGGCCGGTGACACGAGGAGGCGCGTCGCTACCGGCATCGCCGCGGCTGCAGTTGTGGTTCTGCCCGCCTACTGGCTGCCGCAAGGCGCGCTGTGGATGCCGCGTTACGACGAGCGCGCGGCTTACGGCGCACTCAGCTTCCATACGCTCGCCGAAGAAAAAGCGTTCTACGCTCAGCAGGGCGCGCTCGAACGCGAGCTCGACGCGCTGCAGCCCGAGCGTCCGGGAGTGCCCGACCTCTACGTCGTTGCGGCGGGGCTTTACGCGGGTGAAGACGTGTTCATGAAAGAGGTCGGCATGATCACGACTTTGCTGAACGATCGCTTCGATGCGGCCGGGCGCACCGTGACGCTCTCGAATAACGTCAAGACGCTCGAGGCCCATCCCATCGCGAGCTTGACGAGCATTGCGCGCGCACTCCGCCATGTCGGCGAAGTGATGAATGTCGATGAGGATGTGCTCGTGCTCTACCTCACGTCGCACGGGTCGGAGAAGCACGAGCTCGTCGTGGACTTCAGGCCGCTGCGCCTGTCGAGCATCGAACCGGAGAAGCTCAAGGCCGCTCTCGCCGAATCCGGAATACGCTGGAAAGTCATCGTGATCTCGGCATGCTATTCGGGCGGCTTCATCGATGCCCTCAAGGACGAGCGCACGCTCATCATCACGGCCGCGAGTGCCGACCGCACGTCGTTCGGCTGCGGCGCGGGCTCGGATGCGACCTACCTTGCGCAGGCGCTGTTCGGTGATGCGCTGAAGAAAACCTATTCGTTCGAGCAGGCATACGCACAGGCCCGGTCGACGATCGAGGCGTGGGAGCGCGAGAAGGCGCAAACGCCGTCGCTGCCGCAGATTTTCGTCGGATCGGAGATTCGATCGAAGCTCGCGAAGATCGAACAGCGCCTCGCCGCTCGCGCTCGTTAGAGGCGGGCGGCTCAAGCCGCTATAATCGCGTCATTCCCTTGGCCAGGATCTCACATGCGTTTCGAAGGCACTGATACGTACATTGCGACTGAAGACCTGATGATGGCGGTCAATGCCGCAATCACGCTCGAGCGTCCGCTCCTCATCAAGGGCGAGCCCGGGACCGGCAAGACGCTCCTCGCGATCGAGGTCGCACAGGCGCTCGGGCGGCCGCTGTTCGAGTGGCACGTGAAATCGACGACCAAGGCGCAGCACGGCCTGTACGAGTACGACGCCGTGTCGCGGTTGCGCGATTCGCAGCTCGGCGATGCCAAGGTGCACGACATCCGCAACTACATCATGCGCGGCATGCTGTGGCAGGCGTTCACCTCCGAGACGCCCGCCGTCCTGCTGATCGACGAGATCGACAAGGCGGATATCGAATTTCCGAACGACCTGTTGCGCGAGCTCGACCGCATGGAGTTCTATGTGTACGAGACGCAGGAGCTCGTGAAAGCGAGACACCGGCCGCTGGTCGTCATCACGAGCAACAACGAGAAGGAGCTGCCGGATGCATTCCTGCGCCGGTGCTTTTTCCACTACATCCGCTTTCCGGACCACGAAACGATGGAGCGTATCGTCCATGTGCATTTCCCGGACATCAAGAAGCAGCTCCTGCGCCAGGCGCTCGAGCGTTTTTTCGAGCTGCGGGAAGTGCCGGGACTGAAGAAAAAGCCTTCGACCTCGGAGCTGCTGGACTGGCTGAAACTGCTGGTCGCCGAGGACATCTCGCCCGAGGCGCTGCACAGTCAGGACACGCACAAGATCGTGCCACCGCTCCATGGCGCGCTCATCAAGAACGAGCAGGACGTGCATCTTTTCGAGCGGCTGGTGTTCATGTCCCGCCGGAAGACTTAAACCGAAAGCGGTGATGCAGAAGGAAGGGAGGTTACGGAGGGAAACCTGGGTTTCCCTCTGTTCGATCACCGGCCGAAGCGGCTGCGGCTGGCAGCCGAAGGAAGGGAGGTTACGGAGGGGAACTCTTTGGTTCCCCTCTGTTCGTTCTTGATCGCCTTGGCGCGCCGCGGTGGCGGCCTAGCGCCAGTGGCGGGGCCGGTGTCGATGCCTTGGCGGGCCGTAGTAGTACACCGGCTCGCTGTAGTAGACCGGCGGCGGAGCGTAGTACACAGGCGGCGCGACGTAGACCGGGCGCGGGTAGTAGATCGGGGCCGGTTGCACGTAGACAGGCGCCGGGAACCCGAGGGAGATCCCGACGTCGACTCGGGCAGCCGCGGTTCCGCTTGCGACCGCAAGGCCTCCAGCGACCAGCAGGGAAACGATACTCTTACGCATGTCTGTCTCCTTCAGTTTGACGCCGTGCTCCTTCTGAACCCGGCCGTGATTTAGCGATGTAGGTATGATGCCTAGAAATACCCTAAAAATCCGTATCAAAGTGTAACGAATCGTAACCAATGCCATGGGTAAGTTACTGTGCTTATTGAGTTTTTTTTAAAGGTCAAACAAGGTGGCGTGCCTGTTTCGATCCGGGAGTTCCTGACGCTCGTCGAAGGGCTCAAAAAGGAGGTCGCGTTCGGGCGGGTGGAGGATTTTTATTACCTCGCGCGCACCTGCCTCGTGAAGGACGAGAAGTATTTCGACCGCTTCGACCGGGTCTTTGCGGCCTACTTCAAAGGCATTATCGAAGTCGACGAGCTCGCCGTGATGATCCCGGAGGAGTGGCTGAAAAAGCTTGTCGAGAAGAACCTCACCGACGAGGAAAAACAACTGATCGAATCGCTCGGCGGCTGGGACAAGCTCATGGAGACGCTGAAGAAACGGCTCGAGGAGCAGAAAGGCCGTCACCAGGGCGGGTCGAAGTGGATAGGCACCGGCGGCACCAGTCCTTTCGGCGCCTACGGCTACAACCCCGAAGGCATCCGCATCGGACAGGAAGAATCACGGCACCGGCGGGCCGTGAAAGTCTGGGACAAGCGCGAGTTCAGGAATCTCGACGATACGGTCGAGATCGGCACGCGCAACATCAAGGTCGCGCTGCGGCGCCTGAGAAAGTTCGCGCGGGTCGGCGCGCCTGAAGAGCTCGACCTCGAAGACACCGTGCGCTCAACCGCAAAAAACGCGGGCTGGCTCGACATCAAGATGGTGCCGGAGCGCCACAACGCGGTAAAAGTGCTTTTGTTTCTCGACGTCGGCGGCTCGATGGACGATCACGTGCGCGTGTGCGAGCAGCTTTTCTCAGCGGCGCGGATCGAGTTCAAGCACCTCGAATACTTCTATTTCCACAACTTCCTTTACGAGCGCGTGTGGAAAGACAACCGGCGGCGCGCGGCGGAGCGCATGGCGATGTGGGACGTGCTGCACACCTATCCGCACGACTACAAGGTGATCGTGGTCGGGGACGCCACCATGAGCCCCTACGAGATCACGTACCCCGGCGGCAGCGTCGAGCACACCAACGAAGAGCCGGGCGCGGTGTGGCTGCAGCGGCTCCTCGCCGTCTATCCCAATACGATCTGGCTCAACCCGCAGCCGGAAGCGGTCTGGGACTACCACGAATCGATCCGCGTCACGCGGCAGCTGATGGGCGAGCGCATGTTCCCGCTCACGCTGGAGGGCCTCGACCGCGGCATGCGCCTGCTCACGAAAGCGCACTAGCGGTATCAGCGCCCGCGAGGTTTCTTCGCTTCCACTTTAGCTTCGAAACGTTCTACGTCGATGACGTGGCGCTCGTGCGTTCCTTCCGAAATCATATCGATGCCATCGTGTGCCGAGAGCGCGAAGGTGAGCTTGCGGCCTTCCACTTTTCTAAGACGCACCTCGACTTCGATCGTGAGTCCGGGCGGTGTGGCGGCGATGTGCGTAACGTCGATGCGCGTGCCGAGCGACTGCTCGCGCGGCCAGTCGAGATGCGGCTGGAGCGCTTCAATGCAGGCCCATTCGAGCAGGCCCACGAGGAAGCCCGTCGCGAGGACTTCCGGCATCTGCTGAAACAGCTCGGACTCGGGATAGAGGTGCGGGACGGTCTTGGTCTGGGGCACCGTGAAGCTGAACTTATGGGTCAAGCCCGGCTGGAGCGTGGATTTCATGACGGCGGGCGGACGATGCGAAGCGCGGCGTTCCTTTAGTTGTGCCTGCGGTCCACCGGCGGCGGTGCAACCGTCATAACTTCGTCGATCGTGGTGAGGCCGGCCGCGATTTTCATTGCGCCGTTCAGGCGCAGCGGCTTCATGCCTTCGCGATAGGCGCGCTCGCGCAGCACGTCGAGGTTCGTCTCCTCCGAAATCACTTTCCGCAGCTCCGGCGTCATCACCATCGTTTCATATATTCCCACGCGGCCCATGTATCCGGTCATGCGGCATTCGAGACAGCCTTTCTGCAGGTACGTCGTGCCTTTCGGCGTGGCCGCTTTCCAGGGTGCCACGAGCACGTCCCACGCCGAGTCGTCGAGATCGTGCTTCTCCTTGCAGTGCGGGCAGAGGGTGCGCACGAGACGCTGCGCCATCACGCCGAGTATCGTCGACTGCAGGAGATACGGCGGCACGCCGAGATCGAGCATGCGCGTGATGGCCGAAGGCGCATCGTTCGTGTGCAGCGTCGAGAGCACGAGATGGCCCGTCAGTGCCGCCTGGATCGCCATTTCCGCCGTCTCGAGATCGCGCACTTCGCCCACCATGATGATGTCGGGGTCCTGCCGCATGAGAGTCCGTATGCCGCTCGCGAAATCGAGGCCGATGCCGTGCTGGACCTGCATCTGGTTGAACGCAGGCTCCACCATCTCGATCGGATTCTCGACGGTGCACACGTTCACTTCGGGCTGCGCGAGCTGCTTCAGCGTGGAATAAAGCGTAGTGGTCTTGCCCGAGCCGGTCGGCCCGGTCACGAGCACGATGCCGTGCGGCTGCTTCACCATGTCGACCCACTTCTGCTGGTCTTCGTCGGAGAAGCCCAGCTCCGCATAATCCTTCACCAGGTTCTCGGGACTGAAAATACGCATGACGAGCTTCTCGCCGAATGCGGTCGGCATCGTCGAAAGCCTCAATTCGACTTCCTCGTTGTCGGGCGTGATGGTCTTCAGCCTTCCGTCCTGCGGGCGGCGGCGCTCGACGACGTCCATGCGGCCGAGCACCTTGATGCGGCTCGTCATCGCGGCCATCACCGGCGTCGGGATCTGGTAGACCTGGTGCAGCACGCCGTCGATGCGGAAACGCACGTTGCCGCTGTCGCGCCGCGGCTCGATGTGTATGTCGCTCGCACGCTGCTCGAAGGCGAAGTTGAAAAGCCAGTCACAGATGTGGACGACATGCTGGTCGTTTGCATCGAGCTGGCCGCTGCGCCCGAGCTGCACCAGCTGCTCGAAATTCGCGATGTCGCTGTAGGCGCCTTTGTCCTGCTTCGTAGCACCCTTGATCGAGCGCGCGAGATTGTAGAACTCGATGAGGTAGCTCTGGATATCGAGCGGGTTCGCGATGACGCGTTTGATGTCGAGCCGCAGGACCTGCTTCAGCTGCTCTTCCCACTCGCGCACGTACGGCTCGCACACGGCGACGGTCGCCTCCTTCGCACTGACGCCGATCGGCAGGATCTTGTAGCGCTGCGCGTACGCGTTCGACATCACCTTGGTGACGGCGGCGAAATCGATCTTGAACGGATCGATGTGCAGATAGGGCAGGTCCACGCGCTCGGCGAGCCATTGCGTGAGCGCTTCCAGGTGCAGGACCTTGCGCGGGCTGCGCGGGTCTTTCCACTTCTGATCCGCGATCACGACCAACGGATGGACTTCGCGGTGCGAGTGACGGCGGTCTGCTGTGAGCCGGTCCGCCGCTTCCTGCGTCACGAGCGTGTCCGCGACGAGATCGCTCAGCACTTCCTGCAGCGTGAGCGGATGATCGGCCTGGTACGGGAGCGCCTGTGCGGTCGACATGCCGGGTGACTATAACTGCCTGCCGTTGGTGCTTCAATGGCCGGTACTAAAAAGAGCTGTGCGGCGTGAGCCGCAACCGCAGTATTGGCTACAATGCCGGCGCAGTCTTCATGAAAAACAAGCGGCAACGGCGCCGCTCCGAAATAACCAAGGGAGGTTCATGGAAACGCTCAAGATCAGCAGCGATACGCTGTTCATACTGCTCGGCGCCATCATGGTGCTCGCGATGCATTCCGGTTTTGCGTTCCTCGAGCTCGGCACGGTGCGCAGAAAAAACCAGGTGAATGCGCTCGTCAAGATCCTGTGTGACTTTTCGATGTCGACCATCGCGTATTTCTTCGTGGGTTACATGGTCGCCTACGGCGTCCAGTTTTTCGTCGGCGCCGAAAAGCTTGCCGACAAGAGCGGCTACGACCTCGTAAAGTTTTTCTTTCTGCTGACGTTTGCGGCGGCAGTCCCGGCGATCGTATCGGGGGGCATCGCGGAGCGCGCGAGATTCGGTCCTCAGCTCGTGGCGACCGCCTTGATCGTCGGACTGGTGTATCCGTTTTTCGAAGGCATCGCGTGGAATGACAAATATGGCGTGCAGGCGTGGCTCGAAGCCACAGCGGGCGCGAAGTTCCACGACTTCGCGGGATCGGTCGTGGTGCATGCCGTCGGCGGCTGGATCGCGCTCGTTGCGGTCGTGATGCTCGGCGCGCGGATCGGCCGTTATCCCGCGGGCGGAGGCGTCAGCGCACAGCCGCCGTCGAGCATTCCGTTTCTCGCGCTCGGCGCGTGGATACTCAGCGTCGGATGGTTCGGGTTCAACGTGATGTCGGCACAGACGATCGACAAGATTTCGGGGCTCGTCGCCATCAACTCGCTGATGGCGATGGCCGGCGGTACGCTGGGCGCGCTCATGTTCGGCCGCAACGATCCCGGCTTCGTACACAACGGTCCTCTCGCCGGACTCGTTGCGATCTGCGCGGGCTCCGACGTCATGCACCCCGTGGGCGGGCTCGCGACCGGTTTCATCGCGGGTGGGCTCTTCGTCTATATGTTCACGCTGACTCAGAACCGCCTGAAAATCGACGACGTGCTCGGCGTCTGGCCGCTGCACGGCCTGTGCGGTGCCTGGGGCGGCATCGCCTGCGGCATATTCGGCGCCAAGGCGATGGGCGGTATCGGAGGCGTTACGTTTCTTTCGCAGCTGATCGGGACCAGTTTGGGCATCGGAATCGCGCTCATCGGCGGCGCGCTCGTCTACGGCGGCCTGAAAGCGGTGGCAGGCATACGCCTCGATGCCGAGCAGGAGTTCAACGGCTCCGATCTGAGCATCCACCGCATCAGTGCGACGCCGGAGAACGAAACCGGGTGGTGACGATATAAACTAACGTTTTTCGACGCGAGAGGCCTTCGAATGAAATCGCTGCAGCGCATTCTGCTGAGCCC
The DNA here is from genome assembly GCA_035525455.1 of Burkholderiales bacterium. Lineage (GTDB taxonomy): Bacteria > Pseudomonadota > Gammaproteobacteria > Burkholderiales > SG8-41 > JAQGMV01. Next base: position 14,654 of record DATLEF010000073.1, read on the forward strand.
GGTGCTGGCGCTGGCGTGCGCCGGCGCGCTCGCGCAGGCGGTGAGCAACCCGGTGCCGATTTACGACTCCACCCAGATTCCCTTCGATCGCTACACGGTGATGAAGCGCATCTGGGTGGAAGGCTGGCGCTCGGCTTTCTGGATACCCGGGCATCGCGACGAAGCGGCTGCGCAGCAGGCGCTGCTGAGTGAGGCCGCGCGGCTCGGCGCCGATGGCGTCATCAATCTGAAGTGCCTCGGTCAGACCGACAGCTTATTCAAGCGGGCCGGCTATTACTGTTACGGCAACGCGATCAAGCTCAAGAACGAAGTCCGGTTGAAGAAGTGAGGCGTTTCTTGCGCGCGGACAGCTTGTCCACGGTCTCGCGCTCGATGCGATAGTAGTCTTCGAGGCCGATCAGGTCCTCAACCTGTTTGCGCGCGCCGCTCACTCGACTTTAATGCAGCTCACCGATCTCGAAACGCCGGCGCTCGTGCTCGACCGTTCGCGGCTCGACCGCAATATCGCGCGCATGCGTGAGCATCTCACGCGCCTCAAGGTCGCGCTCCGTCCGCACGTCAAGACGGCGAAGTCGATGGACGTCGTGCGGCGCGCGCTCGAAGGGCAGCCGGGTGCGATCACGGTTTCGACGCTCAAGGAAGCCGAGCACTTTTTTTCCAACGGCATCGCCGACATTCTGTACGCGGTCGGCATCGCGCCCAACAAGCTCGAGCACGTGGCGCAGTTGCGCGAGAGCGGCGCCGATATCACGGTCATCCTGGACAGTGTCGAAGCGGCGGAGATGCTGGCTCAGAAAGGCGCAGAGCTCGCGATGTGCTTCCCAGCTCTGATCGAAATCGACAGCGACGGTCATCGCTCGGGCGTGAAACCAGACGGTATGTCACTCCTCGAGATCGCGGCGCGGCTGCGCGGCCGTGGTGCGCAGTTGCGCGGCGTGATGACGCATGCCGGAGACTCGTACAACTGCGGCTCAGTAGAGGAGATCCGCGGCATGGCGGAGCGCGAGCGGGCCGCCGTTGTCCAGTGCTCGGAAGCGTTGCGTCGAGCCGGTTTCCCGTGTCCGGTCGTGAGCGTCGGATCGACACCTACCGCAACGTATGCCGAGCGTATGGACGGTGTCACCGAAGTTCGCGCTGGTGTGTACATGTTTTTCGATCTCTTCATGGCCGGCCTCGGCGTGTGCGAGATCGATGACATCGCGGTTTCGGTGTTGACGAGCGTCATCGGTCATCAGCCCGAGCGCAACTGGATCATCACCGACGCCGGCTGGATGGCGATGTCGCGCGACCGCGGCACGGCGAAGCAGCGCATCGACCAGGGCTATGGCGTGGTGTGCGATCTCGGCGGGCGCCCGATCGACGAGCTGATCGTCGCCGACACCAATCAGGAGCACGGCATCATTGCGAGTCGTAATGGGTCCGCCGTCGATCTCGCCCGTTTTCCGGTGGGCACGTTGCTTCGAATTCTGCCGAACCACGCATGCGCGACAGCCGCGCAGCATCCGCACTATCAGGTGATCTCAGGCGAACCCGTGATCGAAGCGGTGTGGCCGCGCTTCAGCGGTTGGTAAAGCGCCGGAACAGCGCTTGCTTCGTGGCGCGCGGAGTCCTCAAGAATGGAATGGGTTACAGATCCCCACGCGTGGGTCGCGCTCGCGACGCTTACGGCGCTCGAAATCGTCCTGGGCGTCGACAATCTCATTTTCATCTCGATACTGGTCGGGCGCCTGCCCGAAGCGCGGCGCAAGCGTGCGCGCACTCTGGGTCTTGCGCTCGCGGCAGGCACGCGCATCGCGCTGCTGCTTTCGATCGCGTGGGTCATGTCGCTCACCGATCCGTGGTTCGAAATTCTCGGTAAGGAGTTCTCGGGCCGCGACGTGATCCTGCTGGCGGGGGGTCTTTTCCTGCTCTGGAAAAGCGTTCACGAAATACACGGCTCGCTCGAAGGCGAGGAGGACGACGCGAACGGGGTAAAGAGCGCCGCAACCTCATTTGCCGGCATCATCGGCCAGATTGCGGTGATCGACATCGTGTTCTCGCTCGATTCCGTAATAACGGCCGTCGGCCTCGTCGACGAAGTGGAGATCATGGTCCTCGCGATCCTGCTCGCGGTCGGCGTGATGCTGTTCGCGGCGGGCGTCGTCGGCCGCTTCGTCGAGCGGCATCCCACGATCAAAATGCTGGCATTGAGCTTTCTCGTGCTGATCGGCGTGGCGCTCGTCGCCGAAGGGTGGGGGTTCCACATTCCGAAAGGCTACGTCTACTTCTCGATGGCGTTCGCCATCGCGGTCGAGATGCTCAACATGCGGGCGCGGAAGCGCGCGCGCGAGCCGGTCCATCTGCGCGGCCGGAAGGGCGCGCGCGAAAGCGCGTAGCGGCCGGTTTAGAACGCAGCGATGCCGGTTTGGGCGCGCCCAAGGATGAGCGCGTGTATATCGTGCGTGCCTTCGTACGTATTGACCGTCTCGAGGTTCATGACGTGGCGGATTACGTGAAATTCGTCCGAGATGCCGTTGCCGCCGTGGATGTCCCTCGACAGGCGTGCGATGTCGAGCGCTTTCATGGTCGAGTTGCGTTTGAGCAGCGACACCATCTCCGGCGTCGCGCGCCCTTCGTCCATGAGGCGGCCGAGCCTTAGCACCGCCTGCAGTCCGAGCGTGATTTCGGTCTGCATGTTGGCGAGCTTCAGCTGCACGAGCTGGTTCGCCGCGAGCGGCTTGCCGAACTGCCGCCGCTCGACCGCGTAATTGCGCGCGGCGTGCCAGCAGAATTCCGCCGCGCCTAGCGCACCCCAGGCGATGCCGAAACGCGCTTTGTTGAGACAGCTGAAAGGTCCTTTGAGGCCTGATACGCCTGACAGCAGGTTTCCCGCCGGCACGAATACTTCGTCCATCACGACTTCGCCCGTGGTCGATGCACGCAGGCTGAATTTGCCTTCGATTTTCGGCGCCGATAATCCTTTCATGCCTTTCTCGAGGATGAAGCCGCGAATCACCTGTGCGTCATCCTTCGCCCATACGAGAAACACGTCAGCAAGCGGCGCATTGGTGATCCACATTTTCGCGCCGCTCAGAATAAAACCCCCGTCCGTTTTTCGCGCGCGTGTCACCATGCTTCCCGGATCCGATCCGTGGTTCGGCTCGGTCAGGCCGAAACAGCCGATCCATTCGCCGGTCGCGAGCCTGGGCAGATACTTGTTGCGCTGGTCATCGTCGCCGAATGCGTAGATCGGGTACATGACGAGACTCGATTGCACCGACAAGGCGGAGCGATAGCCGCTGTCGATGCGCTCGACTTCGCGGCCGATGAGACCGTAGCTCACGTGATTCACGCCCGCGCAGCCGTAGCCGTCGATGGTCGGGCCGAGGAAGCCGAGCTCGCCCATCTCGTTAAAAATCTCGCGGTGAAATTTTTCGTGACGGTTCGCTTCGAGCACGCGCGGCATGAGCTTGTCCTGGCAGTACGCGCGCGCGCTGTCGCGAATCATGCGTTCGTCCTCGCTCAACTGCTCGTCGAAGAGCAGAGGGTCTTCCCACACGAATGCCGGTTTGGTGGTGGGTATGGCTGCTGTCATGATGCGCTCCTGATACAATGACCCGCGAGAATTGAAGGCAAGGGTATAGCTCTCGATTTTATGGCAGGCGGTACCTGCCCGCCATGCGAAGAGACACCGGGAAGCTTGCCCCAGCTCGATATCTCCCGCGTGTTTTCTCTCACACCCTTTATCAATGGCAGAACCCGACTTGTCCAGGCTGCGCATCCAGCGCAGCGACTCGCAAGTGAGTACTGGCGCGCGCCGCAAACGGCGCATCTGGCGCTGGATACTGCTTGCACTTTTCGTGCTGGGTGCGGCGTGCGCGGCCTATTTCTATCGCCTGGCCGTGCAAGTCGAGATCGGCACGGCTGCCAACGTCTATCCCTCGCAAGCCTATACCGTCCTGAACGCAACCGGTTACGTGGTGGCCCAGCGCAAAGCCGCTGTCGCATCCAAAGCAACGGGGCGCCTGGAATGGCTCGGCGTGCGCGAAGGCTCCAAGGTCGCTGCCGGCGAAGTGCTTGCGCGTCTCGAGAATCGCGATGTTACGGCGCAGATGCAGCAGGCGGCGGCGAATATCAAAGTCGCGGAAGCGAGCCTCGAACAGGGGCAGGCCGAGCTCCAGGATGCCGAGCGCCAGTTGCAGCGCTCCGCCGAGCTGCTGCAAAAAAATTTCGTGTCGGCCGCGGCGCACGATGCTGTCGTCGCGCGCCATGCGCGCGCAGTTGCAGCGATTTCGGGGCAACGCGCGGCGATTGCGGCGGCACGCGCGAACTACCGCGCGGCGCAGGTCACAGTCGATCAAACCCTCATACGCGCGCCCTTCGACGGCATCGTGCTCACGAAGAACGCCAACGTCGGCGACGTGATCACGCCGTTTTCTTCCGCGCTCGGTTCCCAGGCGGCTGTCGTGACGATGGCAGACATGTCGACACTCGAAGTCGAAGCGGACGTTTCCGAAGCGAACATCGGCAAGGTCACGCTCGGCCAGGCTTGCGAGATTCAGCTCGATGCGTTGCCGCAGGCACGCTTTCGCGGAGAGGTGCATCGGCTCGTACCGACGGTGGACCGCGCCAAGGCCACCGTCACCGTGAAGATTCGATTCATCGACACCGATCCGCGCGTGCTGCCGGAAATGAGCGCGAAAGTCGCTTTCCTGTCACAGCAGATACCCAAGGACGAGAAAGCTGCGCAGATCGCAGTACCTGCTTCCGCGGTCGTCGAGCGTAACGGCCGCAAAGTGGTCTACGTCGTCCACGACGGCAAGGCGCGCGAAGTGGTCGTGCAGGCGGGCGCCGCCACAGGCGAGCTCATCAGGGTGAGCGGGGTCAATGCCGGCGACAAGGTCGTGCTGAAGCCATCGGAGCGCGTGCGCAACGGCGCGTCCGTCACCACTGCTTCGAAGTGACGTGAGCAGCGATACGTCGCGCAGCGCACCGCGGCCGCCGATCATCGAGATCCGCAACCTTTCGAAATCGTACCGGCGCGGCGCCCAGATCGTTCCGGTGCTGAGCGACATCACCCTGGATATTCTGTCGGGTGATTTCGTCGCGCTCATGGGCCCATCGGGATCGGGAAAGAGCACGCTGCTCAACCTGATCGCGGGCATCGACAAGCCGGACGGCGGTTCTTTGCGCGTCGCGGGCGCCGACATCGCCGCCATGTCCGAAGCCGATCTGGCGGACTGGCGCGCGGAGCACGTCGGATTCATATTCCAGTTCTACAACCTGATGCCGGTGCTGACGGCGTTCGAGAACGTGGAGCTGCCGCTCATGCTGACGCGCCTGACGGCACGTGAAAGGAAGGACCACGTCGAGACCGCGCTCGAGATGGTCGGACTTGCCGATCGCATGGATCACTATCCTTCCGAGCTTTCAGGCGGCCAGCAGCAGCGCGTCGCGATTGCACGCGCGGTCATCACCGATCCGACGATACTCGTAGCGGACGAACCCACGGGCGACCTCGATCGCGTCTCCGCCGAAGACATATTGAACCTCATGGACCGTCTGAATTCCGAGCTCGGGAAAACGATCGTCATGGTGACGCACGATCCGAACGCCGCGCGCTACGCACGCTCGCTGCGGCATCTGGAGAAGGGCGTGTTGACGGAGGGCTGATGCATTTTTTCAAGCTCATCACCCGCAACACCCTGCGTCACAAGCTGCGCACCGCACTCACCGTGCTGGGGCTCGTGATCGCTTTTCTGTCGTTCGGCCTGCTGCAGACGATCGTCGACGCGTGGTATCACGGCGCCGAAGCGGCTGCACCCAACCGGCTCATAACGCGCAATGCAGTGTCGCTGACGATACCTCTCCCCAAGCACTATCGCGAGAAGGTGCGCGCGGTGCAGGGCGTGAAAACGGTGGCGGCAGCGAACTGGTTTGCAGGCGTATACAAGGATCCGAAGAATTTCTTTCCCCAGTTCGCAGTGGAGGCGGTGCCGTACTTTTCGATGTACCCGGAATACCGGCTCGCGGAGGACGAGTTCCGTGATTTCCTGCGCGATCGCAAAGGCGCGGTCGTAGGCCGCAAGCTCGCGCAGACCTTTGGTTTCAAGGTGGGCGACGTGGTTCCGCTCAAAGGCACGATATTCCCCGGCAACTGGGACTTCGTGGTGCGCGCGATCTACGACGCGGGGGAAGAGAAAACCGACACGTCGCTGCTCTTCTTTCACTGGGATTATCTCAACGAGACGATGAAGCAGCGCTTCCCGCTGCGCGCCAATCAGACCGGCATCTTCATCGTTGAAGTGAACGACGTCGATCGCGCGGCGGCCATCAGCGAGGACATCGACAAGCAGTTCAAGAACTCGACCGCGGAGACGCTCACCGAAACCGAGCAGGCTTTTCAGATCGGCTTCGTGAAGCAGACCGAAGCAATTGTCATCGCGATCCGGCTCGTATCGTTCGTGGTGATTTTTATCATACTCGCAGTCATGGCGAATACGATGGCAATGACTGCGCGCGAAAGACTGGGCGAGTACGCGACACTCAAGGCGCTCGGCTTTGGTCCTGGCTACGTCGCTGCGCTGATCTTCGGCGAGTCACTCGCGATTGCCGCGGTGGGCTGCGTCATCGGGATTGCGCTCACGTTTCCCATAGGCGAATGGTTCGCGGGGGAGATGGGCACGCTCTTTCCCGTTTTTGAAGTGAGCACGGAGACGGTCGCACTCCAGGCCGCATGCGCGCTCGCGGTCGGACTCATCGCCGCTGCGCTGCCGGCCCGGCGCGCGGCGGGCGTACGCATCGTCGAAGGCTTGCGCTCGATCGGCTGAGCAATGTCTATTCCGCTACGCTATACATTGCGCAATCTGTGGACGCGGAAGCTGACGACCGTGCTCACGGCCGGCGGCATGGCGCTCGTCGTATTCGTTTTTGCCGCGGTACAGATGCTCGACACGGGGCTGCGCGCGACGCTCGTCGCCACCGGGCAGCCCGACAACGTGCTCGTGACGCGCCGCGGCTCGAACGCGGAGATTTCGAGCGGAGTCGATCGCGTGCAGGCCGCGATTATCGAATCCCAGCCGGAGATCGCGGTCAGCACCGACGGGACACGTCTGGTTTCGAAAGAGGCGGTGATCCTGATCACGCTGCCCAAGCGCGAAAGTGGGCAGGCCACGAACGTGACGACGCGCGGTATCGGTGACGACGCGTACAGCCTGCGTCCGCAGGTGAGGCTCGTGCAGGGCCGCGCTTTCGAGGCCGGCGCGACGGAAGCAGTGGTGGGCAAAAGCCTCGCGGCGCGCTTCGAGGGCGCGACGGTGGGCAGTGTGCTTCGTTTCGGCGGCCGCGAATGGCGCGTCGTGGGCATTTTCGACAGTGGTGGCGCCGCATTCGATTCGGAGGTATGGGTCGATGCCGATCAGCTGATGCAGGCGTTCAGGCGGCAGGCTTATTCTTCCGTTATCGCGCGCCTCACCGACGCAGCTCAATTCGATGCGTTGAAAGCGCGCATCGAAGCCGATCCGCGAGTCACACTCGACGTCAAGCGCGAGCGCGTGTTCTACGAAGAGCAGTCGCAGGCGCTGTCGAAATTCATAAGCTATCTCGGGCTCACGCTCTCGATCATTTTTTCGATCGGCGCGATGATCGGCGCCACGATCACCATGCACGCGTCAGTGTCCAATCGAATCGGCGAGATCGGGACGCTGCGCGCGCTCGGCTTCAGACGCAGCGCCGTTCTCTTGGCGTTTCTTTTCGAGTCGATCCTGCTCGGCGCGATCGGCGGCGCTGTGGGGGTCGCGCTCGCTTCAGTAATGCAGCTCGTCCAGATCTCCACACTCAACTGGCAGTCGTTCGCCGAGCTTGCATTCACGTTCACGCTCACGCCGCGCATTATCGTGGTGTCGTTCGTTTTCGCGGTCGTGATGGGCGTGATTGGCGGCTTTCTGCCGGCGGTGCGCGCCGCGCGGTTGAAAATCGTCGATGCCCTGCGCGCGGCGTGAGAGTGTGGGCTTGTCGATTACGTGTTCGGAGGCCGGCCGCCGGCCCGTTCTATGGTGCCGACATGGACGCGGAACTCACCCTCGCGCAAGTCGTCATAGTAATGTTTTAGAGTATTTCGAACCGTCGCGAACGCAATCTCATCCCATGGCACCTCTTCTTCTCTGAAGAGCCGCGTCTCGAGCGTTTCGGCTCCCGCGCTGAAATCGCTGTCCAGTAACCGCCCGCGGAAAAGAATATAGACCTGGCTCAAGTGAGGGATGTTGTACAGCGCGTAGAGGGGGCCGACGTCGACCCGGGCATTCGCTTCCTCGAGCGTCTCACGCGCTGCGCCCTGCAGCGTGGTCTCGCCGTTCTCCATGAAGCCGGCCGGCACCGTCCACAGGCCGTAACGCGGCTCGATCGCGCGCCGGCAGAGCAGGATGCTGCCTTCCCATTCAGGTATGCATCCGACCACTATTTTCGGATTCTGATAGTGGATCATGTTGCACGCGTCGCACACGTAGCGCGGCAGGTTGTCTCCCGGCGGTATTTTCTGAGTCACGGGAACGCCGCAGTTGCTGCAGAATTTCATGAGACGTTTATCGCGAATGACGCTGCGCCGCTACGGCGAGGTTAGGAACGCCAACTATACGGTAACATCGCAGAGCTGAATACCTGAGCTCCGGCCTCTGCACGAGAAATCCCTGATGCGTCCATCTCATATATCCGCCGTGCTCGACCGCGAGTTCAACAGCACGGCCGCATCGGCGCAGACGCCGGTGATGTTGTGGGGGCCGCCGGGCATCGGCAAGTCGCGCATCGTCGCGCAGGTCGCTGAAGCGAATGGCGTGCCGTTGATCGACCTGCGGCTCTCGCAGATGGAGCCGACCGATTTGCGCGGCATCCCGTTTCGTAACGGCGCGCGCGTCGAATGGTCGGTGCCCGCGCTGCTGCCCGAAGCCGCGCGGCATGGCGCGCGCGGCATCCTCTTTCTCGACGAAATCACTTCCGCGCCGCCCACGGTCACCGCTGCGGCCTACCAGCTCATACTCGATCGCCGGCTGGGCGAATACCGCGTCCCGGGAGAGTGGGCGATTTTTGCAGCCGGCAACCGCTATGGCGATCGCGGCGTGACCTACGTCATGCCTGCGCCGCTTGCAAACCGTTTCACGCATTACGAGATCGACGTGCACCTCGACGACTGGGTGACATGGGCGCACAGTGCCGGGATCGATGCGCGCGTGATCGCTTTTCTGCGCTTTCGGCCCGAGCTTCTGTTCGCATTCGATGCGGCGCGAAACCCCGTTGCTTTTCCGACGCCGCGCTCGTGGGAGTACGCTCACCGCGCGCTGCTGAAATTCGGCGACGCACCCCACTTGCTCCTCGATGCGCTGCAAGGTTGCGTAGGACAGGCTGCAGGCGTCGAGCTCAAAGCGTTCATCGATCACATGCACGAGCTGCCGGACATCGATGCGATTTTGCAGGGGCGTTCCGCCGAAGTGCCGCGCGGCATCGATTTGCAGTATGGCGTGGCGGCGGCGCTCGTGCGCCGGGCCGCTCGCGCGCGAGAGATGCCGGAAGCGGAGACTCTCTACGCCAACATCCTGCGCTACGCGAGGGTGTTTCCCGAACGCGAAATGGGCGTCATGCTGGTCACCGACCTGCATGGCACTGTGGGTAAGCCGCTGTACGCGGTTCCCGAATTCGCAGAATGGGCGCGCGGCATCACCGATCTCGTGCTCTACGATCTCGACCTGGGCTCGCCTCGATCGTGAGCGACTCGAAAAGCGCGCATACGAAGCTCTCCGCCGCGCGCACGCGTCTCGTCATCGAGCGTCCTTTTATCGGAGCGCTCGTCATGCATTTGGCGCTCAAGGCGGCCGCTGCGCGCTGGTGCAGCACGGTCTCGAGCGATGAGCGCACGGTGTATTTCAACCCGGCGTACGTCGAGCAGCTCGATTTCGCGCACGCGCAGTTCGTGCTGGCGCACGTGGCATTGCACTGTGCGCTGGGACATTTCAGTCGCCGCGCGCACCGCGTACGGCATCGGTGGGACATCGCGTGCGATCATGCCGTCAACCTGCTGCTGATCGACGATGGATTGAAACCGCCGCCCGGCGTGCTCGCCGATCCGAGATTTCGCGGACTTTCAGCAGAGGAAATCTATCCGCTCGTGGCCCTCGAGCAGGGCGAGGGTACTCTCGATCAACACATGACCGGTACAGCCTTGTACGGAGCTGCTCGGCGTGGTACGAGCGCGCAGGATTGTGTTCCCGGCTCACCGCCGGCGGATGCAGCGCTCGAGAGCTGGGATGATGCGGGCAACGAGCATAGGTCGAGCGACACCCCGTCTTTACCATTGCAGCTCTCGAGTCAGGAACACGCTTCGCTGGCGCGGCAATGGAAAAGCCGTACCGCTGCGGCCGCACAACGCGCACGCCTCGCCGGCCGTCTGGCGCCATCGTGGGAGCGCTTGCTCGCGGATCTCGTCGAACCTCAACTGCCGTGGCGCGTGCTTCTCGCGCGTTACCTCATGAGCGTTGCGCGGGACGACTATAGCTATCAGCGACTGTCCCGGCGCGAAGGTCCGGCGCTGCTGCCGCGGCTCGCGAGCGGAGAGTCGGACGTATGCGTCGCCCTCGATACCAGCGGTTCGATCGGGGAGCGCGAGCTGGCCGAATTTGCATGCGAGATCGACGCGCTCAAATCGCAGATCCGCGCGCGCGTCACGCTGCTCGCATGCGACGAGCGGCTCGACGAGCGCTCACCGTGGCGATTCGAAGCCTGGGAACCGGTTCAGGTGCCGCGCGAACTCGGCGGCGGCGGTGGAACGAGCTTTGCACCCGTATTCGAATGGCTTACGCGCGAACGCTATCGTCCCGACGTTCTGGTGTACTTTACCGATGGCGCAGGCGACTTTCCGGATTGTGCGCCCGACTACCCGGTGGTGTGGCTGGTGAAAGGCAAAGCGCCGGTGCCGTGGGGCGAACGGATACAGCTCGTGTGAGGGTGTTGCTAGGTCTGTGGCTGGCGCTTTGTGCGGGGGTCGCCCACGCGGCACTCGCGCCCGGCGATTACGAATTCCGGCTGACACACCAGAATCTGTATCGCAACTATTTCGTGCACGTTCCGCCTCAAGGAGCCGCGAAGCGTCCGCTCCCTGTGGTGCTCATGTTTCACGGCGGCGGATCGACTGCCGAAGTGGTGCGCATTTATACGCGCCTCGACCGCGCCGCCGATCGCGACGGCTATATCGCGGTCTATCCGAGCGGCAGCAGCGGTTTCAATGGGCGCTTTCTAACGTGGAACGCCGGCAATTGCTGCGGTCCCGCGGCGGCGCTGCAGATCGACGACGTCGGTTTCGTGCTGGCGCTGCTCGACGATTTGGCTTCACGCGCTGCGATCGACCGCAGACGCGTTTATGCAGCGGGTCTTTCGAACGGCGCGATGATGGCGTACCGCGTGGCGGCGGAAGCGTCCGACCGCATTGCTGCGGTTGCCGGCGTCGCGGGTGCGATGTCGGTTGCAAGCTTCGCGCCGTCGCGCCCGATGCCGGTCATGCACATACACAGCACGACCGATCACATTGCGCGCTATGACGGCGGTTTCGGTCCGCCGCAGAGTCTTGCCGACACCCGGATGTTCCACGCGCCGGTCGAAGAGTCGCTGAGGAAATGGCTGGACTACGACGGGTGTGCGCTGAAGCCCGCGTCGGTGGAACCGGTCGCGGGTGCGAGCGGGACGCCGGATGAGGGACACAGCGCGATCCGGCGGGTGTATCGGCCGTGCCGCGACGGCGTGGAAGTCGTGCTCTGGCAGATCTCGGGCGCAGGCCACGTGTGGCCGGGCGGCGTTCGGGATTACCTGCCGCAGTTATTGGGCACGGGCACCGCAGTGATCGATGCGAACACCGAAATCTGGCGGTTCTTCTCGCGCTTCCGGCGGTAGTTTCCCGCCGCTCCCGCCTCCCGGATCACGCCTCAGATTCCTTGAACGGTCGCCGCTCGTTCAGCTCGTCGATGTGGTGCGCGATGCCGCGGGTTTCTTTCTCGAGGAAGTTTTCGATCGCCGATGCGAAGTCGCGCCGCGCGATCCAGTGTGCGGAAGTCGTTTCAACCGGAAGCAGGCCGCGCGCGAGCTTGGTGCGCTCGCCCTGCGCTCCGCCTTCGAAAACCTTTAACCCGCGTGCGATGCAGTATTCGATCACCTGGTAATAGCACGCTTCGAAATGCAGCACCGGATGATGCTCGATCGCGCCCCAATAGCGGCCGTATAGCCGCGTGTCATCGCGCATATTGAAGGACGCAGCGATGGGTTTACCTTCGCGAACGCCAAGCACAAGCACGAGGTTCTCCGGCATCGTTTCGCCGATGCGTTTGAAAAAAGCGAGATTGAGATAGGGCGTCGAATAATGCTCGCGATAGGTGCGCGCGTAGCAGCGATAGAAAAAAGCCCAGTCGTCCGCACCGATGTCGCGCCCTTCGCGCCATTCGAAAGTGATGCCCTCATCGCGCACCTTGCGCCGCTCCTGCCTGATTTTTTTGCGCTTGTCATGATTCATGCTGCCGAGAAACTCTTCGAAGCTGGCATAGTCCGCGTTCGACCAGTGAAACTGCACGCCGTGCCGGACCATCATGCCGCGCGCGGCGAGCGCGTGCACATCGTCGGTGGTCGGAAACAGGCAGTGGAACGACGAGACGCCGAGCTCGGCGGCGAGAGCATGCGCTGCGGCGGCCAGGTATTCGCGGTGCGCTGCGGTGCGCGCGATCAGGCGCGGTCCGCTGACAGGTGTGAAGGGAATCGCGCACAGAAGCTTCGGATAGTAATCGAGGCCGTGGCGCTCGTACGCTTCGGCCCAGCTCCAGTCGAACACGTACTCCCCGTACGAGTGGCTTTTGAGATAGAGCGGCGCCGCGCCCGCAAGCGCGCCGTTCTCGTAGAGCAGCAGATACTGCGGCGCCCATCCGGTCTTGGGCGCGGCGCAGCCGGTCTCGTGCAGCGCGTGCAGGAACTCGTGGCGCAAAAAAGGCTGTGAGCCCGCGAGCGCATTCCATTCGTGCGGCGCGACCGATGCGATCGAAGACGCGACTTCGATCCTGATGCCGTTCGGTTCGGGGGAATTCTGCTGTCGGCGGGCTATGTCGCGCCCCACTGCTGAAAGGTAATGAACTCGGTCGGAGCGATTGCATGCCGATGATATATTAGCTCCATGAAAATTGCGATTGCGCAGATGAACGCGACGGTCGGGGACCTCGCGGGCAACGTCGAGCGCATTATCGATTTCGCCGAGCGAGCGCGAGCCGGCGGCGCCCACGCGATGATCACGCCCGAGCTCGCGGTCTGCGGTTATCCGCCGGAAGACCTGCTTTTGCGCGAAGACTTCATGCTTGCGTGCGCCGAAGCAGTGGCTGAAATCACCCGGCGCGTGCGCGGCATCACCCTGGTCGTCGGTCATCCGCGCATCGCTCACGCGCGGCGCTACAACTCGGCATCCGTCATACGCGACGGCGCGGTGATCGGTATCTACGACAAGCACAATCTGCCCAGTTACACGGTATTCGACGAGGAGCGCTATTTCGAGCCGGCGGACGCGCCATGTGTTTTTTCGCTCGACGGGGTGAGCTTCGGCGTGAACATCTGCGAAGACGTGTGGGGCGCCGGGCCGGTTGAGCCTCGCGAGAGCGAGCGGCTCGCGATCAACATCTGCGCCGATACGTGGGATGCCGAGGCGCCGCGCGCCGCGTGCGATGCGGGCGCCCGCGTGCTGCTCGTGCCCAATGCGTCGCCGTACCACGTCAACAAGCAGGACATGCGCTATCACGTGATGCGCCAGCGCGTGGCCGAGACAGGCTTGTCGATCATCTACGTGAATCTCGTCGGCGGCCAGGACGAGCTCGTGTTCGACGGCGCATCGTTCGTGATGAATGCGGACGGCAGGATCACGCATCAGCTGCCCGCGTTCGAGGAAGCGCTCGCAATCGTGGAAATCACCGATGGCGTGCCGGTGCAAGGCAGCGTTGCCCCGCGGCTCGAAGCTGATGAAGAGGTCTACCAGGCGCTCGTGCTCGGCGTGCGCGATTACGTGAGGAAGAACCGGTTCCCGGGCGTGCTGCTGGGATTGTCGGGCGGCATCGACTCGGCGGTCACGCTCGCGGTGGCAGTCGATGCGCTGGGCGCCGAAAACGTGCGCGCAGTGATGATGCCTTCGCAATACACGGCGAGCATGAGCCGCGAAGATGCCCGTGCGCAAGCGGAGGTCCTCGGCGTGCGCTATACCGAGATCGCGATCAAACCGATGTTCGATGCATTCCTGGAATCGGTCTCGGCGGAATTCAAGGGACTGCCGCAGGACACCACTGAAGAAAACATCCAGTCCCGGATACGCGGCACGCTGCTGATGGCGCTTTCGAACAAGAGCGGCGCGATCGTGCTCACCACCGGCAACAAGAGCGAGATGGGGACGGGGTACGCGACGCTCTACGGCGACATGGCGGGTGGTTTCGGGGTGCTCAAAGATATAGACAAAATGCTGGTGTACGGACTTGCGCGCTACCGCAACAGCGTCTCGCCGGTCATACCGCAGCGTGTGCTGGACCGGCCGCCGTCGGCCGAATTGAAGCCCGGGCAGATCGACGCGGACAGCCTGCCGCCGTATCCGGTGCTCGACGCGATCCTGGAAGCGTACGTGGAAGACGACATGAACCCGCTCGACATCATCGCCCGCGGCTTTTCACGCGCCGAGGTCGAGCGCGTCGTCCAGCTTGTGCGCTCGAGCGAATACAAGCGGCGCCAGGCACCGATCGGCGTGCGCATCACGAACCGCGGCTTCGGCAAGGACTGGCGCTATCCGATCACCAACCGCTTCCGGCATCGCTTCGACTGACGTGCTATGCTGATGACGTATAGCGACCGACTGAAGCGGGAGAACTCCATGAAAAAAATCGAGGCGATATTCAAGCCGTTCAAGCTCGACGAAGTGCGCGAAGCGCTCTCCGAGATCGGCGTGAGCGGTCTCACCGTGACCGAAGTCAAAGGCTTCGGGCGCCAGAAAGGCCATACCGAGCTCTATCGCGGCGCGGAATACGTCGTCGATTTTCTGCCAAAAGTGAAAGTGGATGTCGTGGTGCCGGACACACTGCTCGACAACGCGATCGATGCCATCATCGAATCGGCGCGCACCGGCAAGATCGGCGACGGCAAGATTTTCGTGAGCAACGTCGATCAGGTGATCCGTATCCGAACGGGCGAGACGAATGAGGCCGCTATTTAAGCGGCCTCGTCTCGCCTAGGCTCAACCGGTAAACGAACAGAGAGAAACCGAGGGTTT
>DATLEF010000194.1:0-55668 GCA_035525455.1 Burkholderiales bacterium
CCTTGTAAAGGCGCGCGGGCGTGCTGCCGCGCTGGCGGCGGAGCACTGAAGCAGGCATACTTACGTCCTGGTCTTACGACTACGGCGGGCCGCCCCGCATTGCATGGTAGTGAACCTGGTCAGGTCCGGAAGGAAGCAGCCACAGCTATTCTCTGCAAGTGCCGGGGGAACGGCTCGCCACCCCATCTCCAATAAAGTGCGCGAGCGCTTCGTTGTTCCAATCACAATGTCCGCACCCATTCTGCGTCGTATTGCTTTCAAAATCCTGACTGTGCTCGCGTGCGCGAGCGCGCCCGCGCACGCGATTGACGGCATGTCGCTCGAAATCGGGAACGGCGACGGCGTGGACATGGGCCGCGTCGGGGTGCAATGGGCTTTGAAAAAACCCCTGTTTCAATGGGCCAACTGGCAACTGGCCAGCTACGTGGACGCCGCGATCGGCTACTGGAATTTCGGCGGTGCGACGCCCGCGCAGAACAAGGACATCGTCGAGCTCGGACTGACGCCGGTAATGCGAGTGCAGCCCAATGGTCTCGTCGGGCCTTATATCGAGGCGGGACTCGGCGTTCACCTGCTTTCGCACACCACGATCGGGGACACGCGCATGAGCACGGCGTTCCAGTTCGGAAACCACATCGGGCTGGGCTACCGGTTCGGCGCAAGGGAAAGCTTCGATGTGGCTTACCGTTTCCAGCATCTGTCGAATGCGAGCATCAAGCGGCCTAATGCGGGAATCAATTTCAATCAGATTCGCCTGCAGTACCACTTCTGAGTGACTCAAGCGCTCGCCCGCAAGTGGCGTCCCCGCACCTTCACCGAAATGGTCGGGCAGGAGCACGTCGTGCGCGCGTTGACGAACGCCCTCAGCAGCGCGCGGCTGCACCACGCTTATCTATTTACCGGCACGCGCGGGGTCGGCAAGACCACGCTCGCTCGGATTATTGCAAAAGCGCTCAACTGCGAGACCGGCGTCACCGACAGCCCGTGCGGCAAATGCAGCGCCTGCATGGAGATAGACGCGGGGCGGTTCGTCGACCTGATCGAGCTCGACGCCGCGTCGAACACGCAAGTCGACAATATGCGCGAGCTTCTGGAGAACGCGATGTATGCGCCGACGGCCGGACGCTACAAGGTGTACATCATCGACGAAGTGCACATGCTTTCGCGCAATGCGTTCAATGCGATGTTGAAGACGCTTGAAGAGCCTCCGGAGCACGTGAAATTCGTCCTGGCGACGACGGATCCGCAGAAAATCCCGGTGACGGTGCTCTCGCGCTGCCTGCAATTCAATTTGAAGCAGATTCCACAGACGCAGATCCAGACGCGGCTGCAGCAAATACTCGCAGCCGAAGGGCTCGCAGCCGAAACCCCAGCGCTCGCGCTGATCGCGCGCGCGGCGCAAGGCAGTTTGCGCGACGCGCTGTCGCTGCTCGACCAGGCGATCGCGCACGGCGGCGGGAAAGTCGAGCTCACAGGCACTCGCACGATGCTCGGCGCGGTCGACCAGACGTATCTTCACACGTTGCTGCGCGCGCTGGCATCGCGCGACGGCGGCGCACTGATTGCCGAAGCCGATCGCATGGCGGAACGCAGTCTCTCGTTCGAGATGGCGCTCCAGGATCTCGGCACGTTATTGCACCGGCTCGCGCTCGTGCAGATCGTGCCGCAGGTGTTGGGCGAGGAGGAGCCCGATGCCGAGGTGCTGCGAGAGCTGGCGGCGCTTTTCGAAGCCGAAGAGCTGCAGCTCTACTATCAGATCAGCGTCCAGGGCCGGAGCGAAATCGGTCTTGCCCCGGACGAATATGCCGGATTTACGATGACGCTGCTGCGCATGCTTGCATTCGCGCCGTCATCGGCGCCAACGAGGGCACGCAGCGCGCCCGCGGTCGCTGCAAAAGAGCGCGCGCCAGCAGTCGTTGCAGAGGAACGCACGCGCGCGGCGCCTGCACAGGATGTAAGCTCGCCGCCGGTGACGACCGCGGAATCAAGCTCTCCGCCAGTGACGCCCGCCGAGGACGGTGCCGCAATCACCGGCGCAGCCTGGCCTCAGATGATCGAAGAGCTCGGCTTGAACGGCATGGCGCGTATGCTGGCGCAACATTGCGAGCTCGTGCGACTCGATGCAAACCGCGCCGACCTGACGCTGCCCAAAGCGCATGAGCGGCTGCTCGAGAAGCCTTATCAGGATCGGCTCAAAGGCGCGCTTCAAAAACAGTTCGGGGCGAATCTGAAAGTCTCGATCGCAATCGGCGAAGGCAATGGCAATTCGCCGGTCGCGATGGCGACGCGCGAGCGCGAACGCGAACAGGCGCGCGCCATCGCGGAGATCGAGCAGGATCCTTTCGTGCGCGAGCTCGTGGAAGACATGGACGCGCGGGTAAGCTCCATCAAACCTTTACAGTGACAGGACGGGACCCATGAAGAACCAGCTCGCCGGGTTCATGAAACAAGCCCAGCAGATGCAGGAAAACATGAAGAAGGTGCAGGAACAGCTCGCTTCGACCGAAGTGGAAGGACAATCCGGTGCGGGCATGGTGAAAATCATCATGACCTGCAAGCACGACGTGAAGCGGGTCACCATCGATCAGAGCCTGCTCGCCGACGACAAGGACATGCTCGAGGACCTCATCGCCGCCGCGGTCAACGATGCCGTGCGCCGGGTCGAAAGCACGGTGCAGGAGAAAATGTCGGGTGTGACGGCGGGTCTTCCGCTGCCGCCCGGTTTCAAGATGCCGTTTTGAATTCGTGAAGGCGTCCGCAGCCCTCGATGAGCTCATCGCCGCACTGCGCTGCCTGCCGGGTGTGGGTCCGAAATCCGCGCAACGCATGGCCTATCATCTGCTCCAGCGCGACAAGCCCGGTGCTCACCGGCTGGCAATCGCGCTCGGCCTCGCGCTCGAGCGCATCCGGCATTGCGAGAAGTGCAACAGCTACACCGAAGAAGCCATATGCACGCTGTGCCGTTCGCCGCGCCGTGACGCAACGCTCCTATGCGTGGTCGAAACGCCGGCGGATCTCCTCATGATGGAACAGGCACAGTGCTACCAGGGCCTTTATTTCGTGCTGATGGGCGCGCTCTCACCGCTGGACGGAATCGGACCGCGAGAAATCCATCTCGACCGCCTGGTCAAGCGCGCGACGGATGGCGTGGTGCGCGAAGCGATACTGGCGACCAACTTTACCGTCGAAGGCGAAGCGACTGCGCATTACGTCGGTGAGTTGCTGCGTGCCAAAGGGATTACGGCGACCCGCATCGCGCGAGGCCTCCCGGTCGGCGGCGAGCTCGAGCATGTCGACAGCGGCACACTTGCGCAGGCCGTCATCGAGCGCCGCGAAATCTGATGGCCCAGCGCGCTGCAGCGAAGCGTTCGCGCACCCGCACCAAACGGCCGCTGCGGCCGCCCGCGCGCAAGGCCGCACCCGCCGCCAGTACCGTCGGCCGCAGCGCAACTTCGCGGGGGTACAACCGCACGGGGGCGTCGCATCGGCCTCACGCGGATGCTCCATCCCAAAAATTGCACAAGATCCTCGCGCAGGCGGGCGTGGGCTCGCGCCGCATGATGGAGGAGTGGATACGCGAAGGCAAAATCACGGTGAATGGCAGCGTGGCAACGATCGGCACGCGCGTAGTGCCCAGCGACTCGATACGCATCGGGCGTCGCATCGTGCGCTGGCCCGGCATACACCGTCTTCCCCGCGTGCTCGTCTATCACAAGCCCGAAGGCGAAATCGTGTCTCACGACGACCCGGAGGGACGCGCGAGCGTTTTCGAGCGGCTGCCCCAGGTGCGCGGCGCAAAATGGCTCGCGGTGGGTAGGCTCGATTACAACACGTCGGGGCTGCTTCTATTCACGACCTCCGGCGAGCTCGCCAATCGCATGATGCATCCGCGCTTCGCAGTCGAGCGCGAGTACGCGGTGCGCATCATCGGGCAGCTGAAGTCCGAGCAGATCGAGCGCCTGACCTCCGGTATCGAGCTCTCTGACGGCGGCGCGAAATGCGACAGCGTCGCGGACGAAGGCGGCGAAGGCAGCAATCACTGGTACCGCATCGTGCTGCGCGAAGGACGTAACCGCGTCGTGCGGCGCATGTTCGAAGCGCTCGGTCTTACCGTGAGCCGCTTGATGCGCGTGCGCTTCGGCGTCGTCGCGCTGCCGCCGCGCCTGAAGCGCGGGCAGGTGAGCTCGCTTCCGGCGGGTGAAGTGAAACAGCTGCTCGACTGGCTCGAGCAGAACGCGGTGGAGAGGGAGAGCACAGCGCCTCCCGCGTAATTCCGAACACGCAATCGTCGCCGCCGCTGGTTTGCGCCCAGACGAGCGGCAGCCGCGGGAACGCGCGCTCCACCCGTTCCCGATAGTGGCCTACTTCCACCAGCAGCAGCCCCCCAGGATTCAAATGGCGAGGCGCTTCCGTGACGATGCGCCTCACGAAATCGAGCCCGTCGCGGCCGCCGGCGAGCGCGACTGCCGGTTCACTGCGATATTCGGCAGGGAGCCCGCGCATCGCCGCGGCGCTCACGTACGGCGGGTTCGACACGATCAGGTCATAGCTGCGGTCACGTAGCGCCGAGAAAAGATCCGAGCGAACGAGCCTCACGCGCCGCCCAAGCCCGTAATCGCGGATATTGCGGCGTGCGACGTCGAGCGCATCTCGAGAAACATCGGCCGCGTCGATTCGCGTCTGCGGGAACGTAAGCGCGGTCAGCACCGCAAGACACCCCGAGCCTGTGCACAAATCGAGCGCGGCGCCGACATTCGATCGTTTTGCTATCCAGGGTGCCAGGCGCTCGCGCAGGAGCTCCGCGATATACGACCGCGGCACGATGACCCGCTCATCCACGTAGAAACTGTGATCGCCCAGCCAGGCCTCTCGAGTGAGATAGGCCGTCGGCTTCCGCGTTCGGATGCGTTCATCGATCAGCGCGTCGACCGTCTTTGCTTCGTCGGAGCTTACTTCGCGGCTGAGGCGAGAGACGAGGTCATCGAGGGGCAGTTTCAGGGCGTGCAGGATCAGCCACGCCGCTTCATCGCGAGCGTTGAGCGTGCCGTGACCGTAGGACACGCGCGCCGCTTCGAGGCGCTGCACTGCATCGCGTAGCAGCGTGCGTACTGTCGGATGCGAGCGCCTGCGGCGCTCAGCCGAGCGCATCCAGATTGAGCTTGATGCTCGAGAGATCTTCCTGTGCGGCTGCGGGGCGCGGCGCGGGCGCGGGCGTCGAGCCTGGCGCGCCAGCGGGCGTAGGTGCCATTGGCGCTTTCGCCGCGTTGTTGACGAGCCAGTGCAGGTTCGTCGGCGAATCGGCGTTGGCCATCGCCTCCTCGAGCGTGATGCGTCCACCTTGATAAAGGTCGAACAGGGACTGCTCGAAGGTCTGCGAGCCGGGCGCGAGGCTCTGCTCCATCGCGTCCTTGATCTGATCGATCTCGCCTTTGCGGATGAGCTCCTGAATGTGCTTGGTATTGATCATGAGCTCGCAGGCGGGAATGATCTCGCCGTTCACGTCGTGGATCAGGCGCTGCGAGACGATCGCTTTCAGACTGGACGACAGATCCATCATCAGACTTTCGCGCGCATCGTGCGGGAACATGTTGATCACGCGATTGAGCGCGTAATAGCTGTTGTTCGAATGCAGCGTGGTCAGGCACAGGTGGCCCGTCTGCGCGTACTGCAGCGCCGCCTGGAAAGTAAGGGCATCGCGGCATTCGCCGATCAGGATCACGTCGGGCGCTTCGCGCATCGCGCTCACCAGCGCGTTGTGATAGGAGCGCGTATCGATGCCGACTTCGCGCTGATTCACAATGCTCTTCGCATGGCGATACATGAACTCGATCGGATCTTCGATCGTGAGGATATGGCCCGAAATCGTCTGATTGCGATGATTGATCATCGCCGCGAGCGTCGTGGATTTACCCGACCCGGTGGAGCCGACGACGAGAATGAGACCGCGCTTCTCCATGACGAGGTCCTTCAGCGTCAGCGGCACGCCCAGCTTCTCGATCGTCGGCACAGTGACCTTGATGTGACGAATGACGATCCCGCACGCGCCGCGCTGCTTGAAGATGTTGACGCGGAAACTGCCGATCCCTTGTTCCACGAGTGAGAAGTTGATCTCGAGGTCTCTCTCGAACGTCTCGATCTGCTCCGGCGTCATGGCTTCGTACGCGATGCGCTTCATCAGCGTCGCATCGAGGATGTTCGAGTTCACGGGCACGAGCTCGCCCTTGATCTTGATCTGGACGGGCGCGCCGGCGGTGAAGAAGACATCCGACGCCCCGGTGTCGGACATCACCTTGAAGAGCGATTTGACGAACATGACAGGTCCTCTGGGACGGTGTTCCGGGCGCCGCGGCGCCCGGCGTGACTCGCGCTATTGTGCCAAGTTATCAGTCGCTACGCAGCAGCTCGTTGATGCTCGTTTTCGCTCGCGTTCCCGCATCGACCTGCTTCACGATCACTGCACAGTAGAGATTGCAGCGCCCGTCCGCAGACGGAAGCGACCCCGAAACCACCACCGAGCCGGCGGGCACGCGTCCGTACAGCACCTCACCGGTATCGCGCCGATAGATTTTGGTGGTCGCGCTGATGAATACGCCCATCGAAATCACGCTGCCGGCTTCGACGATCACGCCTTCTACGATCTCGGAGCGTGCGCCGACGAAGCAGTTGTCTTCGATGATCGTCGGATTCGCCTGCAGCGGCTCGAGCACGCCGCCGATGCCGACGCCGCCGGAAAGGTGAACGTTCTTGCCGATCTGCGCGCACGACCCCACGGTGGCCCACGTGTCGACCATCGTGCCTTCGTCGACGTAGGCGCCGATGTTGACGAACGAGGGCATCAGCACGACGTTCTTGGCGATGTAGGCGCCGCGGCGAACGGCAGCCGGCGGCACCACGCGGAATCCGGCATCGCGGAAGGCGGCCTCATCGAAGGTCGCAAACTTCGAAGGCACTTTGTCGTAGTAGCGCGCACTATCCGAACCGCCAATCTCATTGTCCTGCAGCCGGAATGAAAGCAGCACCGCTTTCTTCGCCCATTCGTTGGTGATCCAGTTCCCGCCTTTTTTCTCGGCCACGCGGAGCGACCCGTCGTCGAGGCGCGCGATCGTATCGCGCACAGCGTCTTTCAGTTCTGCTCTCGCGCTGCCGGGGGTGATGTTCGCGCGGTCATCCCACGCGGCGTCTATCGTTTTCTGGAGTTGTTCCATGGTCTTTCCTCAGAGCGTCTTGACGTAGTCGCGGATCCGGCGCGCCGATTCCGCGCATTCTTTGGTCGAGCTTACGAGCGCGATGCGAACGCGGTCGGTGCCCGGATTGATCCCTCCTGATTCGCGCGCGAGATAGCTTCCGGGGAGCACCGACACCGACTGTGACTCGTACAGGCCGCGGGTGAATTCGGGATCGGGTATGGGCGTGTGCACCCACAGATAGAAAGCCGCGTCCGGCATGCTCACGTCCAGGACCGGTTTCAGGATCGAGATCGCCGTGTCGAACTTTTCGCGATAGAGCCCGCGGTTTTCGACGACGTGTGCCTCGTCGCGCCATGCGACGGTGCTCGCCGCGCCCACCGGACCGCTCATCGCGCAGCCATGGTAGGTGCGGTAGAGCAGATAGGGTTTGAGTATGGCCGGGTCGCCGGCGACGAATCCCGAGCGCATGCCGGGCACGTTCGATCGCTTCGAGAGGCTCGAGAACATGACGAGCCGCGGGTAGCCGGTGCGGCCGAGCTTGTGGGCGGCTTCCAGCCCGCCGAGCGGCGGGTGCGCTTCGTCGAAATGGATCTCCGAATAGCATTCGTCGGAGGCGATCACGAATCCGTAGCGGTCCGAGAGCTCGAACAGCGCTTTCCAGTCGGCAAGCGTCATCACATGGCCCGTCGGGTTTCCGGGCGAGCAGACGTAGACGAGCTGGGTGCGCCGCCAAACGTCGGGCGCGATCTGGCCGAGATCGAGCGCGTAATCGTTCGCGGCAACCTGATTCAGGAACACCGGCGTCGCGCCGGCAAGCAGCGCCGCGCCTTCGTAAATCTGATAGAACGGATTCGGGCAGACCACCACCGGATCGGGCTTGGTCGTGTCGACCACCGCCTGCGCGATCGCGAAAAGCGCTTCGCGCGTGCCCGTAACCGGGATCACCTGTGTCGTCGCGTCGATCTTTGGTATGTCGTAGCGCTTCTCGAGCCACGCCGCGATCGCTTCGCGCAGCTCCGGGGTGCCGGCGGTCGGCGGGTAGCCCGCGAGTCCGGAAAGATTCTCGGTGAGCGCGCGCTTGATGAACTCCGGCGTCGGATGCTTGGGCTCGCCGATGTACAGCGGAATGAGGTTCAGCGCCGGATTCGGCTTCGCGCCTTCGAGCAGCGCGGTGAGTTTCTGGAAAGGATAGGTCTGGAGCCGACCAAGACGTGGGTTCAAGGCGATCTCGCGCGTTGAGTCGCGTAAAAAGCGTGATTATAGAGAGATTTAGCCGAGGCCAGAACCTCGGTGGAGCCTTTAGCGCACGCTCTCTTGGCTGTCGTGCGCGTCGAGGTCCGGCAGCGCGGCCATCTTCCATCCGGCCTTGGCATGCTCCGCGACCACGGTCGTAAAAATGCCGCCCCGCACGTAAAAGCGCGCGGTAAGCCGCATGTAACGGGGCTTCGTAGCGGCTACCAGATCGTCGAGGATGCGGTTCGTGACAGCTTCATGGAACGCGCCCTGATTACGAAACGACCAGATGTACAGCTTGAGGCTTTTTAACTCGACGCACAGTTTGTCCGGCACGTAATCGAGGATGAGCGTGGCGAAATCAGGCTGGCCCGTCTTCGGACACAAGCACGTGAACTCCGGTATCTCCATGTGAATCCGATAGCCGCGACGCGGCGTCGGATTGGAGAACGTTTCGAGCTTCGCGGACGGCCGGGTGGGCATCTTGCGGCGAACTAATTCAGTTAGAATGAGACGCGAATTATAAACGCCACCGACAGCGAAAAAAGTGCGCCTGACCCAGATCAACCTTGCCGGTTTCAAATCCTTCGTAGATCCCACCCGTATTCCCACCCCCGGCCAGCTCGTCGGCATCGTCGGGCCGAACGGCTGCGGCAAATCGAACATCATCGACGCGGTGCGCTGGGTGCTCGGCGAAACCTCCGCCAAGCATCTGCGCGGCGACACGATGCAGGACGTCCTGTTCAACGGTTCGGGACAGCGTAAACCCGTCAACCGCGCCAGCGTCGAGCTGATGTTCGACAACAGTCTCGGCAAGGCGGCCGGCCAGTGGGCGCAATACGCCGAAATTTCCATCAAGCGCGTGCTGCAGCGGGATGGCGATTCGTCGTACTACATCAACAATATGCACGTGCGCCGGCGCGATATCGCCGACATTTTCCTCGGCACGGGCCTGGGTGCAAGAGCGTACGCGATCATCGAGCAGGGCATGATCGCGCGGGTGATCGAGGCGAAACCGGAAGAGCTGCGGGTTTTTCTCGAAGAGGCCGCCGGTGTCTCGAAATATCGCGAGCGCCGCCGGGAGACCGAGCTCAGGTTGAAAGACACGCGCGAGAACCTGCTGCGAGTCGAGGACATTCGCCAGGAGCTCGAGAAACAGCTCGAGCATCTGCAGTCGCAGGCCGAAGTCGCGCGGCGCTATCACGAGCTCCAGAAAGAGCTCACCACGACGCAGGGCCTGCTCTGGCTCACCCGCAGGAACGAAGCCGCGTCCGCACGCAACCGTCACACCCGCGAGATCGAACGCATCGGCGTCGAGCTCGAGGCCGAGACCGCGAAACTGCGTGAAGCCGAAAATCGGCTGGAAACACTGCGTGAGGAGCACTATCGCAGCGGCGATGCGCTGCACGCCGCGCAAGGCGCGCTGTACGAGTCCAACGCCGCGGTCGCGAGGCTCGAGCAGCAGATTTCGCACGTGCGCGAAAAACGCGAGCGCATCGAGCACCAGATCGCCAATCTGCGCGCGCAGCTCGGCCACGCCGAGTCGCAGCGCCTGGCAGCACAGGCGAGCCTCGAGGAGTGGCGAGGCGAGCGTGCTGAAGCCCAAGAGGCGTCGGCCACATGCGAATCACGCGCGCGCGCCGAGAGCGAGAAACTGCCGGTCGCGGAGGAGGCCTACCGCGCCAGCAACAGCAGGCGCGACGAGCTGCAGGGTGGGCTCGCCCGCGCGGAACAGGCGATTCAGGTCGAGCACACGAAGCTCGAGCATGCCGGCCGCGTGCTGGACCACCTCGCACAACGCGAGGAGCGGCTGCGCGAAGAGCATGCTGCATTGCCCGCGGCGGATGAGGCCGCGCTCGAACGTCTGAGCGCCGAGGCGCGCGAGCTCGAACACGCGCTCGAGGCGAAGCGCGCGCAGCTTGGAGAAAAGGAAGGCGCGCTGACCCGGCTCGAGCAGCAATTACGCGATCGAGTCGAGGCGCTCGATACGGCGAATCAGAGCCTGACAGCCGTCGGTGCGCGCATCGAGGCACTCAAGCAGCTCCAGGAACGCATTGCGCGCGGCGCGGAGCTCGAAGGCTGGCTTGCGGCGCGCGGGCTGCAGAGTGCACCGCGGCTGTGGCAAGGCATTACGATCGAAGCGGGCTGGGAAGACGCGCTCGAAGCGGTGCTGCGCGAACGGCTCAACGCGCTCTCACTCGATCGTATCGACACCGCAGCAGACTGGCTTGCGGACGCGCCTCCAGGGAAGCTGAGCGTGGTCGACGCCAGCGCGGCAGGCTCGGACTCGCCTGCTTCTATGCAAGGCCTGGAATCGCTGCAACGTTATGTGACCTACCGCGACCCCCGGCTCGAAGCGGTGCTGCGCGAGTGGCTGCACCAGGTCTATGTGTTGACAGACGGCGCCGCAGGTTTGGCGCTGCGCAGCACGCTGCCGCCCGGCGCCATGCTGGTCTCGCGCGAAGGTCATATCTACACGCGGCATAGCGTGAGTTTTCACGCTCCCGATACGGAGCTCCATGGCGTGCTGTCGCGCCAGCGCGAAATCGAGGCGCTCGAAATAACGTGCGGTCAAGAGCGCGAAGCGCATAGTGCGATACAGGCAGAGGTTGCTGCAGTCGAGCAGGCGATCGCTCGGCACAAAGATGAGCTTGCGTCGCTGCGCCAGATTGTCAACGAAACGCAGGAGCGCCACCACTCGGTGCAGATGGACGCGCTGCGACAGTCCGAACAGGCGCAGCGGCTCGGCCAGCGCGGTGAACAGATTTCGCTCGAGCTCGCCGAGCTCCTGGATCAGGTAGAAAGCGAAACCGCGCAGCGCGAAGATGCGAACGCGAATCTCGCTCGGCTCGCCGAGGAGCGTGCGCGCGTGCGCGAGCAGCTGGATCTCGCCATCGACTTGTACGGCCGGGCGGATTCGGTGCTGAGGCTCCAGCGCGAGGCGCTGCAGAATGCGCAGCGCGTGCAACAGGAAGCGCTGTATCGGCTGCGCAGCGCCGGCGCAAAAGTCGAGGAAATCGAAAGCTCGATCGGTGCCCTGACCGAGCAGGCGGCCGCGCTCCAGGCGAATCTGTCGGCTGAAGAGGAAGCGCTCGCAAGCTGCGACGAAACGCCGTGGCAGGCCGAGCTGCAACAAGCGCTCGCCGCGCGCACCGAGCGCGAGCAGGCTCTTGCCCAGGCACGCGATGCGCTCGAAGCAACCGAAACGCGCGTGAAGGAAGTCGAGCACGAAAGGCTGACGGCGGAGCAGCGGCTCGATCCGTTGCGAGAACGTGTGAACGATGTGCGCCTCAAAGAGCAGGAAGCGCGCCTCACGGAATCTCAATACGCCCAGCAGCTCGCGGATTCAGGCGCGGATGAGGCCGCGCTGCAGAGCCTGCTGGAAAAAGGCGCACGCTCCGGCGCATTCCAGAACGAGATCGGCCGTCTCAGCGAAGAAATCAAGGCGCTGGGCGCCGTGAACCTCGCCGCCCTCGAAGAATTGCAGGCGGCGCAGGAGAGGAAAACCTACCTCGATGCGCAGTCGCAGGACCTGACCGAGGCGATGGCGACGCTGGAGGACGCGATCCGGCGCATCGACCGCGAAACTCGCGAGCGCCTGCAAAGCACGTTCGACGAGGTCAACACGCATTTCGGTAAGATGTTCCCGGCGCTTTTCGGCGGCGGAAACGCGAAGCTGGTGCTGACCGGCGAGGAGATCCTCGACAGCGGTGTGCAGGTCATCGCGCAACCGCCCGGGAAGAAGAACACGTCCATTCATCTGCTTTCCGGCGGCGAGAAGGCGCTCACGGCGCTCTCGCTCGTGTTCTCCATATTCCAGCTGAATCCTGCGCCGTTCTGTCTGCTGGACGAAGTCGACGCACCGCTCGACGATCACAACACCGGGCGCTTCTGCGATCTCGTGCGCAAGATGTCCGAGGTTTCGCAGTTTCTTTTCATCAGCCACAACAAGATCACGATGGAAATCGCTCATCAGCTCCTGGGCATCACCATGCAGGAGCCGGGCGTCTCGCGCGTCGTCGCCGTGGACATCGAAGAAGCGATGAAGCTCACCGAAGAAGCCGCTTAACCGGCGCCATGAGCGATCTGCAGGTCAGCCTGCTGGTGATCGGTGTCATCGTCGTCGGCGGTGTGATCGCATTCAACTGGTTTCAGCAGTGGCGTTTGCGCCAGCGTCTCGAGCACGCGACGGGCGACACGCTCGAGGATCGGCTGCGCGAAGATACCGTGCGCAGTCCTTCGGCGCGAGTCGAGCCGCAATTGCATCCGCGCGACGCACGCGCGGATGCCGCAGCGGCCCGCCCATCGGCCGATACGCCGAGCGTGAGCGGCCTGCCGGCGATTCCCGGCTTCGATTCGGCGCTCGACTATATTGCGGGGATCGATTCCGTCGAACCGATCAGCGCGGCCGGATTGGCCGAGCTCCACACGCGCGCGGCGGCGAGCGGTGTGCGCTTTCGCGTAGCCGGCTATAACACCGATCTCGGCGAGTGGCAGGAAGCGGGGAGACTGAGCGGCGGCCGCTACGCGCATCTGCGCATCGCCGTGCAGCTCGTGAATCGCAAAGGCATCACCGGTCAGGCGGCGCTCGCAAAAATCTGCGAAGCGGTGCGCGACTGCGCCGCGCGCTTCTCCGCTGCCGCGCATTGTCCCGATCTCGAAGCGGCCGACTTGCAGGCGCGCGAGCTCGATGCGTATTGCGCGGAAGTCGACATTGCCATCGGCGTCAATGTCGTGGCGCCGTCCGAAGGCAGCTTTGCGGGTACGCGCATCCGCATTCTGGCCGAAGGCGCCGGCTTCAAGCTCGAACCCGACGGCGTATTCCATTTTCCCGATGATGCGCGGCAGACTCTCTTCACGCTCGACAATCACGAGCCCGCGCCGTTTCTCCCGGAGCAGATCAAACATCTCACGACGACTGGGGTCACGCTGCTGCTCGACGTGCCTCGCGTGGCCGATGGATTTGGCGCGCTCGACCTCATGCTGAAAACGGGGGCCCAGCTCGCCGCGGGGCTGGGCGGCACGCTCGTCGACGACAATCGCGTGCCCCTGAGCGAAAACGCCGTGGGCGCAATCCGGCAGCAGTTGCACTCGATACACGCAAGGATGGAAGCCCGCGGCATGTCCCCGGGGAGCGAGCGGGCGCTGCGACTGTTCTCATGACCGTGCCGCGTGAGGTCCGCCAGCGGGCGGCTGCGCTACGCGATGAGATCGAGCGGCACAACTATCAATATCACACGCTGGATGCGCCGCTCGTTTCCGACGCCGAGTACGACCGCCTTTTTCGCGAGCTGCAGGCGCTCGAATCGCAGCATCCCGAGCTTGTCACGGCGGACTCGCCCACGCAGCGGGTCGGCGCCGAACCGCAATCTCAATTCGGCCCGGTCACGCACCGCGTGCCGATGCTCTCTCTCAATAATGCTTTCGACCCCGATGAGGCGGCTGCTTTCGACCGCCGGGTGCGTGACGCGCTCGGTGTAGACACGGTCGAGTACGCAGCTGAGCCCAAGTTCGACGGGCTCGCGATCAATCTTACGTATGCCGATGGAACGCTCGTGTCCGGTGCGACGCGCGGCGACGGCTATGTCGGGGAGGACGTCACGGCGAATCTGAGGACGATACGCGCGATACCGCTCAGGCTCGCGCACGGCAAACCGCCCGCACTGATCGAGGTGCGAGGCGAAGTGCTCATGCTCAAGCGCGACTTCCTTGCGATGAACGCGGCGCAGCGGGAGAAGGGCGAGCGCGAATTCGTGAATCCGCGCAACGCCGCCGCCGGCGCCCTGCGTCAGCTGGACATGCGCATCACGGCGTCGCGGCGGCTTAGTTTTTTCGCCTACGGCATCGGGGCCAACGAAAGGGGGCCGCGGCTCACCCGCCACAATGAGGCCCTCGACTACCTCGCGGAAGCCCGCTTTCGCGTCGCGGGAGAGCGGCGAGTCGTCTCCGGGTTGAACGGTCTCATCGAGTACTACGAAGCGATCGGCGGGAAGCGCGACTCGCTTCCCTACGACATCGACGGCGTCGTGTACAAGGTGAATGCCTTTGCCGGTCAGGAGCGGCTGGGGTACGTCGCGCGTGCGCCGCGTTTCGCGCTTGCTCACAAATTCGCGGCGGAGGAGGCTGTGAGCCAAGTCGAGGCTATCGAGGTACAAGTGGGTCGCACGGGCGCACTCACGCCGGTAGCAAAGCTCGCACCGGTATTCGTCGGGGGCGTCACCGTAACGAGCGCAACGCTGCATAACCTCGATCAAGTGCGCGCAAAGGACGTGAGAATCGGCGACACCGTGGTCGTTCGCCGGGCAGGCGATGTTATTCCCGAGGTCGTGCGCGTGCTCGCGGAGCAGCGACCTGCCGATGCGCGTGAGTTCGAAATGCCGACGCGCTGCCCCGTGTGCGAGTCGAAAGTCGAGCGCATAGAAAGCGAAGCGGTATTCCGCTGCACCGGAGGGCTCTACTGCGGCGCGCAGCGCAAGCAGGCAATCCTGCACTACGCGTCGCGCCGCGCCATGGACATAGAGGGCCTTGGGGAAAAGCTCGTCGACCAGCTGGTCGACGCGGCTCTTGTCCGCACGCCGGCCGACCTTTACGTGCTCGGCGTGCCGAGTCTCGCCGCGCTCGAGCGCATGGGAAAGAAGTCCGCTGCCAACGTCGTCGCGGCCATCGAATCGAGCCGCCGACGCACCCTTGCCCGTTTCATTTACGCGCTCGGCATGCATCATGTCGGGGAGGAAGTCGCAAAGATATTGGCGCAATACTTCGGATCGGCGGAAGCACTGCTCGAAGAGCGTGACTGGGATGGGCTCATCGCAGAAAAGGCAACCGTACAGAAGGAAAACACACGGCGTCGCAACCGCGGCGAGGCGCTGCTCGAACCGGTTCTGCCCGGAATCGGTCCGGAGATCCTGGAAAGCGTCGCGAATTTCCTGCGCCAGCCTCACAATCGCGAAGTGATCCAGGCGCTGCTCGATCGCGGAGTGAGGCCGGAACGTCCTGCCGAATCGCCGCGTTCCGCGGCAAACGCGAGCAGGAAGCTGGCTGGGAAAACCTTCGTCCTGACCGGCACGCTGCCTCACCTTACGCGGGAGGAGGCGAGCGCCCGGATCGAGGCGCAAGGTGGCAGGATCACGGGCAGCGTGTCGAAGAAAACCGATTACGTCGTCGTCGGCGCCGATCCCGGCGGCAAGTACGACAAGGCCCTCGAGCTGGGCGTTACCGTGCTCGAGGAGCAGGACTTGGTAAAATTACTGGGTTTTTGATCCGCCAGTTACGCTTAGAGTCGTGCAGCAAATGCAAAACGTCGAATCGAGTGGGTCATGAATCAGGTTACGAAAGCGGTCTTTCCAGTCGCGGGCATGGGTACGCGCTTCCTGCCGGCAACCAAAGCCAGCGCAAAAGAGATGATGCCTGTCGTGGACAAGCCGCTCATCCAGTATGCCGTGGAAGAAGCGGTCGCGGCAGGCATGACCGAGATGATCTTCATCACCGGCCGGACAAAGCGCGCGATCGAAGATCATTTCGACAAGGCGACCGAGCTCGAAGCGGAATTGAGCCAGCGCGGCAAAGACGATCTGCTGCGGATCGTGCAGGAGATCATTCCGCGCAACGTCTCCTGTATCTATGTAAGGCAACCGCAGGCGCTCGGCCTCGGGCACGCGGTTCTGTGTGCGTTGCCGGTGATCGGTGACCACCCTTTCGCCGTCGTTTTGGCCGATGATTTGATCGACGCGGCAACGCCGGTGCTCACGCAGATGACTGCAATCTACGCGGGTTGCGCCTGTTCCATTCTCGCAGTGCAGAACGTCGGGCGCGAGGAAACCAGGCGATACGGCATCGTGCGCATCGAAGCGGATTCGAAGTCACCGCACAAGATCGGCGGCATTGTCGAGAAGCCGGATCCCGAAAAGGCGCCTTCGAGACTTGGTGTGGTGGGCCGCTACATACTCACGCCGCGCATTTTCCACCATCTTGAGCACCAGACTCCGGGCGCGGGCGGAGAGATCCAGCTTACGGACGCGATCGCTTCGTTGATGCGCGAGGAGGATGTCCTCGCGTACGAGTTCGAAGGCGTGCGCTACGACTGTGGGAGTAAGCTCGACTACCTGAAAGCGAACCTCCAGTTCGCGGTGAAACATCCGGAAATCGGCGCAGAGTTCCGTGCCTATCTGAAATCGATGGGTTGCCGCGTTCCGGAATAGACAGGCGGCAGTATCGAATGGTTTTCAATTGAACGTAATATCCGAACAAGCGTGGCACACGCTCGACACGGCCGATGAAATCTGTTCGGCGGAGTGTGTCGCCGCCGAAGTCGCGCGCATTGCCAGGGAGATCACGGCAAAATTGAGTGCGTGTTATCCGCTCGTGCTCGGGGTCATGCGCGGCAGCGTCATGTTCGCGGGTCAGTTGCTGCCGCAACTGCGCTTTCCCATGCATTTCGATTATCTGGATGTCACGCGCTATGGCGGCGGCACCGTCGGGGGCGAGATTACTTGGAAAGTAAGTCCGGGAACCGCGGTTGCCGGCCGGGTCGTCCTCGTCATCGACGACATACTCGACGAAGGCCAGACTCTCGCGACGATCAAGACGAAGCTCATGGCGGCCGGCGCGACCGAGTTCTACAGCGCCGTATTCGCTCAGAAAGACACAGGCCGGCCCAAGCCCGTGGCGGCGGACTTCATAGGCATCGTCGTGCCCAATCGATATGTGTTCGGTTTCGGCATGGACGTGCACGGCGCGTGGCGCAATCTGCCCGCGATTTACGCGCTGAAAGAGAGCTGAAGTGCTGGCAATCATCGGCGGCAGCGGACTCACCCAGCTCGCCAACCTTGAAGTTGTCCGCCGCGAAGTGATGCGCACGCCTTATGGCGACCCTTCAGGCGCGATTACCCTCGGCACCATACGCGGGCGAGACGTGGCCTTTCTCGCGCGCCATGGCTACGGACATACGATCCCGCCGCATAAGGTGAACTACAGGGCGAACATGTGGGCGCTTGCGCAGCTCGAAGTGAAATATGTGCTTGGCGTCGCGTCGGTCGGCGGAATCCGGCCCGATCTGACTCCCGGCACGCTGGCGATTCCCGATCAGATCATCGATTACACGTACGGCCGTGAATTTACGTACTTCACGGGCATCGACCGCAGCGTCGTGCACGTGGACTTCACCCAGCCTTACTGCGAAGCGCTCCGGCAACGGCTAGTGCAGGCCGCGCTTCAAGCCGGGGAACCGGTGCTCGAAGGCGGAACTTATGCGGCCACGCAGGGACCCAGACTCGAGACGGCGGCCGAAATCGATCGCCTCGAGCGCGATGGCGCCGATATGGTCGGCATGACCGGCATGCCCGAAGCTGCGCTCGCGCGCGAGCTCGGAATTTGCTACGCAGCAATCGCTGTCGTCGTGAATTACGCGGCCGGGCGTGCCGACAGCGCGGCCGGGATCAAGCTTTCGGATATCAATGCCGTGTCGCGCGAAGCGCTGGCACGCGTGCACGGTATTTTCGACTATCTTGTGACGCTCGATGGCGATTAGACCGGTTTTGCGCATGGGCGATCCGCGGCTCCTCGAAGTCTCGAAAAAAGTCGAGACGTTCGACACGCCCGAGCTGCATGAGCTCGTCTCGGATATGGAAGCGACCATGCGCGCGTTGAGCGGCGCGGGTCTCGCTGCCCCCCAGATTGGCGTGGGTCTGCAGGTCGCTATCTTCGGGCTCGATTTCAATCCGCGCTATCCCGAAGCGGAGCCCGTGCCGTACACGGTGCTCGTCAATCCACAGCTCGAAGCCGTTGGCGAAGCGGTGGAGGAGGGCTGGGAAGGCTGTCTTTCTGTTCCTGGCATGCGCGGGTTGGTGCCGCGCCACAAGCGGCTTCGTTATCGCGGCTTCGATCAGTACGGCAATCCGATCGACCGCACCGTCGAAGATTTCCACGCGCGCGTGGTGCAGCACGAAGTCGATCATCTCTTCGGCATACTGTATCCGATGCGCATTCGCGACATGCGCAACTTCGGTTTCAACGAAGAGCTCTTCCCGGGCGAGGAAATCAAGGACGATTAGTGGCAGTTCGGATTACTCGGTGCAGCATGGCGATCGTGGACGATCGCCAAAGGAAGGGGAGGTTACGGAGGGAAACCTAGGTTTCCCTCTGTTCGTTCACCGGCGTCGAACGCACCGCAAGCGATAGCGCGGTGCTTAGTGAAAGTCCCGTGATTCGGTGACGAGCCGGCCCAGCAATGGACTGTGATCGAAGAGCCGGCGCGCGATGAGGTGGATGACGCCGCCTTCTTTCTGCATATAGCCTTCGACCCCGAGCAGACGCGCGCCCAGCAATTCCTTTCTCTGTCGTTCCACGAGATCGTTCCACACCACGACATTGGTGTAGCCCGTTTCGTCTTCGAGCGTCACGAAGATCACGCCCTGTGCGGTTCCCGGACGTTGCCGGCAGGTGACGATGCCCGCTGTTTTCGCGTGTTTGCCGTTCGGCATCGCCTTCAGCTCTTCGGCGCTCGCCAGGCGCATGCGCTGCAGGCGCCGGCGCAAAAGGGCAAGCGGATGGCGGCCGAGCGTCAAACCGAGGCTGCGGTAATCGGCGACGAGGTTTTCACCTTCGCTGGGCTGCGCAAGCAACGGCAGGGTTTCCTGTATCGGCGCATCGCGCAGCAGGTGCGATTCGCGCGCTGCGCCGGCAACCAGCCAATGCGCGCTGCGCCGATGACCGGCCAGTGCGGCAAGCGCGCCTGATCCGGCGAGTTTTGCCAGATCGCCTCGGTTGAGCGCTGCGCGGCGCGCGAGATCGCTCACGTCTATAAACGGGGCCCTTCCTCGCGCGGCGACGATCCGTTCGCTCCCGGCCTCAGTAACGCCTTTCACAAGCCTTAAGCCCAGCCGCACCGCCGGCTTTGCATGAGGCGTTGTGCGCTCGAGCGTGCAGTCCCACACGCTCACGGTTACGTCGGGCGGCCTCACTTCGACGCCGTGCCGGCGCGCGTCCTGCACCAGCACCGAAGGCGAATAGAACCCCATCGGCTGGCTGTTGAGCAGCGCCGCGAGAAAAGCCGCGGGCTCGTAATGTTTGATCCACGCGGACACGTAGGCGAGCAGCGCGAAGCTCGCGGAATGTGATTCGGGAAAGCCATATTCGCCGAACCCGCAGATCTGGCTGAAGACGCGCTCGGCAAATTCAGCGGTGTAGCCTTTATTGAGCATGCCTTCGCGGAGCCGCATCTCGAACGGCTCGAGCCCGCCTTTACGCTTCCACGCCGCCATCGCGCGGCGGAGCTGGTCGGCTTCGCCCGGCGTGAAATCAGCGGCGACCATCGCGAGCTGCATCACCTGCTCCTGAAAAATCGGCACGCCCAGCGTTCGCTCCAGCACCTGCTTCACTTCCGGCGTCGGATACGTCACCGGCTCGAGTCCCTGCTTGCGGCGCAGATACGGGTGCACCATGCCGCCCTGGATCGGGCCGGGTCTTACGATCGCGATCTCGATGACGAGGTCGTAGAAGCACACGGGCCTTAACCTCGGCAGCATCGACATCTGCGCGCGCGATTCGATCTGGAACACGCCGATCGTGTCCGCCGCGCGGATCATCCTGAAGACATCCCGATCGTCGCTGCGACCGAGAATCGCCGGCATCGTTTCGGCGGGCTTCTTTTCCGGCTCGACGAATTCCAGCGCGCGACGAATGACCGAAAGCATACCGAGCGCGAGCACGTCGACTTTGAGGAGCTTGAGCGCTTCGAGATCGTCCTTGTCCCACTGGATCACGCTGCGCTCGGGCATTGCTGCGTTCTCGATCGGGACGAGCTCGGCCAGCGCTCCGCGCGAGATCACGAAGCCGCCCGTGTGCTGCGAGAGATGGCGCGGAAAACCGATGATGGTCGTGACGACGTCGACGAGATGGCGCATGACGGCACTATCGGGATCGAACCCCGCTTCGCGCAGGCGCTCGGACACCGCGTGCCGGCTGTCCCACCACGCGAGCGATTTCGCGAGGCGATCGACTTGCGCGAGCTCGAGTCCCAGTGCTTTGCCGACGTCACGTACGGCGCTGCGCGGCCGGTAACAGATGACCGTTGCGGCGATGGCGGCACGTTCGCGTCCATACTTTCTATAGATGTACTGGATGACCTCCTCACGGCGCTGGTGCTCGAAATCCACGTCGATGTCCGGGGGCTCGTCGCGCTCGCGGGAAATGAAACGCTCGAAAAGTCCGTGCATGCGCGCGGGATCGATTTCTGTGATGCCCAGGCAGTAGCACACTGCCGAATTCGCCGCCGAGCCCCGCCCCTGGCACAGGATGTCTTGGTCGCGCGCGTATGCGACGACGTCGTACACCGTGAGAAAGAAATGCTCGTACTTGAGCGATGCTATGAGCTCGAGCTCGTAGTCGACGAGTCGGCGGAGCTCTTCGGGTGCGCCTTCCGGAAAGCGCCGTGCGAGACCGGCGGACGTGAGCTTCTTCAGATGGCTCGCCGCTGTTTCACCTTCGGGCACGAGCTCGCTCGGATATTCGTACTGCAGCGTGTCGAGATCGAAAGTGCAGCGCTCGGCAATCCGCGCCGTTTCGGCAACGAGCTCCGGCGTATAGATTTGCGCGAGCCTTAGCCGCGTGCGCAGATGCCGCTCGGCATTCGGGTGCAGCGCGGTGCCCGCCTTGTGCACGGGGACGCCGAGCCGGATCGCGGTCAGCACGTCCTGCACCGGCCGCCGCGAGCGCACATGCATGTGCACGTCCCCTGCGGCGACGAGCGGCAGCGCGGTTTTTCGCGCGAGCTCGGTCAATGCGGCAAGGCGAGCGGCATCGTTCGCGCCATACACGAGCTCTGCGGCGATCCATGCACGGCCGGGAAAATGCTCCGCCACGAAGCGCGCGTGCTCCGCGTCTGATTTTCCATCGGGCAGGAGAAGAGCGAGACAGTCTGTGACGCCTCCCTCGAAATCCTGAGCCTCCA
The DNA here is from genome assembly GCA_035525455.1 of Burkholderiales bacterium. GTDB lineage: Bacteria > Pseudomonadota > Gammaproteobacteria > Burkholderiales > SG8-41 > JAQGMV01. Next base: position 21,367 of record DATLEF010000194.1, read on the forward strand.
GCCGGTATTCGCCTTTGCGCGTGCGCATGCGCGCTCGGGTGATGAGCGCGCAGATCCGTCCATAACTTGCACGGTCGGTTGCAAGCAGCACGACCCTCGGTCCGTCAGTCACCTTTACTTCGGTACCGATAATGAGTCTGAACGGAGGCTTGTCTGCATTCTTCTCATTGAGCGTTCTGGCAGCGATGTGCGCCCGCACGACGCCGGCGACCGAACATTCATCGGTGATTGCGAGCGCACTATAGCCGAGCACGTATGCGCGCTCGACCAGTTCTTCGGGATGCGATGCACCGCGCAGGAAAGTGAAATTCGTGAGGCAGTGAAGCTCGGCGTAATCGGGAAGCATTCAGAGCCGAACGCTGACGTTAAGCAAAAAACCCGTGCAGGAACCAGCCGCCGCCAGCGCCGCGCTCACGATAAATCCAGAGCAGCGCTTCGTCCGGCGTGGATGCAACGAAATAGTCGCGCGTCACATCGTGCCCGTCCCACCAGCCCGATTCGATACGCTCAGGCCCTGCAAGCAGCGTGAGGCGTCCATCGTATGACGGTGCATCCCCCACGACGCCGAGTAAGCGTGGTTGAGCGAGCAGCCACAGCGGCCTGCCTGCAGTCTGAGCGGTATTGACGTCTTCGCTGCCAGGCTCGCACGTGCGCCATGCACGCTCGGGGCGGTGATCGGCAAAACGCCTGAGACCCAGTACGGCTTCTTCGCCGAGACGCGCCCGCAGCCGTTCGATCAGCTGCGTCGCGGCTTCTTCCTGCCGTCCGGCATCGGGCAGCAGCGACAGATTGCGTGAAGCGAGCGGCAGCAGCAGCTCGCTTTCGAGTGCGATTGCAGTAGCGGGGCACGGGAGTGCTGTGCGCTCGAGCCGTTCGCGCAGCACGCTCGTCAGATGATCCGCATCGCGTGTAGCTGAAACAAGCGTGAGTACGATGCGCGTCGCCTCTCGGCCGTGATGCGCGAACGAGAACGACAGACGCTGCGCGCCGCTCGCGGTCGCCGCGAGATAGCCGCACAGCTCCACGAGGAGCCGCCGGGCGGCAAACAGCAACATTTCCGCTTCATGCGCCGGCGCGGGCAGCGGTTGTGACGCCTTGAATGTCGTCGGCGGCGTAAAAAACGTCCGCGGATCGGGCGATTTGCCGAGTGCGCGATCGAAACTGTCGATCAATTCGGGTCCCAGGCGCCGTGCAACGCCGTCGCGCGGCAGGGCAAGGCAATCGCCGACCGTTCTGACGCCGACGTTTTGCAGCAGCGCGAGCGCTTCCGCAGAAGGCTCGATCACGTGTATCGGGAGCTGCGCGATGCTCAGACGCAGCGCATCGCCATGCTGCAAGCGCACGCTCAATCCCGCGCGGGCAAACCACAGCGCGGCGAGCGCAGTCGGCGCGCACGCGATCGATGCGGCATAGCCGAGGGTGCTGAGGCCTTCCGAGAGTTTCCCCCAGAGGCGCTTCAGTCCTCCGTAAACCATGAGCGATCCACCGATTTCGAGCAGCACGTCGGCCGGTTTGGCGATGCTCACCGCGGGTGTGAACTGGATCGCCCATGCGGCGATGCGCTCGAGCGCTGCGTGCTCGGCGGCGTCATCGCGATGAACGGCACGCAATTCCGAATCGAGTGCCGAGGCCGCGGCGGCCGTCATGCCCGGCCTCACTCCGCGCGCGCGTGCGCCTGCATTGCACGCGACGATTTCAGCGCGAGTGCCGGTCGAGCTCACGACCGCGAGCGGCGCCGAGGCTCGTGCGGCCCGTTCGTAAACCTCCAGCGGCAATGAGGAAAAATGCAGCGCCAACCACAGCATGGCTTAGAACTCTTAACCGTGAATCCGGTTTACGAAAGCGCGAGCAGGGGTTCGCGTACGTGCGCTGGAGCCGGGCGTCTGAGACGGGAAATGGATGTTGCGTGAAGGTCGAGCGCGATGGGCGGAGGCAAGCCCCCGCCGCGGCGTTTCAGTATGCGCACGATCGTTCTGCCTTGAGCGCGCGAGACATGGAGCCTCAGCGCCGCAGGCGAAGCGGGTGCAACGCGCGCCGAGCGGAAAAGGAACAGCGTTGTCGATGCGCTTTCCGCGGCCAGCTGCAGCCGGCGCAACGCGCGTTCGTGCACATGGTCCTGCCACAGCAGCACCGCGCCGCAGCACGTTGCGCGTAAAGCTTGTTCGGCTGCCCACAGATTCTCTTCGACGCTGCCCGGCTGAATGAGCACCAGGCGTTCTAGACGCAAACCCTGTGCGGCAAACGCGGGTGGATAGGGCACGTGAGGCGGCGCGATTACGGCAATCCAGCGTCCTTCGTGGGTAAGCCGGGCGGCAGCCGGTAGAGTGAGCTTCATTTCGCCGACCCCCGCATGCTCCGGATAAATCTCGGTAATGGCGCCTGTAGGCCAACCGCCGCCCGGCAGATGCGCGTCGATTTCAGCGAAACCGGTCGGTACAGTCGAAGCTACCCGCGCGCATTCACTGCCGCGCCACACGGCCGGATGACTGAGAACGGCTTCGAGCGCAGAGGAGCCCATGTTGAATTCCTTAAAACGCCTTGCCGTTCCGTATGATGCCGACCGCGATGCCTTCGATCGCGAGCGCTTCACGCTTCAAATCGACCGTGCGGGTCGCGAACGCCGGGTTTTCGGCGATCAGCTCGAGCTTGTCGCGATGCCTGCGGATCCTCTTGACGGTGACTTCGTCATGCAGACGCACGACGACGATCTGCCCCGACCTGAATTCGCTCGTGCGATGGACCGCAAGCAGGTCCCCGTCCAAAATGCCTGCGTCGCGCATGCTCAAGCCGCGCACTTTGAGCAGGTAATCGGCGCGCGGATTGAAGAGCGATGGATCGAGCTGATAGCGGCCTTCGATGTGCTCGGCTGCGAGTATCGGCGAGCCGGCCGCGACGCGCCCGATCACGGGAACGCCGGGCTCCTGTTTGAGCTTGATGCCGCGTGAGGCGCCCGGGATCATTTCGATCACGCCTTTGCGGGCGAGTGCGCGCAAGTGCTCCTCTGCTGCATTCGGCGAGCGAAATCCCATCGCCTCACAGATCTCGGTGCGCGTCGGGGGGTAACCCGAGCTCTCCGTATAGTCCTCGATCAGCTTGAGAATCTGCGCCTGCCGCGGCGTTAGGTCATGCATGGGCTTTCACTCCCTGAATCACTGTAATTATATACAGTAAATGTGCCGGGGCAAGCCGCGCAACCTTCCGGTAAGACCTGCAAACCTGTGGTTTATGGCCGCTTTTCTGTTACACTTCAAGGCTCTGTGGAAAACGATGGGCGGTTCGCCCATTTTTTGTTTGTGGCGCAGGATTGACGATGGATTTGCAGCAGTTGCTGGAATCGACGCTCGCCGGACTTGGTTACGAGTTCGTGGACCTCGAAAGGTCGGGCAAAGGCAAGCTGCTGAGGGTTTATATCGATAAACCCGGGGGTATCAACGTCGATGACTGCGCGAAGGTGAGCCACCATTTGAGCCGGGTGCTGACGGTCGAGAATATCGCTTATGACCGCTTGGAGATTTCATCGCCCGGACTCGACCGGATGCTCAGGAAAGAACAGGATTTCGTGCGCTTCGCCGGACACAAGGCTCGCATCAAAGTGCGGGTGCCGATCGGGGGGCAGCGAAATTTCGTGGGCGTGCTGCGGCAGACGCGTGAAGGTAAGGTCGAGATTGAAGTCGACGGCAAGATACTGTCGCTCGATCTTGCGAACCTGGATAAGGCGCGGCTCGTGCCCGCACTGTGAGTGAGCATAGGACAACGGCCAGTCCGTTACGCGGGCCGGAGTGACGAGGGAACTTAAGATGAGCCGTGAAATACTGCTGCTGGTGGATGCGCTGTCGCGCGAGAAGAACGTCGACAAGGAAACCGTGTTCGGCGCGCTCGAGCTCGCCCTCGCTTCGGCCACCAAGAAGCGCTTCCAGGAAGATGTCGAGGTACGCGCGTCCGTCGACCGCGTGACCGGCGACTTCTCCTTCTTCCGGCGCTGGCAGATCGTTCCCGAGGAGGAATTCGAAGTCCCCTCGCGTCAATACATGCTGCGCGAAGCGCACGAAGAAAATCCCGACCTGCAGCTCGGCGACTATCGCGAAGAGCCGCTGTCCGGACTCGAAGTCGGCCGCATCGGCGCGCAGACCGCGAAGCAGGTGATTCTCCAAAAAATCCGCGATGCCGAGCGCGAGCAGATCCTGAACGATTTTCTGTCGCGCAAGGAACACCTCGTGACGGGCGTGATCAAGCGCATGGAACGCGGTAATGCACTGATCGAGTCCGGCCGGCTCGAAGCGATGCTGCCGCGCGACCAGATGATTCCGAAGGAGAATCTTCGCGTCGGCGATCGCGTGCGTGCCTATATCTGGAAAATAGACCGCGCCGCGCGTGGTCCGCAGCTGGTACTTTCGCGTACCGCGCCTGAGTTCCTGGTGAAGCTCTTCGAGCTCGAAGTGCCTGAGCTCGAGGACGGTCTGCTGGAGATCAAAGCGGCCGCCCGCGACCCGGGCTCGCGCGCGAAAATCGCGGTGCACTCAAACGACAAGCGCATCGATCCGATCGGCACCTGCGTGGGCATGCGCGGCTCGCGCGTGCAGGCCGTGACTTCGGAGCTTGCCGGCGAGCGCGTCGACATTATCTTGTGGAATTCCGATCCCGCGCAGTTCGTCATCAACGCGCTGGCGCCGGCGGAAGTAAGCCGCATCACGGTCGACGAAGAGAAGCACAGCATGGATATCGTCGTGGAAGAGGAGAACCTCGCGCAGGCGATCGGCCGCAACGGACAGAACGTGCGTCTGGCAGGCGATTTGACCGGCTGGGAGCTCAATATCATGACGCTCGCGGAATCGGAAAAGAAGACCGAGGAAGAATCGACCCGCGTGCGCTCCATCTTCATGGAAAAGCTCGACGTCGACGAGGAAGTGGCCGAGATACTCGTGCAGGAAGGCTTTTCCACGCTCGAGGAAGTGGCTTACGTGCCGCTCACCGAGATGCTCGAGATCGAGTCTTTCGATGAGACGACCGTCAACGAGCTGCGCAGCCGCGCCCGTAATGCGCTGCTCACGCAGGCGATCGCCAGCGAAGAAAAAGTCGAGCACGACATCGAGGACCTGTTGAAGGTCGAAGGCATGGATAACGACACGGCGCGGCTCCTTGCGTCCAAAGGCGTAGGCACGCAGGAAGATCTCGCCGACTACGCAAGCGACGACCTGATCGAAGTGACCGGCTTGCCGGAAGAGCGCGCAAAGGCGCTGATCATGGCGGCGCGCGCGCCGTGGTTCGCAGAACAGCAGAACGCTTAAAGATCGGAACAGAAGACTAGATGGCGCAAATCAACCTTACACAGTTTGCAAAGGAACTCGGGCTGCCGCCCGCGCTGCTGATCGAGCAGCTGCAGGCGGCGGGGGTGAGCCGTGCGCTCACGGCCGAGACGTCGCTCACCGAGAAAGACAAGACGCAGCTGCTCGATTACCTGCGCCAGTCCCACGGCGCGAAAGAGTCGAAGCAGAAGATCACGCTCACGCGCAAGCAGACGACCGAAATCAAGAAGTCGGACAGCACCGGAAAATCGCGCACGATTCAGGTCGAAGTCCGCAAAAAACGCGTGCTGGTGAAACGGGAGGCGACCGAACCCGAAGCGGTCGAGACGCCCAAAGTGGTGGTCGACGCCGAGCAGACCGCGATGCGCGAGGCCGAGGCGAAACAACAAGCCGAGCTGGCAGCGCGCCAGGCGGACGAAGTCGAGCGTAAGGCCGAGCAGGAGCGCCGCAAGAAGGAAGTGGTTGCCGAAGCGCAGGCACAGGTACAGATAGAGGAAGCGAAAGCGAAAGCGGACGCGGAAGCTCCGGCCGCCCCAGCGCCGGCGGCGAAGGCAGCGCAGCCCGCGACTGGCGCGCCGGTCGAAGGCACTTTGCATAAACCGACTTCGAAGCCCGGAGAAAAAGGCGAGAAGAAAGCGAAAAAACCCGTCAAGCAGGTCGTATGGCGCGATGAATCAGTCAAGCGCCGGACGATCAAGACCCGCGGAGATTCGAGCGGCGGTCTGGGCTGGCGCGCGCGCAAGGCCGGACGCCATGTCACCGAGCGCGAGGATGGGGACTCGCAGCACGCTTTCGCCACGCCAACCGAGCCGTTGGTTCGCGAAATCGTGGTGGCGGAAACGATCACCGTTGCCGAGCTTGCGCACAAGATGTCGGTCAAGGCGGCTGAAGTCATCAAGACCATGATGAAGCTCGGTACGATGGCGACGATCAACCAGGTCATCGATCAGGACACGGCGATGATCGTCGTGGAAGAGATGGGCCACAAGGCGGTGCGCGCGAAGCTCGACGAGCCGGACGCTTTTCTTGCCGAAGAACAGACAACGCCGACGGAGCTCAAGCTGGAGCCCCGCGCGCCGGTCGTCACTGTCATGGGTCACGTCGACCACGGCAAGACTTCGCTGCTCGACTACGTTCGCCGCACTCGTGTTGCCAGCGGCGAAGCGGGTGGCATTACGCAGCACATCGGCGCCTATCACGTCGAAACGCCGCGCGGCATGATCACTTTCCTGGACACGCCGGGCCACGAAGCATTTACGGCCATGCGTGCGCGCGGTGCAAAAGTCACCGACATCGTCATCCTGGTGGTGGCGGCCGACGACGGCGTCATGCCGCAGACCGAAGAAGCGATCGCCCACGCCAAGGCCGGTAACGTGCCGATCGTGGTGGCACTCAACAAGATCGACAAGCCCGAAGCCAATGCCGAGCGCGTCATGCAGGAGCTTGCATCGCGTGAAGTCGTGCCCGAAGAGTGGGGCGGCGACACGCAGTTCGTCCAGGTCTCGGCGAAGACAGGGCAGGGGATCGACAATCTGCTCGAGCGGCTCCTGCTGCAGGCTGAGGTGCTGGAGCTCAAGGCGCCGCGTGAGGCGTTCGCCAAAGGCGTCGTGATCGAATCGCGGCTCGATAAGGGGCGTGGGCCGGTCGCAACCGTGCTCGTGCAATCCGGAACGCTGAAGCGCGGTGACGTGCTGCTCGCGGGCGCCGTGTTCGGCCGCGTACGTGCGTTGCTCGACGAAACGGGGAGCCCGATCGAATCGGCCGGGCCTGCGCTCCCCGTCGAAGTACTCGGTTTGTCCGACGTGCCCGCCGCCGGATCCGAAGTGATCGCGCTGGGCGACGAACGCAAGGCGCGTGAGATCGCGCTTTTCCGTCAGGGCAAGTACCGCGACGTGAAGCTCGCCAAGCAACAGGCGGCCAACCTCGAGAACATGTTCGACAACATGGGTGAGGGCAAGCGCACCCTGACGCTGATCATCAAAGCGGACGTGCAGGGCTCGTACGAAGGCCTTGCGCACGCCCTCGGGAAGCTTTCGACCGACGAAGTCAAAGTGAACATCGTGCATTCCGCAGTAGGCGGGATCACCGAGTCGGACATCAACCTCGCGCTCGCGTCCAAAGCCGTTGTGATTGGCTTCAACACGAGAGCGGACGCCGCGGCGCGCAAGCTCGCGGAATCGAGCGGCGTGCAGATCCGCTACTACAACATCATTTACGAGGCGGTTGACGAGATCAAGGCGGCGCTCTCCGGCATGCTCGCGCCCGAGCGTAAGGAGAACACGCTCGGAATCGTCGAGATCAGACAGGTGTTCAAGATCTCGAAAGTCGGCACGGTTGCGGGCTGTTACGTTACCGAAGGCCTCGTGCGCCGCACCGCCAAGGTTCGTCTGCTGCGTGAGAACGTCGTGATCCATGATGGCGAGCTCGATTCGCTCAAGCGTTTTAAGGACGACGTGCGCGAAGTCAAAGCCGGATTCGAGTGCGGACTGTCGCTGAAAGGCTATAACGACATCAAGGTCGCCGATCAGCTGGAAGTGTACGAAGTCGTCGAAGTTGCACGCACGCTTCAGTAACACCCGTAGAGGTCGAGCGTTCAAGAAGTCAGAGGGGGCGGCGTTACAGGTCAGCATCCCGGCGCCGATCGGTCCTCTGATTTCTGCCGCGGCCCTGTTACCTTCATTTCTTCCGAGTTTTCAGTTCTTTCCCGATGCCTAAAGACTATTCCCGCTCGCGCCGCATCGCCGAACAGATCCAGCGCGAGCTCGCCGGGCTCGTGCGGCTCGAGTTGAAGGACCCGCGAGTTGCCGGGCTCCTCACGATCACCGATGTGGAAGTGAGTGCGGATCAGTCGCATGCAAAAGTGTTTTTCACGCTGCTCGGCGACGAAACGAGGGTGAAAGAGACGACGATCGGACTCACGCGCGCAGCCGGATTCTTGCGCACACAACTCGCTCAGCGCATGAAGCTCCGCACCGTGCCGACGCTCGAGTTCAAATACGACGCCTCGATCGAGCGCGGCATGAAGCTCTCGCGGCTGATCGATGAAGCCGTCGGAGCCGCGCCGAAGCCCAAAGCCGACGAGTGAGCCTGCGATCAACGGCAAGGCCGCGACGTGCGATCAGCGGCGTATTGCTGCTCGACAAACCGGCCGGCATCACCTCGCAGAGTGCCGTTACTCGCGCGAAGAACCTGTATTCGGCGGCGAAGGCCGGACACACGGGAACGCTGGATCCGATGGCCACGGGCTTGCTGCCTCTCGCTTTCGGCGAAGCGACAAAATTTTCGAACGCGCTGCTTGACGCGGACAAAACGTATGGCGCAATCGTGCGACTCGGCATGACGACCACGACCGGCGATCTCGAAGGCGCGATGGTCTCGCGTGCCTCGGTAAACGTGAGCCGGGTTGAGGTCGAAGCGGTGCTCGATCGATTTCGGGGCGATGTCATGCAAATGCCGCCGATGTACAGCGCGCTCAAGCATGCAGGCAAACCGTTGTACGTATATGCGAGGGCGGGAACGGAAATCGCGCGCGCCCCCAGACAGATCACGATTTCCGCGCTCGAGCTCGAAAGCTACGACGGCACCGAGCTGACGATCACCGTCACGTGCAGCAAAGGCACCTATATACGGGTGTTGGCCGAGGACATCGGGAAAGCCCTCGGTTGTGGCGCAACTCTGGCCGCACTCAGGCGAACCAAGGTCGGGCATTACGGGGTGGAAGACGCATCTACACTGGAGGCGCTGGGCGAATTGTGCGAGGAAGAGCGCATGGCGCGCCTCCTTCCGGTAGATGCGTTGCTCGTCGGACTGCAATGCTGCGCACTCGACGCGGACCGCGCGTCACAGGTGGTGCGGGGACAGACCGTCGGCTGCCCGGAAGGGCTCACGCCGGGGCTGACCCGGCTTTACGGGCCCGATCAAGCCTTTCTGGGCCTTGCCGAAGTCGTGGATGAGCGCTGGCTGCGGCCGCGGCGGCTATTGGCTTCCGAAGCGGTGAAAGCTTGAGAAAACGCGCTTTTAACGAGTAAAATAGCTGGCTTTTCAGTCGGAGAAGTAATGATGGCAGTAAACGTTACGCAGAAAGCCCAGCTGGTGAAGGATTTCCAGCGGGCGCAGGGCGACACTGGTTCTCCGGAAGTCCAGATCGCGCTCTTGACTGCGCGTATCACCGACCTGACGGAGCACTTCAAGACGCACGTAAAGGACCATCATTCGCGGCGAGGTTTGCTGCGCATGGTGAGCCGTCGCCGGAAGTTGCTGGATTATCTGAAGCGCACGAACGCAGACCAGTACAAGGCGGTGATCGAACGGCTGGGACTGCGCAAGTAACCGAAGCCCGTATGAGGGCCGCCGACAATCCCGCGTTGCGCAACTCGAGCCGCGCGGCCTGCCTGGCGCCGTGCCGCGGCCGCAGCCTCTACCCCAATAACCCAAGACCGCCTGTCAGCGGTCTTTTTTGTTTGTAGACAAAGGACACGATGGAACATGTAACCAAGACATTAATGTGGGGCCAGCACCGGCTTACGCTCGAGACGGGCGAAATCGCGCGTCAGGCGAACGGTGCGGTACTCGTCAACATGGAAGACACGGTCGTGCTCGTAACCGTGGTCGGCGCGCGGAGTGCCAGGCCCGGTCAGGATTTTTTCCCCCTCACCGTCGATTATCAGGAACGCACGTACGCCGCCGGCAAGATCCCCGGTGGCTTCTTCAAGCGGGAAGGACGTCCTTCCGAGAAGGAGATCCTTACTTGCCGCCTGATCGATCGGCCGGTACGCCCGCTCTTTCCCGAAGGTTTCCGTAACGAAATCCAGGTGGTTGCGACCGTGATGTCGTCCAACAGCGAGATCGACTCGGACGTTCCGGCAATGATAGGCGCCTCGGCGGCGCTCGCGATTTCGGGCCTGCCTTTCAACGGTCCCATCGGTGCTGCCCGCGTCGGGTATGCGAACGGTCAGTACATACTGAACCCGACGGCGACCGAGCTCCAGACCTCACAGCTCAACCTGGTCGTCGCGGGTACACAGCAAGCCGTGCTGATGGTGGAATCGGAAGCGCATGAACTTTCCGAGGACGTCATGCTCGGTGGAGTGATGTTCGGCCACGAGCAGATGCAGGCGGTGATCAACGTGATCAACGAAATGGTCGAGGAGGCGGGTAAGCCCGAGTGGAATTGGGTGCCTCCCGCCAAAGACCAGGCGTTCATCGAGCGCATTACACACTCTGCCGAAAACGATATCCGGCAGGCTTACCAGCTGCGCGGCAAGGCCGAGCGTCGCAGCCGTCTCGATGAAATCCGCAATCGTCTGATATCGGAGCTTGGCCCGGAAGCGGCAACGCCCGACCAGCAGAACCTGCTCGATGCCGAATTCGGCGATCTGGAAGCCAAGATCGTCCGCAATCAGATTCTCGACGGCGAACCGCGTATCGACGGCCGCGATACCCGGACGGTGCGCCCAATCAGCATACGCACAGGCGTTTTACCACGTGCCCACGGCACTGCCCTTTTTACGCGTGGTGAGACGCAAGCCCTGGTGACGGCGACGCTTGGCACTTCGCGCGACGAACAGATCATCGATGCGCTGCAAGGCGAATATCGCGAGCGCTTCATGATGCATTACAACATGCCGCCTTATGCGACCGGCGAAACGGGGCGCGTCGGATCGCCCAAGCGACGCGAGATCGGTCACGGCCGGCTCGCCAAGCGTGCGCTTCTGGCGGTGCTGCCCACGGCCGAGGAGTTTGCCTATTCGTTGCGCGTCGTGTCGGAAATCACCGAGTCGAACGGCTCGAGCTCCATGGCATCGGTGTGCGGCGGCTGTCTCGCGCTGATGGATGCGGGCGTGCCGATGAAAGCGCACGTCGCGGGTATCGCCATGGGCCTCATCAAGGAAGGCAACCGCTTCGCGGTGCTCTCCGACATACTCGGCGACGAGGACCATCTGGGCGACATGGATTTCAAAGTTGCCGGCACCGAGCGCGGTGTAACCGCTCTCCAGATGGACATCAAGATCCAGGGCATTACCAAAGAGATCATGCACGCCGCCCTCATACAGGCCCGCGAAGGCCGCATGCACATCCTGGAAAAAATGAAGCAGGCGATCGAAACCCCGCGCACCGAGCTTTCCGCGTACGCGCCGCGCATGATCACGCTCAAGATCAAGCCCGAAAAGATTCGCGACGTCATCGGCAAGGGTGGGGCGGTCATTCGCGCGCTCACCGAAGAAACCGGCACGACGATCGACATCCAGGACGACGGCACCGTCACGATCGCCTGTGTGTCTTCCGAAGGCGGAGAAGCGGCGCGCAAGCGTATCGAGGAGCTGACCGCCGACGTTGAAGTCGGGAAGATCTACGAAGGGACTGTGTTGAAGCTGCTCGACTTCGGGGCGATCGTGAGCGTGCTTCCCGGCCGCGACGGTCTGCTGCACATCTCGCAGATTGCGAATGAGCGCGTCAACGCCGTATCCGATTACCTGAAGGAAGGCCAGCAGGTGCGCGTCAAGGTCCTCGAAGCGGACGATAAGGGGCGGTTGCGTCTGTCGATGAAAGCCGCGGCACAGGAAGCAGCGCCGCCACAGCCCCAAGCCCAGGCGGAACAGCAGGCCCAGCAACAGGCTCAGCCGCAGCCCGTCCAGTAAGGAGCGCGGGCGGCGTACCAAAAAAAGGGCAGCCTCGGCTGCCCTTTTCAATTTCGGTCGAACCCCTTCAACCGGGAGCCCTCCGCGGCTTGCCCCCTACTTGGCAACCTGCCTTTCGCGCAATTCGTCCAGGGTTTTGCAATCGATGCATAGCGTCGCGGTGGGCCGCACTTCGAGGCGCTTCAGGCCGATTTCGACGCCGCAGGACTCGCAATAGCCGTATTCGCCGGCATCGATGCGGCCGATGGTTTCGTCGATTTTCTTGATGAGCTTGCGCTCCCGGTCGCGGTTGCGGAGCTCCAGCGACATGTCGGATTCCTGGCTCGCACGGTCGTTGGGATCCGCGAATATGGTCGCTTCGTCCTGCATCGTATGCACGGTGCGGTCGATGTCCTGCGACAGGTCGCGCTTCATCTCTTCCAGCATCTTGCGGAAGTGGGCGAGCTGCCGCGCATTCATGTATTCCTCTTTCCCCTTGGGCTTGTAGGGGGAAATGGCTTTATGCAAATCTGAGGGCATTGAGTTGGAGCCTCGGTAGAAGAGCGCTTTAATATCACGAATTTCGTAAGGGTAGCAAGGGAACTGGGACAGCGCTTCGGCCAGTTGGTTTCAATTGACCCGCCAAGGGGTGAAGATTATTATTACGGGCCTTTCTGGAGGCGTTTGCCGGCTGCGGCAGACGCGCCCGCAGCGATCGACAGCGTGCCCGTAGCTCAATCGGATAGAGCACCGGCCTTCTAAGCCGGGGGTTGTGGGTTCGAGTCCCGCCGGGCGCGCCAATTCCAGGCGTACTGCGGTTTCAATGGTGGCTGTAGCTCAGCTGGTAGAGTCCCGGATTGTGATTCCGGTTGTCGCGGGTTCGAGTCCCGTCAGCCACCCCATCCGTAGCTGCACGGTTACGTGCAGCTACGGATGGGGACACTTCGTTACGAACAGAGGGGAACCCATGGTTCCCCTCCGTAACCTCGCGGCGCTCGGCTTGCCGGTGTCGAACAGAGGGACACCCAGGTTTCCCTCCGTTACCTCTCTTCCTTTGGCTCGCAGTGCTCACTCCGTCTATTTAAGACGGCCGTCGTCAACGCACCGGTCAGGTCCACTCATCTTCGTCGGCATCGCCCATTTCCGGAATCGGGGCGTCGTTTGGAAAAAGGGGTAGGGCGAGATGCATACGGACGGGCGCGAAGCTGCGGCGGTGGTGCGGCGTCAGCCCAAGCTTGGCGATGCCGTTGCGATGATCGCGCGTGCCGTAGCCGACGTTCGTCTCCCAGCCGTAACCGGGAAATTCCTTCGCGAGCTTATGCATATAAGCATCCCGGAAAACCTTGGCCACGATCGATGCGGCGGCGATCGACAGGCATTTGGCATCTCCGTCGACTATCGTTCGTACCCTGCAGCTCAAACCCTTGGGCGTTGCGTTGCCGTCGATCAGGGCGAGCTCTGGCGGGGCTGGGAGTCCCGCAATGGCGCGGCGCATCGCCAACATTCGCGCGTGGTAGATGTTGAGCGTGTCGATTTCCTCTACGCTCGCCTCGCCGAAGCTGATGATGCAATAGTCGGGAAGCGCGGCCGCCGCGGCTTCGCGTTGCGGCGCCGGCACGATCTTGCTGTCGTTGATGAGGGCGGCGAGCTTTCTGGGCAGGCGTTTCTCGGGAAGTATCAGCGCGGCCGCGACGACCGGGCCCGCGAGTGGAGCGCAGCCAACTTCGTCCACGCCGCAGACGATGCAGCCCGCTTCGTTCTCGAAGCGTAGATTGGGCCTTGTTTTTCTTTTGCGGCGCGGTGCTGCGCGTGCATCCAAGTAGCGCTCTCCCCTAGAACCAGCGCAGTATAGCCTTCAGTAGAACTTGTCGTCACCGGCTCTGGCGCAGTAACCGCTGTTGTTCTCGCTTCCAGTCGCGGTCCTTCTCCGCCTCTCTCTTGTCGTGCTGCTTCTTGCCTTTGGCGAGACCGATCTCGAGCTTGATGCGTCCTCGCACATAGTGAAAGTCGATCGGAACCATGGTATATCCCGCACGCTCGACCGCTCCAATGAGCTTGCTGATTTCCGAAGCATTCAGTAAGAGCTTGCGAGTTCGCGTCGGATCGGGCTGTATGTGCGTCGACGCCGTTGGTAGCGGACTTAAATGTGAGCCGAGGAGAAATACTTCTCCGTTGCTCACGATCACATACGCTTCCTTGAGCTGCGCACGTCCCGCGCGGATCGCCTTCACTTCCCACCCTTCGAGTACGATCCCGGCTTCGAACCGTTCCTCTATGAAATAGTCGTGGAAGGCTTTCTTGTTTTGAACGATACTCATGGATGACTGCCGCGTCTGCGTATTCTAGCAGCCGCGATGCGGCGACCCGGCTCCGGGAGAACAAGAAGTTGTCAGTCGTAGAAAAATCGGTACTGGTCGGGCACTCGGCGGCGCAGATGTTCGCCCTGGTCGACGCGGTGGAAGCCTATCCGCAATTTCTGCCGTGGTGCGATAGCGTGGCGGTGATTTTTCGCGATGCCGTACGCACTCGGGCGACCATACACGTGAACTATCACGGCGTGAAGCACAGCTTCACGACCGAAAATACGAAAGCCGAACCGCACTCGATGTCGATCCGACTGATCGAGGGACCTTTTCGCATACTGGATGGCGAATGGCGCTTCCTGCGCCTGTCGGACGCGGCATGCAAGATCGAGTTTCGGCTCCATTACGAGTTTTCCAGCAAGATACTCGAGAAACTCTTAGGTCCTGTGTTCGCCTATATCGCGAACACGATGGTCGATGCTTTCGTGCATCGCGCAGAAAAGGTGTATGGAACCTGAGACCGCGATGGCGGTCGAGGTGGTGTACGCGCTTGCCGACGAGCAGATCGTCGTCACACTCAGGGTGCCTGCAGGGACGACGGCGCGCGAGGCCGTGCGGTTATCCCGCCTCGGCGATCGTTATCCCGCGATTGTGTCGGGCGTGGGCGTCTTCGGAATATACGGCCGGGTAGTCACAGGCGATACGGTGCTGGAGGCGGGGGATCGCGTGGAGATTTACCGGGAGCTCGCCGCCGATCCGAAGCAGGCCCGGCGCCGCCGCGCGCGGCGCAAGGAATGACGCGAGCGCATTACTTGCAATTTGCCGCGACGGAGCGCTTCGCCTCGGCGAGTTCTTTCGGATAATCGGCTTCGCTCAAGAACTTCCGCTCACCCGTCTTGGGATCGACGCTGGTGATCCGTTGGCCAGTCTCCAATGCTTTCAGATAGCCCTGCGATTGCTCGCATGCCCGCTTGCGTTGCTCGGCTTCCGCGCTTTTTTTATCCGCTTTAGCGTCTGCTTCCTGTTTCTCGATCTGGCGCTTGCGGAAATCGGCATCGCGTTCAGCGATCGATTTTGGCTGCGGTGGTACGGCTCCCGCCGGAGTCACTGCAGGTGCAGGTGCAGGTGCAGGTGCGGGCGCAGGCGAGGCCTTGATGTCGATCCCCTCCGATCGCGTGCCGGCCGGACACTCGTTGGCGTAGCCGACCACCTTGCCGCTCTTATCCATGCATTTGTTGATCTGCGCGGCGCCTGCGCTCGACACAATGAGCGTAAGCAGTACAGCAATGATACGCATCGGCACTCCTCCGTATGTGCGCGCCGCCGAGCGAGGCGTCGGACGCGGCGCAGCTATTTTATTCCTGAGAGGCTAAGCTTAACGCTGCGCTCGCGTTGGCGGTTTACGTGCCTCGCGTATAATGCGGACTTTGCGAAGGATGAGAATTATGCGCGTGGTGGAAAAAGCCCTTACCTTCGACGACGTGCTGCTGGTTCCGGCCCACTCGACGATACTTCCACGCGAAGTCCACCTCAAAACCCAGTTGACGCGCGGCATCAGTCTGAATATTCCGGTCGCCGCCGCTGCCATGGACACGGTGACGGAAGCCCGCCTGGCGATCGCGATCGCCCAGGAAGGCGGCATCGGGATCATCCACAAGAACATGTCCCCGCGCGCGCAGGCGGCCGAAGTCACGAAAGTAAAGCGCTTCGAAAGCGGGATCGTGAAAGACCCCATCACGGTGAGCGAGAACATGACCGTGCGCGACGTGCTGAAGCTCACGCAACAGCATCGCATTTCGGGATTGCCGGTGGTGAATCCGTCCGGAAAAGTGAACGGTATCGTGACGAACCGCGACTTGCGCTTCGAGACCGAGCTCGACCAGTCGATCAAGAACATCATGACGCCGCGCGAGAAACTCGTCACGGTGCGCGAAGGCGCGCCGCGCGAAGAAGCGCTCGCGCTGATGCACAAACACAGGCTTGAGCGCGTGCTCGTCGTCAACGAAAATTTCGAGCTGCGCGGGCTCATAACGGTCAAGGACATCCTGAAATCGTCGGAGCATCCACTCGCCTCGAAGGACGACTTCGGGCGACTGCGCGTGGGCGGCGCGGTGGGCGTAGGCGAGGGCACCGAGGAGCGCGTCGAGGCTTTGCTCGAAGCGGGCGTCGACCTGGTCGTCGTCGATACTGCGCACGGGCATTCGCAGGGCGTGCTCGACCGCGTGAAGTGGATCAAGCGCAATCATCCCAAAACACAGGTCGTGGGCGGCAACATTGCGACGGCTGCGGCAGCCAAAGCGTTGGTCGATCACGGTGCTGATGCAGTGAAGGTCGGCATCGGCCCGGGCTCCATATGTACGACGCGCATCATCGCCGGTATCGGGGTCCCGCAGATCACCGCGGTCGCCAATGTCGCAAAGGCGCTTGCGCGCAGCGACGTGCCGTTGATCGCAGACGGCGGCATACGCTACTCGGGCGACATCGCAAAAGCGCTCGCCGCGGGAGCGCACTGCGTCATGATCGGCAGCCTCTTCGCAGGCACTGAAGAGTCTCCGGGCGAAACCGAGCTCTACCAGGGACGGTCCTACAAGGCCTACCGCGGGATGGGTTCCCTCGGCGCCATGCAGCAAGGCTCGGCAGATCGCTATTTCCAGGAAACAGATGAGCTCGACACCGACAAGCTCGTGCCCGAAGGTGTTGAAGGCCGCGTACCGTACAAAGGCGGACTGGTGCCGCTCGTTCAGCAGCTGATGGGAGGGCTGCGCGCGAGCATGGGTTATCTCGGCTGCGGCACGATCGAGGAAGTGCGCACCAAGGCCGAGTTCGTCGAAATCACGTCTGCGGGAATTCGCGAGTCCCACGTTCACGACGTGCAGATCACGAAGGAAGCGCCAAACTATAGAAGCGAGTGACTCTGAATGCGTGAGCCGTGAGCGGTAACTGCAATGTGATCTCTTCAACGCCTGCAGCTGCGCTCGACCCATTGCGTGTGCCTCGATGTGACGGTTCCCCGGCTTTCCCTGGCGTTTACGCATGATGTCCCACGAAAAAATCCTGATTCTCGATTTCGGCGCGCAATACACCCAGCTGATTGCGCGGCGCGTGCGGGAAGCGCACGTGTACTGCGAGATCCATCCGGGCGACGTGAGCGGAGAGTTCGTGCGCGAGTTCGGCGCGCGCGGCGTTATCCTGTCCGGCAGCCACATGTCGGCCTATGAAACTTCGAACGACCAGGCGCCGCGCGCCGTCTTCGAGCTTGGCGTGCCGGTGCTCGGCATCTGTTACGGCATGCAGACGATGGCACAGCAGCTCGGTGGGCGCGTCGAGGCGGGCAAGGTGCGCGAATTCGGCTATGCGGAAGTGCGCGCCCGAGGCCACGCGCGCCTGCTGGACGGCATAGAGGATCTGCGCACGCCGGAGGGGTATGGCGTCCTCAAGGTCTGGATGAGCCACGGGGACAAAGTCGTCGACCTGCCTGCGGGTTTCAGCGTGATGGCCTCGACCGAAGCGTGTCCGATCGCGGGCATGGCCGACGAATCGCGGAAGTTCTACGGCGTTCAGTTTCATCCCGAGGTCACGCACACGCTTCAGGGCAAAGCGATCCTGCAGCGTTTCGTCTACGACATTTGCGGCTGTGCCGGAGACTGGACGATGCCGGATTACGTGTCGGAAGCCGTGACCCGTATCCGCGAACAGGTCGGTGCCGATGAAGTGATACTCGGACTTTCGGGAGGAGTTGATTCATCGGTGGCGGCCGCGCTCATCCACAAAGCGATAGGCGATCAGCTCACGTGCGTTTTTGTCGATCACGGACTCCTGCGGCTGAACGAAGCGCAGCAGGTGATGGGGACGTTCGCGAAGCACATGCACGTCAAAGTGATCTTGATCGATGCTGCTGACGAGTTCTATTCAGCGCTCGCTGGAATAACCGATCCGGAGCAGAAGCGCCGCATCATCGGCAAGCAGTTCGTTGAGATATTCCAGCGCGAAGCCGCGAAGATACGCAATGCCAAATGGCTTGCGCAGGGCACGATCTATCCGGATGTAATCGAGTCGGCAGGCGGTAAGACCAAGAAGGCGATGAGTATCAAATCGCATCACAACGTAGGGGGCCTGCCCGATACCCTGCATCTCAAATTGCTCGAGCCGCTCCGAGAGCTGTTCAAGGACGAAGTGCGCGAGTTGGGCATTACGCTCGGTCTGCCGCACGATCTCGTATTCCGCCATCCGTTCCCCGGTCCGGGCCTCGGCGTGCGTATCCTGGGCGAAGTACGACGCGATTATGCGGACCTCCTGCGGCACGCCGACGCGATTTTCATCGATGAGCTGCGCGCTGCCGGCTGGTACGAACAGACTGCGCAGGCATTCGCTGTTTTTCTGCCGGTTCGCTCGGTGGGCGTGATGGGGGATGTCCGCACTTACGAGTACGTGGTGGCGTTGCGGGCCGTGCAGACTCTGGACTTCATGACCGCGCACTGGGCGGAGTTACCGCATGCGCTTCTTTCCAAAGTCTCGAACCGCATCATCAACGAGGTGCGCGGGATCAATCGTGTGGTCTACGACATCTCGAGCAAGCCACCCGCCACGATCGAATGGGAATGACACCGGAGGGGTTCATGCGCGCTGCGCTCGAGCTCGCGCAAGAGGCGCGCGCGGCGGGGGAAGTGCCGGTCGGGGCCGTGGTCGTGAAGGAAGGCGAGATCGTCGGACGCGGCTATAACCATCCCATCTCCGCGCACGATCCGACCGCCCATGCCGAAATAGCTGCGCTGCGGGACGCTTCGCGGCACCTGGGGAACTACCGATTGGCGGGCTGTGAGCTGTATGTAACGCTGGAACCGTGCGCGATGTGCGCCGGTGCGATCATGCACGCGCGGCTGGACCGCGTCAGTTATGGTGCGGCGGATCCCAAAACGGGGGCATGCGGCAGCGTGATGGATTTGTTTGCGGACTCACGACTCAATCATCACACCGTTGTCGCACGGGGACTTCTCGCCAGTGAGGCCGGTGAGTTGCTGCGGGAGTTTTTTGCCGAACGCCGCATCCCGAGTAGCGCTTCCTCCCGCTAAACCGCCTTTTCTCGCGCAGCATGCGCCGAGGCCTAATTGGGATATGCCCCAACGGCTTGTAGTCAGCCCCCGCTCCTACCCCTAAGTATTGAGCTTTCTGTGCGGCGGGCACGCGTTGTGCATTGCGCCAAAATCAGCTACATTGTGCGTCGCAACGCCGTAGCTACCTTTTGGGAAGGCCACAGCATGAGATTAGAAGACAAAGTTGCAATTATCACGGGCGCCGGGCGCGGCATCGGCCAGGCGACGGCCGTCAAGTTCGCCCGCGAAGGCGCCAAGGTCGTAGTTTGCGACCTGAACCCCGAGTGGATCGAGGAGACAGTCCAACTCTGCAAGGAGACGCGCGGGGACGCCTTTGGTTATGTGGCCGACGTGCGGGACATTCAGTCGCTGGAGCAGATGGTGGAGGTCACCATCTCGAAATGGGGAAGGGTCGACTGCCTGGTCAACAATGCAGGCATCGTCATGGATGCGCAGTTAAAGAATATGTCTGAGGATCAGTTCGACCAGGTGATTGAGATCAATCTCAAAGGCGTTTTCAACTGCACGAAAGCGGTCGTCAACGCGATGCTGGCACAAAAGTCCGGCGTGATCCTCAACGCCTCGTCCATCGTGGGCTTGTACGGCAATTTCGGGCAGACCAATTACGCCGCGAGCAAATTCGGTGTGATCGGCATGGTCAAAACATGGGCGCGTGAGCTCGGACGCAAAGGCATACGCGCGAACGCGGTGTGCCCGGGCTTCATCGCGACCAGTATCCTCGGCTCCATTCCTGATCGCGTGTTACACGCTCTCGAAGAAAAAGTCCCCCTTGGGCGTCTCGGCAAACCCGAGGAAGTCGCCAATACGTTTGCATTTCTCGCCTCCGACGAAGCGAGCTATATCAACGGGGCTGTGATCGAAGTGAGCGGGGGACTCACGATCTAGCGCCTGGCGCGCGTGAATCGCGCCGCGATGTTTGAGCTGCCGCGTGTGTATAGCGCGGATGCTTCGGTTGTCAGCGACCCCCTATAATGCGCGGCATGAGCGCATCCCAGATTGCACCTTTCGTGGTGAGGCCGGTGAATTGGCTCGCCAGCCGCGATATGTTGCACGCGGTGCGCCGTGCGGTCTTTGTCGAAGAACAGCATGTTCCCGAAGACCTCGAATGGGACGATGCCGACGAACGCGCGTATCACGTCCTCGCCATTGCACGCGACGGAACGCCCATCGGTACCGGGCGCCTGAAGCTCGACTGCTCCATAGGCCGTATGGCCGTGGTCAAAGACTGGCGTCGAAGAGGCGTCGGCAGCGCGATACTCGATGCCTTGCTGGGCCTGGCCGAAAAAGAGGGTTGCACCGTGGTGCGGCTGCACGCGCAAACGCACGCGCTGGCGTTTTATGCACGGCGCGGTTTCACGGCGCTGGGGGGAGAATTCGAAGAAGCAGGCATTGCACACCGCATGATGGAGCTCAAGCTCCCGCCGCCGCCCGTCGAGATGCAGTGACGGGCGCGCGCAGCTCGAAACGTTGCTCGACTTCACCCAGCAGCACGCCATGAGCGCCGAATGTGCGCTCGCAAAACAGCACGCCTCCGTTACTCGACACGAGGATCACGGTGGAAGCCCGCGTGCCATAGCTCGCCCCGGGGATGAAAGCCGCGGACGACGCGCGTTCCCGCTCGAGCCCGAGTCCCGTGTCCGGCAATAAAGTGTCCGGGGCCGGCGTGCGATCGGCGAGGCATTTGAAGAGATTGCGGGTCAGCGTCTGCTCGTCGGCTGCGAGGAGCTCGCCCAGGAGCTCTATCCCGCGCTGCACTTTCGGCCATGGCTCGTCGAGCAAATGATTGCTGAGGCCGTGCACTCCGCTGGAAACAGGCTGCATGCGCTCGGCACGGTTCGAATCAAAATAGAGCTGGTCGAGCGTCCCGGCTATGAGGCTGTAACCGCGATAGTCGTTCTTGCGCTGAGCTATGCTCTCCAGGTACCCGGGCGTGTCACCTGAGCCGCACAAAAAATTCCGCGCGATCTCGCCGCGTGAGCGGGGGGCAGCGGCGGCTCGCGGTCTCTGACGATAGTTTGTAATCGCCGCGAAGCGGCCGCTCAGTGCGATGCCGAGCCAGGTGCCGCCTTGTTCGAGGTCGCGGCCACCGAAGACGTCCGGATGGTCGCTCCAGGACGCGGCATTTGCGGCGGGTCTCGCATAGGCTTCATCGCGGTTCGCCGCGACGATGAGAGGATAATCCGCATGCGCCCGGGTTGCGAAAAGGATCAGGCACATCCGGTCACGACTCGAAACACTCGGCGCGTCGCGTCGAGCCTTCCTGTATGCATTCGTTCAGTTTGAGCTGCGCGGCAGCCTGCGCGAGCTCGAGCTCGAATTTAGCGTCGTCACGCACGTTTTCGTAGACTTCCATCCACATTAGCGGCTCGCTGCGCTTTTTCAGCAGCCGTCCGGATACGTCCGTGGATTGCTTGATAAGCGTGAAGAGCTCGAGCACCCGCGCCTCGCAGGGCTGGGCCTGATTGGGCGCTACGCGATAGTAAATGTAGTACGAATAGGCCATAGGGGATCCTCGGGCCACGCATTGTACGCCGATCCCGGAGGACGAGGGAGTAGATGGCGGCGCTCACAACAGCGCCGCGAGCCAGGCAGTTTTACGTGCGATCCAGCGCGAGCGGAGTTGCCGCCGTGGTTTCTCTGGCAAGAATTGTGCGGCGGATGCGCTCGTGTGCCGCCAGGGCGCGCGCTTTCGCGCGTTGCTCTTCCACCTCGTGGGACTCGTCGCGCTTGAGCGCCTGGTACGCAAGCACGACCAGCGCAAGCGCCGCCGCGGAGGCCGCAGCCAACACGACAAAAGCGAGGAAGGGCCAGCATGAGGCGTCGGGCGACGCTACGCAAGATCCCACGTAACCAAACCAGGTGGCGATGACACCAAAAAAGGATTCAATGATCGACATGATGCAGCTGTTGCCTTTGTGTATCTCCTGTGGTTAACACTGCAATGCGCGTGCCGCGAGGCCTGCCGGCCGCCGATCACGTGGGAATCGCGTAGGGCAGCGGTACGAACTCGAGCGCAGGCCCGTCGAGGGATCTCCAGAACACGTTCCCGTCTCGCGCAACGCCGGTCTGAATCACTGCGAGCGCGTCGTAGGCACCGTCGTGCGCGGTGCTCGCAGCCGACAGGATTTTTCCGCTCGCCTGGTCCGGTCCGAACTCCCTGCTGTACAAGGCGTCGCCGGCAGCAGGCCGCTCGTGCGTCGCCACGCGCGCGTGGTACATGCGCTGTTTCAGCCGCCCGAGATAGTGCGTGCGCGCGACGATTTCCTGGCCCGGATAGCAGCCTTTCGTATAACTCACGCCGCCGATCAGGTCGAGATTCACCATTTGCGGCACGTACTCGTCTTGAGTGTGCGGCGTGATCAGCGGTATCCCGGCCTCGATGTCGAGGCTCTGCCATAGGCTCTCGTCGCGCTCTTCCGCAACCTTTTCCAGATTCACGCGAACATCGTCAGCGCGAGCCTCATGCACAAGCAGGAGGTAGCGCTGCAGAGGCAGTAGCGTTAGAGCGCCTGTCTCCAGCGGCACGACCTGGTGCGCGACATGGGGCAGCGTCGAATTCAACGCTGCCATGCGGATGTCAGCAGCGTCAGCATCGGCGAGGCCAAACAGGGCAAACCGCTTGCTTGCGTCGGTGACCTTGACGCGCGCGCGAAGCACGTACTTGACGAGCCTCGATTGCAGCGCATCGTGCAGCACCCGCGGGAGCTGTAGAAGTATCTCGCCTTCCAGACGCCACACCAGAAAAGTCGCGAGCAGACGCCCTTTGGCCGAGCAGTATCCGGCATATTGCGTGGCCGGCGCGCGCAGTCCTGCAATATCGCTCGTCAACTGCCCGTGCAGAAAAGAAGCCGCGTCTTCCCCGCTGAAGGAAATCAGGCTGCTGCTGGTCAATTCGCAGAAAGCAGCGCGCATTCCCGGCTGCTCGCTCACGTGCGCCTCACGTGCGCAATTGCTCGATCAAATCGGCTTCGAAGCGCACCACGCGCTTTGCATCGTGCAGTACCGCGCCGGTGATGAGGAAAACGTCTTCGGCGCGCGCACCCAGCGTATTGATTTTTGCATTATGCAGATTGACATCGTATGTCGTCAGCACGCGCGCGATGCGCGACAGGAGACCTGGTCGATCGCCCGCGATCAGCGAGAGGACCTGGTACGTGCCTCTGTCGTCGGGTTGAATATTCACTTCCGGTGAGATCGGGAAATGCCTCAGCTGGCGGTTGAGCCGCGGCTTGGGCAGCGCCGGCAGCGGCGGTTTGTGCAGCAGCCGCTCCGAGAGCTCGTACTCGATGTAACTCATGATGTCGCGATAGCGCGGACGGCTGTTGTCGGGATCCTGCACTTGAAACGTGTCCAACGCATAGCCGCGACGTGTCGTGTAGACCTTTGCTTCGTGAATATCGTAGCTGATGCTTTCGAAAAAGCTGCAGATGCGCGCGAAGAGCTCTTTTTGGTCCCTCACGTAGATCATCACCTGCAAGCCTTCGCCCGCGGGAGAAAGGCGGGCTTTCACCACCGGCACGTCCGTGTCGGTGCGGTAATAGAGCAGACGCGTGTGCCACGCGATCTCCTGCGGGTCGTGCCGCAGGAAGTACGCGGTGTCGAGCTGAGCCCACAGTTTGTCGTGTGCATGCTCAGGCAGCGCATAGAGACGCAGCTTCGATTGCGCCTCTTCCTGCCGCGCCTGCACGCTGCTCTCGAGACTCGCGCCCTGTCCGGCAAAAAGACGGCGCGTGAGATGAAACAGATCCTCGAGAAGCTTTCCTTTCCAGGCATTCCACACTTTGGGACTGGTCCCGCGTATGTCTGCGACGGTCAACAGGTAGAGCGCTGCCAGGCGCCGCTCGTTTTGCACGCGTTCGGCGAAAGCGCGCACGACATCGGGATCGCTGATGTCCTGTTTCTGTGCGGTTGACGACATGACCAGATGGTTCGCGACGAGCCAGGAGACAAGCCCGGCATCTTCACGATCGAGCCCATGTGCACGTGCGAAGATCTGCGCGTCGACCGCGCCGAGCTCGGAATGATCGCCGCCTCGGCCTTTTGCAATGTCGTGGAAAAGCCCTCCAAGATAAAGCACTTCCGGCCGCGCAAAATCGCTCATGAGCCGGCTGCACAACGGAAACTCGTGCGCGAGCTCCGGGACGGCAAAGCGACGCAGGTTGCGGATGACTTTGAGTATGTGCTCGTCTACGGTATAGACGTGATACAGGTCGTGCTGCATCTGCCCGACGATGCGGCCGAATGCGGGTACGTAGCGGCCAAGGATGCCGTACTGATTCATGCGTTGCAGCTCGCGGTGCACGCGCGATGGGCTCGTCAGGATCTGCATGAAAAGCTCGCGGTGCTCCTGCTTGGCGCGAAAGCGCTTGTCGAGAAGGCTGCGGCTGCGCCAGAGCGCACGCAGCGTTCCCGCAGCGATGCCTTTGAGCTCGTGATGTTGCTGGAGGAGCGTGAAGGTCTCGAGCAGCGCCCCCGGCTCACGCCCGAACAAATCGTTACTTGCCGCCTCGAGCAGTTCGCCCCGCATGCCGAAGCGCTCGTTGATCGGATGAAACTCGCGGTCCATTTGCGGCGCGATGAGCGAAGTGAGGTTCTGCAGGACGATCGTATTGAGCTGCTTGACCGCCCGCGCCGCACGGTAATAGCGCTGCATGAGCTGCTCGCTGGCGAGGCGGTTCGGTTGATCGCGGATGCCGAGCTGCGCCGCCAGAGCCGATTGATAATCGAAAAGCAAACGGTCTTCGCGGCGCTCTGCGAGATAGTGCAGCCGGATGCGCAGCGTCTGCAGAAATAGCTCGTGGCGTCTGATTTCGTGTGCTTCGAGAGCCGCGATCAGGTTGCGGCGTGCAAGCTCGCTCCAGCTCTTGCCAAGGTTCGCCGCACGCGCGATCCACAATATCGTTTGCAGGTCCCGCAACCCGCCGGCGCTTTCCTTGATGTTCGGTTCCAGGTTCGTTTCGTGGTAGCGGGCATGCCGCTGCTGTTGCTCGAGCTGCTTGGCGTCGAGAAAAAGCTGGGGTTCCAGCGCGCTCGAGGTTGCTGTCACGAAGCGGCGAAAAAGCTCACGGCTGCCCGCGAGCAATCGCGATTCGAGCAATGTCGTCTGGACCGTGATGTCCTCAGCTGCGAGCCCGACGCACTCCTCGATCGTGCGCACGCTGTGGCCGACTTCGAGGCCGATGTCCCACAACATGCCGATCAACTGCTCGAGCTGGCGCTCTAACGCGGCGTCCGCGGGATGCGGCAGCAGGACGAGCAAGTCGACGTCCGAGCGGGGATAAAGCTCGCCACGTCCGTAACCGCCGACCGCCAGCAGCGCGGGTCCGGGAGGCAGCGCGCAACTTTTCCAGACCGCGCGCAGTTCGCGGTCAACCGCCGCGCGCAGGCGCCGCAGCAACTCGGGAGGGGATGGATGTGCAAGAAAACGCTCGCGTGCCTCGCGGCGCTCGGAGGCGAGCCGTTGTTTCCAGTCGGGGCTCGAAGAGGGCGCGCCCTTTGCCGCGATCGCGGAGGCGCTCATCAGTCAGACCGTCAGAGGTTGCGGCCGGGCCGGGGTGCCGGTCGACACGGTGAGGACTTCATAGCCCGCAGCTGTGACGAGGACTGTGTGTTCCCACTGCGCGGACAGGCTGTGGTCTTTGGTGACGATCGTCCAGCCGTCGGCGAGTTGCCGGATATCGGCTTTGCCCGCGTTAATCATCGGCTCGACCGTGAATATCATGCCCGCTTCGAGTCGGAGCCCGCTGCCGGGACGGCCATAGTGCAGGACCTGCGGCTCCTCATGAAACTTGCGCCCGATGCCGTGGCCGCAGAATTCGCGCACCACGCTGAAACCGTGTTGCTCCGCGTAGCTTTGTATTGCATGGCCGATGTCGCCGAGCTGTGCGCCGGCCTTCACCGCTTCGATGCCGCGCCACATGCATTCGTAGGTCACTTCGCACAATCGGCGCGCCTGGATCGACGGTTGGCCCACGTAGAACATGCGGCTGGTATCGCCGTGAAAGCCATCCTTGATAACGGTGATATCGATGTTGACCACGTCGCCCGGCTTCAACTTTTTCTCGCCGGGCACGCCGTGGCACACGACGTGGTTGACCGAGGTGCAGATCGATTTCGGATAAGGCTGATAACCCGGCGGAGCATAATTGAGCGGCGCCGGCGTTGCCCGCTGTTCTTCGACGATGTAAGCGTGGCAGAGACGGTCGATCTCGCCGGTGGTCACGCCGGGCTTCACGAACGGGCCGATGTAATCGAGGACCTCGGACGCGAGTCGCCCGGCCACGCGCATTTTTGCGATGTCTTCGGAGGTTTTCAGCGTGACAGACATGAAGGGACCGGCCACAGGCCGGGCACGAATTCCAAGTGCTTGGTTTTGCAGGCAACCCGATTGTACGCCAGAA
Source organism: Burkholderiales bacterium (assembly GCA_035525455.1). Classification (GTDB taxonomy): domain Bacteria; phylum Pseudomonadota; class Gammaproteobacteria; order Burkholderiales; family SG8-41; genus JAQGMV01. Next base: position 48,101 of record DATLEF010000194.1, read on the forward strand.
ACGGGGCGCCAATGGCGCCCGGAGGCGGTCGCGGCGTGATGCTTGAGAGGGGGGTACTTACAGTGCTAAAATAAGCGGTTAGGTCGCGCTATGAGCGGCCGACACGGTCGCCCTCGCTGCCGGTTTGAAGCTTGAAGGCAGCTTAACAGAGAGCAGACCGATTTCGCACATCTGCCGCGGTCAACAGGGTGCTGCGTGTTGCATCGCGCGGTATTCGGCGGATGGAGGCTTAACCCTTGCTAGGAGTCGTGCAGTATGTCAGTCACCATGCGTGAAATGCTGGAGGCGGGCGTCCATTTCGGACATCAAACCCGTTACTGGAACCCGCGAATGGCCCCGTATATTTTCGGCCATCGCAACAAGATCCACATCGTCAATCTTGAAAAAACTCTGGCGATGTACCAGGACGCGATCAAGTTCGTGCGGCAGATCGCGACCAACAAAGGTACCGTCCTGTTTGTCGGAACGAAACGTCAGGCGCGCGAGATCATACGCGAGGAAGCACAGCGTTGCGGCGCGCCCTACGTCGATTATCGCTGGCTTGGCGGCATGCTGACCAACTACAAGACGGTCAAGCAATCGATCAAACGGCTGAAGGATATGGATCAGATGCAGCTCGACGGCACATTCGACAAGCTGCCGAAGAAGGAAGCGCTGCGTTACCAGCGTGAGATGACCAAGCACGAGCGCAGCCTGGGTGGCATCAAGGACATGAACGGCGTGCCGGATGCGATGTTCGTCATCGACGTCGGCTATCAGAAAAATGCCATAGCCGAAGCCAACAAGCTGGGTATTCCTGTGATCGGCGTCGTCGACACCAACCACAGCCCGGAACGCGTGGATTACGTGATTCCCGGTAATGACGACTCGAGCCGGGCGATTCGCCTGTACGCGCGTGGCATTGCCGACGCCTATCTCGAGGGCCGTAACGACAGCCTGAAAGAGATCGTGACCGGCGGCGACGAGTTCGTCGAAGTCGAGGAGACGGAAGAAGAGGCGCGTTGAGGGATCGTTTCGACATGTCAAGAAACCTCTGAGGTTTACCAAGGGGCACTTAAGCCCCTTTTTTTTAATTAGCGGAGACAGGTAAATGGCGGAAGTAACCGCAGGCATGGTTCGCGAGCTGCGCGAAAAAACCGATGCGCCGATGATGGAATGCAAAAAAGCGCTTACGGAAGCAGCCGGCGACCTGGCCAAGGCCGAAGAGATATTGCGCATCAAGCTCGGCAACAAAGCGAGCAAGGCAGCCTCGCGGGTGGCAGCCGAGGGTGTGGTCGCCGCGTACATCGCGCCGGACGCGAAAGCGGGCGCCATCATCGAGGTCAATTGCGAAACGGATTTCGTTGCGAAGAACGACGAGTTCCTGGCTTTCGCGGGGGCGCTCGCGCGCCTGGTCGCGAATGAAAAACCCGCTGATGTGCCGACGCTCTCGCAGCTCGCACTGGACGGCGCGACGGTGGAAGCGCGGCGTGCGGCCCTCGTTGGAAAAATCGGTGAGAACCTCTCGCTGCGCCGTTTCAGACGCTTTGATGCGGAAGGCCGCCTGGCAAGCTACATACATGGCGGCGCCAAGATCGGCGTCATGGTGGATGTCGTCGGCGGCGACGAAACGCTTGCCCGGGATATTGCGATGCATGTCGCAGCGAGCAAGCCGCTCGCGTTGTCGCGCGACGACGTGTCCGCTGAAGTCGTGCGTAAAGAGCGCGAAATCGCTGCCGCAAAAGCGGCGGAATCAGGGAAGCCCGCGAATATCGTCGAGAAAATGGTCGAAGGTGCCGTAGCCAAGTTTCTGAAGGAGGTGACGCTGCTCGGCCAGCCGTTCGTGAAAAACGACAAGCAAACCGTGGCCGATCTGCTGAAAGCGAAAAACGCGTCGGTCGCCGCTTTCACCCTGTATGTCGTCGGCGAAGGCATAGAGAAGCGCAAAGACGATTTCGCAGCGGAAGTCATGGCTCAGGTCGGCAAGGCGGAGCAGGGAAGCCCGCAGCCTTCCTGATAAGAGAATCCGCGCGCCTCAGCCAAAACCGCACATGCCAGAAAAACCCGCATACAAACGCATCCTGCTCAAGCTGAGCGGCGAAGCGCTGCTTGGTAACGACACCTACGGCATCAACCGCGAGACCATCGAGCGTATCGTGGCGGAGATCGCCGAAGTCGCAGCCCTCGGCGTCGAAGTCGCCGTGGTGATCGGCGGAGGCAACATTTTTCGCGGCGTGGCGCCCGCGGCGTCGCACATGGACCGCGCGACCGCGGACTACATGGGCATGCTGGCAACGGTCATGAACGCTCTGGCGCTCCAGGACGCGATGCGCAGAGTGAACCTCATCAGCCGCGTACAGTCGGCACTCAACATCGAACAGGTGGTGGAGCCCTATATTCGCGGCAAAGCCATGCGTTACCTGGAAGAGGGCAAAATCGTCATATTCGCAGCAGGCACCGGCAATCCGTTTTTCACCACGGACACTGCAGCGGCGCTGCGCGGCATGGAAATGAACGTGGAGCTCGTGCTGAAGGCGACGAAGGTCGACGGCGTCTATACCGACGACCCGAATACGCACTCCGACGCGATGCGCTACAAGGACATCACATTCGACGAGGCGATCATCAAGAACCTCAAAGTGATGGACGCGACGGCGCTTACCCTGTGTCGGGACCAGAAGCTGCCGATCAACGTCTTCAGCATATTCAAGCCGCACGCGTTGAAACGCGTGGTGATGGGGGAAGCCGAAGGAACACTGGTCCATGTTTGAGTTGGCTGGCCACAGCCGGTTAAGGAGTGGAGCATGATTGCCGATGTCAAGAAAACGGCCGAGCAGAAAATGAAGAAGAGCATGGAAGCGCTGAGAAACGATCTCGCGAAAGTGCGCACGGGCCGCGCGCACACGGGCCTGCTGGATCACGTGACAGTCGATTATTACGGAACGCCGACCCCTATTCCTCAGGTGGCGAACGTGACGCTGCTCGATGCGCGCACGATAGTCGTGACGCCCTGGGAAAAGAAAATGGCCCAGGCAGTCGAGAAAGCGATACGCGATTCGGATCTCGGCTTGAATCCGTCGTCGATGGGCGAAACCGTGCGGGTGCCGATGCCGGCCCTCACCGAAGAGCGGCGCAAGGATTTGATCAAGGTGGTCCACAAGGAAGGTGAGAACGCCCGCGTCGCCGTGCGCAACGTGCGCCGCGATGCGATCCATCAGTTGAAAGAGCTGCTCAAGCAGAAGAAAGTCGCCGAGGACGAGGAGCGGCGGGCGCAGGACGACGTGCAGAAGCTGACCGATCGCTACATCGCCGAGATCGACAAGATGCTCCAGGCGAAAGAAACCGACCTGATGGCGATCTGACCGTGAGCGCACACGTGAGCTCTACCGCGACGATACCGGAAGCCGGGGCGATTCCGCGGCACGTCGCGATCATCATGGACGGCAATGGCCGCTGGGCGAAACAGCGCTTTCTGCCGCGTGTCGCCGGCCACAAGCGCGGGTTGGAAGCCGTGCGCGCGACGGTGAAAGCGTGCGTCGAGCGCGGTGTCGACTACCTGACGCTCTTCGCTTTCAGCAGCGAGAATTGGCGGCGGCCGCAGGACGAAGTCAAATTCCTGATGCAGCTCTTCGTAGCGGCGCTCGAGCAGGAAATCGAAAAGTTGCACGCGCATGGCGTGCGCTTCCGGGCAGTCGGCGATCTCACGCGGTTCGAGCCGCGCATCGTGCGTCTGGTGGCGGACGCCGAAGCGCGTACGGCCGCTAACGACCGGCTGCAGCTCACGATCGCCGCGAACTACGGCGGCCGCTGGGACATACTCCAGGCGATGAATCGCATGCTGAAAGAACGGCCGCCGGCCGTTTCGGGCTTTACGGAGAGCGATCTCGCACCGTACTTCGCCATGAGCTATGCGCCCGAGCCCGATCTTTTCGTGCGCACCGGAGGCGAGCAGCGCATCAGTAATTTTCTGCTGTGGCAGCTTGCCTATACGGAGCTTTATTTCACCGACACGCTCTGGCCCGATTTCGGCGCAGACGAGCTCGATCGCGCGATCCTGTCCTATCAGGAGCGCGAGCGGCGCTTCGGCCGCACCAGCGAACAACTGCAGGCGGGTCGCAGAATCGCCCGCGCGCACGCAGGCTGACGGCATCAGCCGCGACTGCATAGCAGGGACGCCCGCCAGATGTTCATGACGCGCCTGCTCACCGTTCTCGTCGCATTGCCGATATTCGCGGGCGCGCTTCTTTTTCTGCCGCGCGCGTTGTGGGCGCTTTTCCTGTTACCGGTGCTCGGCATCGCAAGCTGGGAGTGGGCCGGTCTCGCCCGTTACACCCATCCCATGCGCATCGTATATACCGCCATCGCGCTGAGCTCAGCGCTGGCGCTTTTCTATGTGGCGCCCGCTTACTTCGAATCATCCCGGGTCGACCTGATTGTTTTTGCGGTGAGCTGCATTTTCTGGTTCGCAGCCGCACCCTGGTGGCTGGGCACTCGATGGGCTGCGCGCGATGCGTTCACGCTTGGTGCGGCCGGGTGGATTGCGCTGGTGCCGATGTGGCTCGCGCTCGTGCGCCTGCAGGCCGCGCCTTGGGCATTGCTGGGTTTCCTGGGTATTGTGTGGATCGCGGACACGGCGGCATACCTCGCGGGCAAGCGCTGGGGTCGTCACAAGCTCGCCCCACGCATCAGTCCTGGAAAAACGTGGGAGGGCGCGTTCGGTGCGGCGATTGCCGTGGCGCTCTACTATGGCGTGCTGCTCGTGACGCTCGCGCCCGATCAGCGCTATTTCGAAGGCGGATGGGGCCTCCTCGTCTTTTTGATCGTGCTCGCCTTGAGCGTCGAAGGCGACCTCTTCGAATCGCTTTTGAAGCGGCAGGCCGGGGTGAAGGACAGTGGGAAGCTCCTGCCCGGTCATGGCGGCGTGCTCGATCGCATCGACGGTCTCACCGCAACGATGCCGGCGGCCGCGCTGGCGTACTATCTGCGCTGATCCCCTGACGTTATGCCAACGCGACAGTCACTTACCATACTGGGCTCAACGGGCAGCGTAGGCGTGAGTACGCTCGACGTTGTCGCACGGCATCCCGAACGTTTCCGCGTGATCGCTTTGAGCGCGCGCGCTCGCGCCGACGTCCTGTTTGCACAATGTCTGCTCCATCGCCCGCGCTTCGCCGTCCTGTCCCAACCGCACGCGGCAGATGCACTCGCACGCAGGTTCAAGGACGCCGGGATTGACACGGAAGTCCTGTGCGATGATGAGGCGCTCGAGCGCGTCGCGAGTCTGTCCGAGGTCGACACCGTGATGGCCGCGATCGTCGGCATCGCCGGACTGAAACCCGCGCTTGCCGCAGCGCGCTCCGGCAAGAAGCTGCTGCTCGCCAACAAGGAAGCGCTGGTAACGGCGGGTGCAGTGCTCATGCAGGCCGCGCGCGCGGGAGGCGCCACGCTGCTGCCCATCGACAGCGAACACAACGCGATCTTTCAGGCGCTGCCCGCAAGCTTCAGCGGCGATCTTGCGGCCGTGGGGGTCAGACGTATTCTGCTCACGGCCTCAGGCGGCCCGTTCCGCCTCACTCCAACCGACGAGCTCGCGGACGTCACGCCGGATGCGGCATGCGCACATCCGAACTGGACCATGGGACGCAAGATCTCGGTCGATTCGGCGACCATGATGAACAAGGGACTCGAAGTGATCGAGGCGCGCTGGCTTTTCAATGCCCAGCCGCATCAGATCGAAGTTCTCATTCATCCGGAGAGCGTCGTGCATTCGCTCGTCGAATACAGCGACGGCTCGGTGATTGCGCAGCTCGGGAATCCCGATATGCGAACGCCGATTGCTCATGCCCTCGGTTTTCCCGAGCGCATCGCCGCCGGAGTCGACTTTCTCGATCTTGCGCGCGTGGGTGCATTGCACTTCACAACGCCGGACATCGCCCGTTTTCCGTGCCTGCGGCTTGCCTACGAAGCGCTCGAAGCAGGGGGTGCTGCGCCGGCGATCCTCAATGCGGCCAACGAAGTCGCAGTCGCCCGTTTTCTCGCCGGCGAAATCGGCTATATGGATATCCCGCAGCTCCTGCAGGCGGTGCTCAAGCTTTGCGAAAGCGGCCCTGTCGAAAGCCTCGATGACGTTCTTGCGGCAGACCGGGCAGCGCGCGCATGCGCGGAACGCTGTCTCGCGCAGCGCTCGTGGCACGCTCCCTCCGGCGCAAAGCCGCTCGCGCCGCTGGCAAACAGGGATCACAGCTCCGAGGCGTGCTCGTGACGTTCGTGCACACCACGCTCGCTTTTCTCGTGACGCTTGGTGTGCTCATCGTCATCCACGAGCTCGGCCACTACTGGGTGGCGCGCCTTTGCAACGTCAAAGTGTTGCGATTCTCGGTCGGCTTTGGGCGGCCGTTATGGTCGAGGGCGCGCGGCCCGGATCGGACCGAATGGGTCATCGCGGCGTTTCCGCTGGGCGGCTACGTCAAGATGCTCGACGAACGCGAAGGGCCCGTCGATGCGCAGGAGGCGCACCGCGCGTTCAACCGTCAGACCGTGGGCAGACGCTTTGCCATCGTGCTTGCCGGCCCGACTGCCAATTTCGTGCTCGCGGTGCTCCTCTATTGGCTGCTTTTCATGCACGGCGTTCCAGGCATGAAACCGATCGTCGGCCCGGTGGAGCAGGGCACACCTGCCGCAGCGGCGGGCTTCAAGCCCGGCGATACCATCACCCGTGTAGGGGAAGATACCGCTGACACATGGCAGGACGCGCGCTGGATATTGCTGCAACGCGCGGTGCAAAAGGAACGTGCCGTGGTAACGGTGCGCACGCGTGGCGGGGAGCTTCAATCGCGCGAGCTCGATCTGAGTCACCTTACGGCGGCCGATCTCGATAGCGATTTTCTGCGCGCACTCGGGCTTACGCGATATCAGCCCGCGCTTGCCCCCGTCATCGGTAACCTGGTCGCCGGGGGCGCCGGACAGCGCGCGGGACTGCGTGCCGGCGACGTGATATCGGCGATCAATAACCGGCGTATCAGCGCGTGGGAGGACGTGGTGTCGGCCGTGCGCGCGCATCCGGGCGAGCAGCTGATGATCGAAGTGCAGCGCGCAGGCGCCGCTGTAGTTTTGACCGTGACGCCTGAGGTCTACACCGAGAGCGGCAAGGCAGTCGGCAGGATAGGCGCGGGACCGAAAGTCGAACGCGAAGCGTATGCCGAATTGATGACCGAAGTCAGATACGGGCCTTTCAAGAGCATTGCAAAGGCCCTCTACAAGACCTGGGACACGTCGGTCTTCAGTCTGCAAATGCTCGGCAAGATGATCGTCGGTGAAGTGTCGCTGAAGAACCTGAGCGGGCCGATCACGATCGCGGATTATGCCGGGCAGTCGGCGCAAAACGGATGGATCTCCTACCTGCTGTTCATTGCGCTCATCAGCATCAGCCTTGGCGTGCTGAACCTGCTCCCCGTTCCGTTATTGGATGGGGGTCATTTAATGTATTATATGCTCGAACTTTTCAAGGGCCGTCCGGTGTCGGAGAAGGCCATCGAAATCGGGCAGCAGGTCGGTATGGCGCTCTTATTCGTCCTGATGGCCTTCGCGAT
>DATLEF010000201.1:0-2079 GCA_035525455.1 Burkholderiales bacterium
CGGTATTGCGCGAGCTGTCATAACGAGAAATCGAAGCAGGGAAACTTCGTTCTGAGTAACCTCGACGCGACGAATGTCGCGCCCGATGCTGCCCGCTGGGAGCTTGTGGTGCGCAAGCTGCGCGCTCGGTCGATGCCTCCCGCCGGTCGTCCCCGCCCGAGTGAAGCGGTGTATGACAGCGTTATTGCGAATCTCGAGACCTCGCTCGATCGCGTAGCCGCCGCGCACCCCGAGCCGGGGCGCACCGATACCTTTCGCCGACTGAATCGCACCGAGTATCAGAACGCGATTCGCGATCTGCTCGATGTGGAAATCGATGTCGAAACCATGCTGCCGAGCGATGACTCGAGCCACGGCTTCGACAACATCAGCGTCGGCGGACTCTCGCCCATGCTGCTCGAGCGGTACTTGTCGGCCGCGCAGAAAATCAGCCGTCTTGCCGTGGGCACCCCCGTTCGGTCGCCAGGTCAGGAAACGGTCGTGCTTCCGCCCGATCTGACGCAGGACGACCACTTCGACGGTCAGCCCTTCGGTACGCGTGCCGGCACGAGCGTGCGCTACACGTTTCCGGCAGACGGCGAGTATCAATTCGAGCTTCGACTGACGCGCGATCGCAACGAGTTGATTGAAGGGCTCAACGAGCCGCATCAGGTCGAGGTCAGCGTCGACGGCGTCCGGCAGCAGATCTTCACGCTGAAGCCCGCGCCGCGTGCGGCGCAGCAGGATGCGGTCGCGCCACAGTACGCGCCAGAGCAGGCTGCCGATGCGCACCTCAACCTGAGGACACGTGTGACAGCCGGACCTCATGTCGTGCAGGTCGCATTTATCAAAAGGCCCTCGGCGCTCATTGAAACCGAGCGGCAGCCGTATCTCGCGAGCTACAACAGCGATCGCACGCCGCGAACGCAGCCCGCGCTTTACAGTGTCTCAATCGCGGGGCCGTTCAACGCGGACGGCGTTGGCGAGACGCCGAGCCGGAAGCGCATTTTTTCGTGCCGGCCCGCGAGTTCTAGCGCGGAAGCCTCGTGCGCGAAAAGCATTCTCTCGACAATGGCGCGCCGCGCGTATCGTCGTCCGGCGACCGCGGCTGAAGTGCAGACGCTCCTCGATTTCTACAAGGAAGGGCGCGCTGACGGCAGCTTCGAGCACGGCGTCGAGATGGCGCTTCGCGCGATGCTGACGAGCCCCGCGTTTCTGTTCCGCATCGAGCGCGAGCCTGAGACGGTCCGCCTGAAGGCGGACACTACCGTGGCACGGACGTCGGCACAGACATCGGCGCAGACATCGGCACAGACACAGACGTCGGTAGTGTCCGGCTTGAGCCGGACCGGCGTCTATCGTCTCGACGATCTCGAACTGGCATCGCGGCTGTCGTTCTTTCTGTGGAGCAGCATTCCCGACGATCAGCTGCTCGACATCGCGATCAAGGGGCGTCTCAAGGATTCCGCGGTGCTGGAGCAACAGGTACGCCGCATGCTCGCCGACAAGCGGGCGGATGCGCTGGTGACCAACTTCGCCGCGCAGTGGCTCTACCTGCGCAATCTCGACGCGCACAAGCCCGATAACCGGCTGTTTCCTGACTTCGACGACAACCTTCGCCAGGCGTTCCGGCGCGAAACCGAGATGCTGTTCCAGAGCGTGTTGCAGGAAGACCGCAGCGTCCTCGATCTGCTCCGCGCTGATTACACGTTCGTGAATGAGCGGCTCGCGAAGCATTACGACATTCCGAACGTGTACGGCAGCCATTTCAGACGCGTTGAGCTCGGTAGCAATCACGTGCGCGGCGGGTTGCTCGGCCAAGGCAGCATCATGACGGTCACCTCGTACGCGAACCGGACGTCGCCGGTGCGCCGCGGGAAGTGGATTCTGGAGAACCTGCTCGGCACGCCCGTACCGCCGCCGCCGGTGAACGTGCCGCCGTTGCCGGAAAACAATCCGGGCGAGAAAATTCTGACGGTGCGCGAGCGCATGGTGCAGCATCGCGCCAATGCCGTGTGCGCGAGCTGCCACGCGCTGATGGATCCCGTGGGTTTGTCCACGGAGAATTTTGACGCCATCGGGCGCTACCGCACGCAGAGC
>DATLEF010000077.1:0-14284 GCA_035525455.1 Burkholderiales bacterium
CGCCCGCAAATCGTCCATGCGGAAGACACGCGACACGAGCCGGTGCTCGTGCTCTTCGAAGACGCCGGCTTCCGCGCCCTGCTCCATCAACACGCGTATTTCCTCTTCCGAAACCGGAGGGCTCGTCACCGCGTGCCGGCCGAGCAGGCGCAGCATGCCTTCGGTCGCGAAAGTGAGCGCGCGCACAACGGGATACACGATGAGCGAGAGCCACTTCATCGGTTTGGCGGCAGCGCTCGCGACCGCTTCCGGATTCATGAGCGCGAGCCGCTTCGGCACGAGCTCGCCGATCAATAGCGAGCCGATGGTGATGCCGACGACAACGAGAGTGACTGCGATCCCGTGCGCGTGAGGCGCGAGCAGCGGCCATTGTGCGAGCCACTCGGTGACGTGCGCGCTCAGCCGTGCCTCGCCGAACACACCGCTGCTGATGCCGATGACTGTGATGCCGACCTGGATCGTCGAAAGAAAGTGGCTGGGATCGTTTGCAAGCTCGAGCGCAGCCCCGGCCCCCGCGTGGCCTTCGTCGAAAAGTTGCTGGAGCCGCGCCTTGCGCGAGGACACCACCGCCATCTCGGACATCGAGAAGAGGCCGTTCAGCATGAACAGAAAGAACAGAACGAGCAATTCCATAGGAAGCCGGGCGCGTTTGAAAAAACCGAGCATACCGCGCTTTGGCGATGCGGCCGCGAACGCCCACGGATTGGGCGACGGCTTACCGGTGTTTACCGGAGCACGTTTGAGGGATAATGGGTTGTGTTCTTCGCCCCTTACAGAGCATTCGCGATATTCAGGGTCGCGATACTGGTCGCGCTGACTAGCGCGGCAGCGAGCTCTGCGTATGCGCACAGCATTTCACACGGCGGCTCAGGCCCGCGCGCTGCGCATCTTTCGCAACAGTCTGAAGTCGCCGGCAGCGAACGTGTCGTGACCGAGCGTTATGCTGATTCGGTCAGCGGCGTCACCGTGCCATTCCATTGCCCCGCGGGGTCCGGCGGCGGTTGCTGCTGCGTAGGCCGCGCTGCGTTGAGCGACGCGGCGATGGCCGTCATTGCCGCGTCTTACGCGCTTTGGTTCGTCGTCCCGCGCCGCATTGACAACCGGGCGCGCGCGGCTTCACCAGTGCCGCGCTCCACGGTCCTCATCTCCGCGCCGCCGCGCGCGCCTCCGATCTCCATCTAGCACGAGCGTTGTTCTGTGACGTGCTGCGCTGTGTGCGCGCAGCCGTGTCCTGCAGTACACGACTTTGGAGATACAGCATGGCCAAGTTCGCCTGGCGCGCGCCGCCTTTCGCGGTATTCGCGATCGCCGTGTGCGCGGCTTCGATTATCCACGACCGCGCTCTCGCTTCGTGCGGCAGCGCGTTCTGTATGGTCAACACCAACTGGAACCTGCAAGGTCTTGCGCCTGAACCGGGGCTGCGTCTGGACCTGCGCTTCGAGTACATCGATCAGGATCAGCCGGTGACCGCAAGCAGGCGTATCGGCTTCGGAGAGATCCGCCGCCACCACGACGAGCTGCGCACGATCAATCGCAATTGGCTGGCGACCCTCGATTACACGTTCAATCAGGATTGGGGCGTCGCAATCACACTCCCGTTACTGCACCCGACGCACGAGCACATTCACAACCACGGCGGGGCGCAGCTTCTCGAACGGTGGGACTTCACGCGCGTCGGCGATACGCGCGTGCTCGGGCGTCGGCAGTGGATGCGGGAAAACACCGAAAAGCAGCAGCTCTCGTTCTTCGGCCTCAGCTTCGGCCTCAAGCTTCCCACAGGTGATTTCGACGTACGCAACGCGGCGGGCGCGCTGGCCGAACGCTCGCTGCAGCCCGGCACCGGAACGACCGATCTGCTGCTGGGCGCGTTCTATAGCCATGTCGTGCCGGCGTTTTCATCATCGTGGTTCGTGCAGACGCTGTGGCAGACGCCGCTCGACTATCGCGCTGACTATCGTTCCGGGCGGCGCCTGTCGCTCGACGTGGGTTACCGGTACGAAGCGACCGATCGCATCGGCCTCATGCTGCAGTTGAACACGCTGTACCGCTCGCGAGATGCCGGACGCGAGTCGGAGCCCGACGACACCGGCGGACGCTTCGTGTACTTGAGTCCGGGCGTGAGCTACGCCGTGGCAAAAAACGCGCAGATCTATGCCTTCGTGCAGAAACCGTTGTATCAGCACGTCAACGGGGTGCAGCTCACCGCCGACTGGTCGGCACTGGCGGGATTCAGCGTACGTTTTTGAAAGACGCTCGGCGTCAGGAGTTGTTTTCGAGCTTGAAAACGACGGGCACGACGACCCACGACTCGATCGCTTCCTGGCCGCGTCGCGCCGGGACGAATTGCCAGGTCTTCACGGCATCGAACGCGGCGGTGTCGAGCGCGGCCGAACCGCTGCTCTGATCGAGCTGCACATCGGCGGGACGGCCTTCGCGCGTCACGAATACTTTCAGGCGCACCGTGCCTTCCACACCGTTGCGCCGCGCGATCAGCGGATACCGCGGCGGCGTGTTGCGCAGATACGCCGCGTTGAAGATCGCAGGAGCCGTTGCAACTTTATCGCGCGGAGGTCCCGCAGGCGCCGTGGTCGCGGCGACGCTGGGCTTCGAATCAGTTGCGGGGGGCGCGACCTCGGCACTCGGCGGCACTACCGGTAGCGCCGCCTCGGTCGTCGGCGCAGCAACAGGCAGCGCGAGCACCGGCTGCGTCTCGGCCGCGACGCGCGATTTGGTCACGACGCTGACCTTGCGCTCTTCGCGCGGCTTGACAGTGGGTTCGACCCGCGGTTTGGGTTCAGGCTGAGTCTCGCGCATCGGCACAGGCTCGGGTGGCTTGACCAGGACGACTTCCAGCGTCCGCGTCAATAACGATTGGGCCTTATCGCGCGTGCCAGGCAACCAGGCGATCGCCGCCGCGTGTACTGCGACACTCAGCGCCAACGCGGCTCCAAGCAGGCGGTTCTGCCGCCGCAACGCGCTGGGGTCATTCGGTTCGTAGTGCAACGTTTCACTCATCTTGGAGTTGAGCCACATGCGCGGCAAGGTCCTGCTTATTCCGAACTACACTATCATCACGCAAAGCTCGGCGCTCTCGCGGGGAGCGGCCGAGCGGCAATCCTCAAGGGAGACATTCATGCTATGGGCCATTTCCTGCGTTGACAAGCCGAACACTGCGAAGGTGCGCGAAGAACAGCTGAAGCCTCACCGCGAATATCTGCAAAGCCAGAAAAAAATTCTGGTTCTCGCAGGCGCGACCCAGAACGACGACGGCACGGCTGCAATCGGGAGTCTGTTCGTCGTAAACGTCGGCAGCCGCGCAGAGGCAAAAGCTTTTTCAGACGGCGATCCGTTCACTGCGAACGGCGTGTTTGCGAGCATCACGATCACGCGCATGAGAAAAGGCCAGTGGAATCCCGAAGCGGCCGAAGGCGCGTAGCTGGCGCGGAGGGGCTGCCGCTCAACCGAAGCAGCATGAACGAGCACTCGCAAAAGCCGATGTCCAGGGCATGGCTGCTGGGCGGCCTGCTGCTGCTCGCCGCTGCATCAGGCCAACCCGCGCTGTCGCAGATGCGCGTCGCGGCCGCGGCACCCGCGATCACGGGCGCCGATCCGGCCATCAACAGCCGCTTCTACAAAGCGGACGCGGGCGTCTGGGCCGAACGCTTCGAGGGAGAGAGCCGCGAGATCTATCGGCAGCGATCGGGCATCGTCACCGCGAGCGGAATAAGCACGGGGATGACGGTGGCCGACGTCGGCGCGGGCACGGGCTTATTCACGATGCTGTTCGCGCGGCAGGTGGGCGCCGGCGGACGCGTCGTCGCGGTCGACATCTCGCCCTCCTTTCTGGAATCGATTGCAAAGCGCGCAAAAATCGAGGGATTCTCCAACATCGGCACCCTGCTCGGCGCGCATAACGACATCCGCTTGCCCGAAGGCGCCGTCGACATCGTCTTTACGAGCGACACCTATCACCATTTCGAGCAGGTCGTTCCCATACTCGCCTCGATACATCGCGCGCTCAAGCCCGGCGGACGCTTCGTCGTAATCGATTTCGAGCGCATACCCGGCGTATCCCCGCCGTCACGCCTGGAGCATGTACGCGCCGGTAAGGAAACAGTCATGGAGGAAGTGAACGCGGCCGGTTTCCGGCTGCGGCAGGAGATCACCGGCGTCGGCCTGACCGACAATTACTACCTGATCTTCGAAAAACGCTGAGCGCACGGCGCCGCATGTTGCGAACTCATGAGAGGCCGGTGCGTAAACACGATGCGGGCTTTACGCTGATCGAAATTGCAATCGTGCTCGTTATCATGGGCCTTCTGCTCTCGGGCGTATTGCGCGGTCAGGAGCTCATCAAGAATGCGCGCGTGCGTAATCTCATCCAGCAGATGGACGGCACGAAGGCGGCGTACTTCGGCTTCCTCGACAGGTTTCGGGCGCTGCCCGGTGATTACATCAGCGCGACCACGAATATCAGCGGAATCGCTGCCACCGCGGTGTGCAATAACGGAAACGGCGACGGCAACGGTCAGATCGTCGTCGCGGGGAACGAGAACATACTCGCGTGGGAGCATATGTCCAAAGCAGGCTTCATCGGCGGCGCATACACGTGCGCCGCGCTTTTTACGGTCACCTCCGCGCCCGTCAATCCGTTCGGTCAATATCTCAACGTGGCATACGACGCGAGCTATGCCGGCACTGCGCCGCAGACGCGGCACAACCTGAAAACCGGCGGGCAGATACCTTCGGACATACTCGCCGAAGTGGATCGCAAGATCGACGACGGCAATGCGACGCAAGGCTCTTTTCGCGCGCAGCTCGGCGGCGGCGTCAGCGCGACAGCGAGCGACTGCTACAGCGTCGCGGGCGTGTGGGCCACCTCGCCCGTAGGCTCGAACTGCGGCGGGGCGGTGATGTTCTACTGACGCGGTCGGTCAGCTCTCGCTCAATCCAAGCAGCCGCGCCGGATTCAGGCGCCTACTTGAACACCACCTCGGCTACGTGCAGTTTGCCGTCTTCCGCCGACGGGCTGAAAATCACGTCGGTTTCTGGGTCGGTCTTGCGCGTGGGCACATCGAACGTTCTGGACTTGTAGATCCAGGCGACGCGCTTCGGATCCGAGGCGTCCACATTCGCGGGCTTGCCCGCATATTTCAGGACCTCCGGCTCCGTCTTGTTCTTCAGCTGCATCGCAAAATCTTCACGATTCTGCAAATCGGAACAGCCTGCCAGCGCAAAAACAGCTGCGATAGCGGCCAGGGTAGTAACGTGCGACGTCTTGAACTGCATCATATGATCTCCGAAAGAGCGGCACACGATACAGGAAGTGCGAGCCGCCGTCGTCACTACTTTGGGGCCGTGAACTGTCTGCACGCTTACGGATAATTGCTCAGATGCGAATGAAGCCGGGTCGACTACACAGAAAGTACACAAACGAGGAAGGCTCGCGGCGAGAAATTTCTGCTTCAATGTTCGAACCCTGCTCTCCAACGCCCGCGGCGACTTTGGAATGCGGAGTAGTCTGACCGAGGCCGCGTGCTCAAGAAGATCATCTCCGGCGGTCAAACGGGCGTAGATCGCGGCGCCCTCGATGCCGCTCTCGACGCGGGCTTTCCGTGCGGGGGTTCATGTCCGTTCGGCCGGCGCGCCGAAGATGGCGCGATCCCTGACCGCTACCCGCTGACTGAGCTCGAGACGACAAACTACCGCACACGCACGAAGCGCAACGTAATGGACGCAGACGGCACGCTGATCGTTTTCTTCGGCGAGCTCTCTGGCGGCACCCGGGAGACGCTGAGAATTGCGGAGGATGCCGGAATGCCGGTGCTTACCATCGATGCGAGCGTTAAGGCTGCCGAGACTGCGGCTCTCGAGGCTTCAGAATTCGTTGAGCACCACGCGATTGCCGTCCTGAACGTAGCTGGCCCGCGCGAAAGTTCAAGGCGCGGGACGGCCGACTATGCGCGGCAGCTCATCAGCGCGATGTTATCGCGATTAAGCTCAGCGCCGCATCGATGAACGCCCCTGTACTGGTTTTTGCAGCTTTAGGCGGCCGGGCAATAGGCATACCTGGCGCCCCCCGGCTACGCCCTGGAAGTGCTCGATTCGGCGACTTGCCCGGGGTGTCACGGCTGCCAGCAGGGCGCGCGGCGGCGTTATGAGGCGATGCGATAATTTCCCTTTCCGTTGACGGCACGCCCGGGCATGATTACCGCACGGTAATTACCGCCCGGTACCAACGCCGGCGACGTAATGACTCGTAGGACGCGCAGCGGCGCGCAGGGGAGACGATGAAAAAAGAGATGCGGAGCGAGCCACGGCTGCCGGAGCGCCGGAGAGGTACGCTCACCGTCAACGGTGTCACTTCGCCGTGCCTCTTTCAGGATTTCAGCACCAAAGGCTTTCTCCTGATGTCGACGAAGAATTTTGTGGTCGGCGACATCGTGGACCTCAGCACCGAGCTCTACCCGGGCCAGGTCCTCAAGTGCAAAGTCGAAGTGCGCCGCGTGGATGGGGATTGCTACGGCACGATGATCATAGACATTAGCGAGCCCTGTGCGCGCCTGTGCCGGCAGTTCGTCGCCGAAATCTACTCGGACCGGCTGAAGTTCGCAGGGCGGTAGAACAAGCGTCGCCGGGCGCCCTAACCGGCCGGTCGCGATTCCACTAAGTACTAGTGCGCTCCAGATGCACGCTCGCCACGCAAGAAGTCGGGGACCTGTGTGTGTCGCTGAGGCGCCGCTCGCGCTGCATCGATTTCCCCCTGGCGGGAGATGCGCTCGGCTTCGGTCGGTGGGTTGAACCCAAACTTCTTCCAGGTGCTCATGACATCGGTGCTGATCGCCGACGTGTATTTGAACCGCGGATCGAGAATATTCATGGCAAATCCCTAACTTAGTTCACTAGGCTGGTGAAATGCATTCAACATGCCAGTCTCCGTATAACGACACACTTGCTTCAAAAGTGGCGATCAAAGTGCCCGAGCACAAAGCTCACATCCACGTCGCTGCCGCCCGCGCCGGCGTTTCTGTCAGGGGCACGGTGTGGTTGCGCATAGGACTGTTGTCCTAGCAAGTGCGAAAGGGTACGTTGCTTGCACAAACTGGACGTAGCGAGTGGCCCTGGAGTTCATCACTCCTGTTTTAGCCCGGAATAGCCGGGCCTTTTTTTGGCGGTGCTGCGAAGGAGAGAGAGGTGAGCTGGAAATTCAACCCGAATGACTCAGACCAACAGTGGTACTGGGAGTGTGTCGATGACGATACGAGCGAGGTGATAAAACGGTCGGACACGGCATTTTTTACACTGATCGCGTGCGCATATGATGCCGTCGAGCACGGCTACGTGCCGCCCCCGGATCGGATTGCCGTGTGAACCGTGCTCTCGTCCTTAGAGCTCACCGCGAGGACTGCAATAGCCTGCTTACGTTCGCAAGATGTTGGTGGGTAGCCTCTGAACGTGCTTTGTCTCTGGCTCTGCCGATGTATTCCCGCAGCGTGTCCGCAGACGTTCCGACAGCGGTTACCGCATCCCGCAGCTGCGTCTTCGTACAGCCGAATTTCTCGCACCAGTGGGTCATGTCGTCAACGTTGTAGATATTCACCCGTCCGGTATTCCGCGGGCTCAATGAAGTGGGCAAGGCGCTGTGCATTATTTCTCCCTCGAGGGATGCCAAAGCGAGTGCCCGGGCAAGTGGCCACAGTGAATGCAACAGTTATGCCTTGCTGAAGGTGCTTCGTCTTAAGGTGTGAGTGGACGCGCGCAATAATAAGGTGTCTTCACGCGGCGACTGACTACCCGCGATCAGTGTGTCTTCCGATATCTGTTGATGTCACCAGCAGACAACAGTCGAAAGTGGGAAAGATGGAGAGGCCGTAGACCTCGCTACGTTTTCGCTACGCCAAAGAACAAAGGGCTAGCGGTTAGGCTAACCCTCTGATCCTGATGGTAGGCGGTGCGAGATTCGAACTCGCGACCAACGGATTAAAAGTCCGCTGCTCTACCGACTGAGCTAACCGCCCGGAAAAGCGCGAGATTTTAACTTTTTACGCCAACACGGGTCAACCAAAGGACAGCGCTTCGCCGCACTTTCACACGACGAAGCGAGCGCAAGCGAGCCGAAGGATGGGAGGTAACCGCGGGTCACCTAGGTTCCCCTCTGTTCGTTCATCGATCGCTTGGCGCAGAGTCGGAGCTTAGCGCGCGTCAGCGAAAGCTAAGTCTCCTGAGCGATGCGCCAGTACTGATACTTCATCGTACCGGCCGCGCCGATGACCATACCGAAGAAAGCGAGTATGGAGCCCATCGCGAGCGTCGAGACGCCGGTAACGGCCTGTCCTATCGTGCAGCCCATTGCAACGACGCCGCCGATACCCATCAGCGCGCCGCCTAGGACATGCGCGGCAAAATCCTTCCCAGTGAAAAAACGCTCGTAGCGGAAGCTCCTGCTCGGAAGCGCATAAAGTAATGCGCCGAATATCACGCCGGAGAGCGCCACCACTCCGAAGTTGATCAGCGAGAGCTTGGTGGGGCTCAGGAGGTAGCGCACGGTGTCGCCCATGGGTGCGACGAAAGTGAACGATTGTGTCTGCACGCGGCTGGGCACCTCGATCGCCATCTCGGCGTATTCCTTCCACGCCGCACCGAGCGGGCCGCCGGTCAGATACCACGCCGCGACCACGGCGAGTCCGACCACCGCGCCGCCGATCCAGTTGTCCGGGCTCTTGCGGAAATCGGGCGATTTGAAAACCCATGCGAGCAGCGCCAGCGCGACGAGCGCCGATACGGTCAGATTGAGCGTGCGCGAGGGCGCCAGTCCGAACATGCCCGCGATGATCGAGCCCACCTCCTGGCTCGGCAGCCCGTGCTGCGCGAGATTGATGCTCGTCGCCTGAATCCACGGCAGGAAGGCGATCTCGAAGAACGGCGTCCACAACATGAGGTAGGCGCATGCGGATGCGACGACGAGCACCGTCAGCGATTTGACGTTCCCGCCGCCGATACGCACCAGCGTGCGATTGCCGCAGCCGCTCGCGAGCGTCATGCCGATACCGAACATGAGGCCGCCGACGAGGTAGCGTAGCCACGCGAAATTGGCCGAGCGGTACGGCGGAAAAGTCTCGGCGGAGAGATTGATCGTGCCGCTCGCTTCGAGCGCAACCACACCCGACATGGCCACCGCCATCGAGAACACCCACGACCGCATGCGGCCGGTATCGCCCATGTTGACCCAATCGGACACCGCGCCCATGGTGCAAAAGCGCGTCTTCTGGCCGACCGCGCCCAGGACGAGCCCAATGCCGAAAACGTACATCAACATCTGCTGGTGAATGCCGAATTCCATCGGAGCCAGGAGGACTAAACCGCCGAGGTCAGGGTTCTATTCTATGCGCCATCCGCATACCGGGTCGGATCGGCGATCCCGGCTGCCTCGAAACCCGCGCGCCGCAAGCGGCACGCATCGCAGACGCCACACGCGCGCGCATCGACAGTCGGCTGATAGCACGAGACCGTCAGCGCGTAATCGATTCCGAGATCGACACCGCGGCGGATGATGTCGGCTTTGCTGAGATCGATGATCGGCGTCTGCAATGTGAGCTTGCGGCCGTCGACCGCGGCTTTGGTGCCGAGATTCGCAACCGCTTCGAAAGCACGCATGAATTCGGGCCGGCAATCAGGGTAGCCCGAGTAATCCACGGCGTTGGCGCCAAAGTAAATCGCGGCGGCCCCGCGCACTTCGGCGTAAGCGAGCGCAAGCGAGAGGAAAATCGTGTTGCGTGCAGGAACGTAGGTAACCGGTATCCCGGGCTGCACGCCTGCGACCGGCACTGCGATCGAAAGATCGGTCAATGCCGAACCGCCGAACGCGGTCAGGTCGAGTGAGATCACGCGGTGTTCGACCGCACCCAGGCTCGCAGCGACGCGTTGTGCGGCATCAAGCTCGACACGATGACGCTGACCGTAGTCCACGGAGAGGCAGCGGCATGCATAGCCTTCGCTGCGGGCAATCGCGAGCGTCGTTGCGGAATCGAGCCCGCCCGAGAGAAGGACGACCGCGTCAGGCATGCTTCAGCGCCCGCGCTCTTCGCCCCACAGGATCTTATGCAGCTGCAGCTGCAGGCGCACGCGCAGCCGGTCGCGCAGGATCCATTCGCCGAGCGCGCTCGCCGGCATCTGACCATAAGACGGTGAGAAGAGCACGGTACAGATCCGATCGAGTGCGCGCTGGACGACAGTCTCCCGGGCCCATACATAATCGGCTTCGTCGCAGATGACGAACTTGATTTCATCGCGCGCATTGAGCCACGCGAGATTTTCCCAGCGGTTTTTCGTGACTTCGCCCGAGCCCGGCGTCTTCAGGTCGACGATGCGCGAAATCCGCGGATCGACCTGCGAGACGTCCAATGCACCGCTCGTTTCGAGCGACACACTGTGAGCGCGGTCGGCAAGCGCCGCCAGCAGGGGAAGACAATTTTTCTGCGCGAGCGGCTCGCCGCCGGTGACGGTCACATAGCGCGTCTCATACCTCGCAACATCGGCAAGAACATCCTCCAGCGTGAGCGTCGCGCCGCCGTGGAATGCATAGGTGGTGTCGCAATAGACGCAGCGCAGCGGACAGCCGGTGAGGCGCACGAACACCGTGGGTAAACCGACGCGCGTGGTTTCGCCTTGCAGCGAATGAAATATTTCGGTGATGCGCAGCGTCGCGTGGGTGAGCTGTGCGTCGGCGGCAGAAGCAGCGTGTTGCGCGACGGACATGCTTTGCTAGCGCAGGGTCGCGAGCCTGCGTCTTGCCTTCTCCGCGGCATCGCTCGTCGGATACCGTGCGATGATACTGTCCATCGTGTTCCGGGCGTTCGCCGTATCGCCCATTTCGATGTACGAGCTCGCCATGTTGAGCAGCGCATCGGGAATAGATGCGCTGTCCGGGTAGCTGGAAATGAGCCTCTGCTGGTTCGCGATCGCGTTCTTGTAATCGCGCTGATTGTAGTAGGAGTCCCCGATCCAGTACTGCGCGCGGTGTGCCAGTGTGCTGTTCGGAAACTGCTTCACGAAATTCTGAAACGAAGCGATCGCCGCCGGGTAGTTACCGATACGGCGCTGCGCCTGCGCGGCTTCGTACAATCGCGATTCCTCAGGCGTGGCTGCAGACGCAACGGCGGCACTCGGCGGAGCAGTCGCGACGGCGATACCCGGCGAAGCCGGGGGAGGCACGGCTGCGGTCGGCGGCGCGTTCGCCGGCGGCGGTGCGCCCCCCGGCGCGGCGGGGGATGGCGCTGCGGGACTCTGCTCGAAGCGCCTCAGGCGCGCGTCGAGATCGACATACATATCACGCTGGCGTTTGGCACTTCCCTCGATATTGTTCGAAAGCACCTCGATCTGTCCGCGCAGGCTGCGCAGCTCCTCGCGCACGACCTGCAGCTGATTGGCGAGCTCGATTACCGGCTGGTTTGCGGCCTGCAATTTCACCGCGTCCTCGAGCTTGCCCAATCGCGCCGCGATCTCGTCAGAGCGCGCAGTGAGAGCGTCGACGCGCCTCGCCTCGGCTGCGATCTGCTTGCGCGCGAGGTCGTCGTCGAAGAGACCTGCGCCGGCGATCGTAGCCGCGAGCGCAAGCCACGCGCCGGCAACGAGCGGCGCGAGCTTGAGCAGTTTCATGGGAAGCTACCTTGCGGGTTGAGCCTACTCGCCCTGATACACGATGTCAGCGCGACGGTTTTCGGCGAATGCCTGCTCCGTGCTGCCCTGCCCGCGCGGCTTCTCCTCGCCGAAGCTCACGGTTTCAATCTCACCGGACGGCGCGCCGAGCAGCGTCATCATCTGCTTCACCGCATCGGCGCGGCGCTGACCGAGCGCGAGGTTGTATTCACGGCTGCCGCGCTCGTCGGTGTTGCCCTGTATCGTCATTTTCCGGCGAGCCTGCGACACATATTTCGCATGTGCCGATACGAGCGGCTTGAATTCGTCTTTCACGGCATTGCTGTCGTAATCGAAGAAAACGCTGCGACGGGACAGTATGTTCGAAGGATCTTTGAGCGGGTCGGCACCGCCTGTCTGCGGCCCCCTCACTGGAGCGGTGCTCGCATCACGCGGCGGCGTCGGCGTTGGTGTCGGCACGGGCTGCGAGACGCTCGGCCCGCGGTCTTCGACTTGCACGCCTTTCTGTTCGTCCTTCGGTGTGGACGAGCACCCCACGAGCACGCCCACTATGGCCAGCATTACGATCGATCGCTTCATCGTTCACTCCTCGTTCTTGCGGGTTTCCCCCTGACGGATACGAATTATTGTTATGCCTTGGTTATTTGATGAGAGGTCCCCACGCAGGTTCGCGGACGTCGCCGGCTGTTTCGGTGAAGCGCTGCTTCACCCGACCGTCGCTCGATACCGCGGCTAATATACCACGCCCCTTCACTTCACTTGCGTAGAGGATCATGCGTCCGTTGGGCGCGAAGCTCGGCGATTCGTCGACGGCGCCGTCGGTGAGCAGCTGCACTTGTCGAGATGCGAAATCCTGCACGGCGACGCTGAATCGTGTACCGTTTTGCTGAACGAACGTGAAGCCCTTTCCATCCGGACTGTGGCGCGGTGACACGTTGTATCTGCCTTCGAACGTCATGCGCTGCGCCTGTCCGCCCGAGGCCGGCATCCGATAGATCTGCGGCGTTCCACCGCGGTCCGACGTAAACAACAGCCATTGCCCGTCGGGAGACCAGTTCGGTTCGGTATCGATGCCAGGGCTGTTGCTGAGCCGCACCGGCTGACCGCGTCCCTCGGCGTCGATAGAATAAATCTGCGAGCTGCCATCTTTGGTCAGCACCACTGCAAGCCGCCTGCCGTCGGGCGACCACGCGGGCGCGCTGTTGCTGCCCAGGAAGTTCGCGACTGTGGTTCGCCCCCCGGTCGTCAGCGACTGCACGTACACAACCGGTTTCCTGCGCTCGAACGAAACGTATGCAAGCCGCGAACCGTCGGGTGACCACGTCGGCGAAATAATAGGCTCGTTCGAAGCGAGTATCGTCTGCGAGCCATAGCCATCGGAGTCCGCGACGTGCAGCTCGAAGCGATTGCCGCGCTTCACGACGTAAGTGATGCGCGTGGCAAAAACGCCCTGGTCACCGGTCAATTTTTCATAAATCACGTCGGCGATCTTGTGCGCCGTCAACCGCAGCTGGGCCGCGTTCACCACGTACACAAAGCCCGCGAGCTGCGTGCCCTTGACGACGTCGAGCAGACGAAAGCGCACGTCGTAGCGCCCGTCGGCCGTCGGCGTCACCGAACCGATGACGAGCGCTTCCGCGCCGCGCGCTTTCCACTGCGCGTGGTTCACCTGATCGGGTTCGTGGGGTATCGGCACGATGCCGCCCGGATCCACGGTCTTGAAAAGCCCGCTCCGCGCGAGGTCCGCGCCGATCACCGGCGTCAGCGGCTGCGGAACCCCGTCCTCGGACCGAAAGGGGGCGATGGCAATCGGAATCTGATTGGCGCCGCTGCCGACGATTTCGATGGTCAGGGCCGCCGCGGCCGGGCGCGCACCGGTGAGAGTGAGACAGCTGAGGATGAGCAGCGCCGAAAAGCTGCGCAAAAGATTGAAGGCGAATGGGTGAATCGTCATGGTCTGGGTTTGATTTGCAAAGTAGGTCGCCGAAATAAGTCAAAAAGTGGATCGCCCGCCGCCGGCACCGGGAGCGGCGACGATTTCAGTATGGCGCGCTCCACCGCCTGGTCATAACTTGGAATTCCACTGCTGCGCTTTAGTTTCACGCTGCCGTCCATGATTTCGCCGCCCGGGAGGATTACGACCTCGTACTCGACTTGCGGATTCCCCTGCAAGCCGGGCGGCTCGATGATGTTGTTGCGGATCTTGTTCTGGATACGCGTCACGAATTCGTTGAGAGCGCGCGTCTGGGCCGTGGCCTGCTCTTTAGCAAGGCGATCGGCCAGCGCCTGCTTTTCCGTCGCGAGCCGTTTCAGGTCCGCTTCCTGCGCGAGGCGTTCCTTCTCGAGCTTGCGCTTCTCGTCGTCCTTTTTCTTGAGCTCGAGCTGTTGCACTGCTTTGACCTTCTTCGCCTCGTCCTCTTTGCGCTTCTCGAGCTCGTGCTGTTGCGCGACTTTGAGCTTCTTCGCCTCGTCCTCTTTGCGCTTATCGAGCTCGTGCTGCTGTTGCTTCTCCAGCTCCCGCTCCTTGAGCTTCCGCTCCTTTTCCATCTTCTCCTTGAGCGCAATATCCGGCTTCGGCGTGGGTTTGACTTCAGGCTTGGGCGCCGGCTGGGGCCGGGGTTTGGGCTCC
>DATLEF010000203.1:0-2809 GCA_035525455.1 Burkholderiales bacterium
AGCTCGAGAAGCTCGGCCGCGATCCCGCGACGTTTCCCACGTCGAAGCGCGTCTTTCTATCGGTCGACGAACGTCCTGCTGTTGCAAAGGCCGAGGCAGACCGGTGGTTCAAGCTCGTCTATCGCAGGCCGGACGGAGCCGGTCCGGACGAAATCTACGGCACGCCCGGGCAGGTGCGAGAACAGCTCGAAGCGCTGGTCGCGGCCGGCGCGAATCATCTGCTCGTCAATCCCACGGGCCGCTACACCGAGCAGGTCGATGCGCTCGCCGAGGTCGTGGGCCTGGCTTAGCTGTCGCAACGTGCAGGAGCTTCGATTCCTGCCGTGATGCCTAATCGATCTTGATACCGGCGCGCTTCACCACGTCGGCCCACTTGAGCGTTTCCTTGCGGATCAACTGTGCGAATTGTTCAGGCGTTCCGCCCGCGACCTCGGAGCCGAGCGAAGTCAGTTTTTCCGCCACGTGTGGCAACGCTTCGTTGATCTCGGTATTCAGCCGCGCAACGATTGCTTTGGGCGTTCCGCCGGGCACGATAAGCCCGCCCCAACCAGTCACCTCGTAATCCGGCACGCCTGCCTCCGCGACCGTAGGCAGGTCCGGATACGCCGGCACGCGCTTCGCGCTGGTCACCGCGAGTCCGCGCAACTTTCCTGCTCTCACGTGCGGGCCGATGGAAGGGATGTTGTCGAACATCAGGTTCACTCGTCCCGCAGTGAGATCGGTGATGGCGACAGCGGAGCCTCTGAAAGGCACGTGGACCATGTTCGTGCCCGTCATCACCTTGAACAATTCGGCGCTCACGTGAGTCGTCGTCGCATTTCCGCTGGACGCAAACAGGAGCTTCCCCGGATTCCTGCGAGCGTGATCGATGAGCTCCTGCACCGATTTCACCGGCAGTGATGCGGTAACGGCCAACAGAAGCGGGACATGCGTGTAGAGCACGACCGCTTGCAGCTTGTCCGGATCGTAAGGCAGCCTGGGCAGAACGCTGCGGTTTATCGCAAGGGTCAGCAGGTTTCCGGAGCCGATCGTATAACCGTCGGGCAGCGCCTTCGCAACGATGTCCATCGCGATGCTGCCGCTCGCGCCGGGTCGATTGTCCACGACGATCTGCTGTCCCATCTGCTTGATCAGTTGTGCGACGATGATGCGCGCGCTGATGTCGCCTGAATTTCCAGCCGCGGCCGGTACGATGAACCGTATCGGACGTTCGGGATATGCAGCGATCGCAGCGGCGGGCGCAGCAGACAGCGCGAACGCGAGCGCAGCCACAAACAGCAATCGGTAATCGCGGTTCACTTTACAGCGCTGGGCAAGTCGCATCGCCGGCCGGCGCGAGCTCGAATGCGTTCGTGATGATGCTCATCATGGCGACGTAACCCGCGACCGCCGCGATCTGTGCCGCGCCCGCGGTACCGAAATACTCGATCGCCGCGGTGTATTCCGCATCGCCGACGTGGTGATTGCCGCGGAGAAGCTGTCGGCAAAACGTCGCGAGCGCGCGCTGCTCGTCTGTTGCAGCGCTGAGCGGCTCGTCACGTGCGACCTGACCGATCAGCTCCGCGTCGAGCCCGCATGCGTGCGCCGCCCATAGGCCCGCGCTCCAGGTATAGCCCGCATCGAGATCGCGCGCGGTGAGGAGCCACGCGAGCGCGCGGGCCTGCGGCGCCAGCCACGATTGGTACAGGACGTATTCGCCGATGTGCGCGATGCGCTCGGCGACGTCAGGCGAGTGCAGCAGCACGCCGAACGCAGGCGAGACCCAGCCGCGGCTGCGCACGATGCGGTCGCGAAAGTGCTGCTCGGCAGCGGGGAGATCCTCGTGCCGCTCGATCGGCGTCACGCGGGTCTTGGGTCTGCCGTCGGTGAGCGGCGGCAGCGATCTCTTTTCTGCGCGTGCTTCGGACCAGGGCGTGCCGCGCACGTCGAGCGGCTTGAAGGGTTTCCGCTGCCCGAGCTGCGCCGTGGTCATCTGCATCTCGAACGCGTTCAAAGGCAGCGCGATCATCGCGAAATAGCCCAGTGTCACGGCGAGCTCGACGAGGCCGCGCACGCCATAGTGCTCGAGCACAGCCTTGAAAGTCGCATCGCTCACGTGGTGGTTGTTCGAAACGAGCTGGCCGCAGAAATCGTTCACGAGCTTCTCGGTCGGGTCGAGATCGAGAGGCCGGCCTTCGCGAATCGCGTCGGCGGTGGCTTGCGTCACGCCGGCCTCGATCGCCCAGTTGTGCCACGCCGCCCATTCGTATGGCGCCTCCAGCACGCGAGAACCGATGAGAGAGATGAACGATCGATCGCGGATCGGAACGATCGATTCGTCCGCCTGACCGCGCGCGTGAAAATAATGGCCCAGCTGGGCGAAGCGCGCCGCGAGATCGGGACTGCTGTTCATCAGCACGATGAACGGCCCGCTGATCGGCCGGCGCCGGATTGCCTGCACCGCATCGAAAAAGCGCCGCTCGTGCGGCGGCAGCGATTCGCGCTCGACTTTGTCGACTCTGGACAAGGTGGTTTCCTTAGCGCGGAGATTATAGCGAGACTGCCGACTTCGTTACGCGATCGGTATGTGCGCTATGATCGTCGTGAGCGAGGTGCGCAAATGAAGCAAAGTGAAACGGAACGCGGAGATACGGCCGCAACGACGCCGCGGTATGTCGCGGGAGCGATTACGCCGATCGGTCCGGACCGCCATCCCATGTCGCAGCCGGAGCCGTTGCTGCCGCCGGACGTGCGGCGGATCTCGTCTTCGATCGAGATCACCGACTACACGAAAAGCGGCGTCGACGAAGCGATCGACAAGCGATACTGG
>DATLEF010000204.1:0-13704 GCA_035525455.1 Burkholderiales bacterium
TGGCTATAACCAGGTGACGCAGCGCGACGGACGCCGGTGCAGCACTGCCGTCGCTTATCTGCGGCCTGCCCGCCGGCGCGCCAATCTCACAGTCGCGACCGACGCGCACGCAACGCGCATCCTGTTCTCCGGCAAGCGCGCTATCGGCATCGAATATCTGCAGGGCGGAACGAAGAAGACCGCAAACGCGAGGGGAGAAGTCCTGCTCGCAACGGGTGCGTTCGGGTCGCCGCAGCTCATGCAGCTCTCTGGACTCGGCCCGGCTTCATTGCTGAAGGAATTTGGAATTCCCGTTGTCGCCGACATGCCGGGTGTGGGCGCGAACCTGCAGGACCACTACAACGGCAAGCTCGTCTTCGAGTGCACGGAAGATTTCACGCTGAACGACGTCGTCGCGAGCCCGCTGAGGAAGTTGCGCGAGGGGCTGCGGTACTACATTTCGCGCAGAGGTTTTCTCACCATGGGCGCGTCGACGGCGACGGGATTCGTCTCGACAGACTCGTCGGTCTCGCGCCCCGACGTCCAGATCGGCCTCGTCGTCTACAGCACCGATAAGTTCGGGGACACGCTGCATCCGTTTTCAGGGTTCACCATGCTCGTGCGACTGCTCAAGCCGGAAAGCCGCGGCACGGTCTTGATCAAGAGCGCGGATCCGCTCGAGGCGCCGAGCATCAGGCCGAACTATCTCTCGACGCCCAAGGACTGCGACATACTAGTGGCCGGAATGAAAATCGCGCGCGAGCTCGTCGATGCGGCGCCGTTGCGCCGTTACGTCGCTCGCGCACACGAGCCGGCGCAGCCGTTCACACACGACGAGGAGTGGCTGCAATACCTCCGTGCGCGCGGCGGCATCAGTTTTCATCCGGTCGGCACGTGCCGCATGGGCACCGATGCGGACGCGGTCGTCGACGAGCGCTTGCGCGTTCGCGGCATCGAGGCCTTGCGCGTCATCGATGCGTCGATCATGCCGACGCTCGTCTCCGGCAATACTAACGCGCCGACGATCATGATCGGAGAGAAGGGTGCCGACATGATCCTCGCCGACGTCTGACGGTTTGGATTCGGAGGTCGGAGCGAAGGTCGATGACGTGATAAGGTGTGTATGACGGCTCTTTGCAATGCCAGTCGCTCCCTGGCCGAGATCATTCCGATCGGCGGCTCGCTGCGGACGATTGCGCTGATGCCTGGGTAATGCTCGATAGCAGCTTGTCATGAAGGAGAGTCTCATGTCGGACGCAGCAACGAAGACTTACGAACACATTCTGGTCGACGTCGAAGATGGCGTCGCGATTCTTACGCTCAATCGGCCGGGCCAGCTGAACGCGATGAACCGCAAGCTGAGCGTAGAGCTGCATCACGCGCTGAAAGCGGCGGAAGCCGATGACGGGATCGGGTGCATCGTGATCACCGGCGCCGGCGAGCGTGCATTTTCGGCGGGCGGCGACATCAAGGAGCAGCTAGCAGACGACGCGCAGTATTCAGACGAGGAAATGGACGCGAAGCGCGAGCACAAGCGCAGTTACGAAATCTCTGCGTGCGCCAAACCGGTCATTGGAATGATGAACGGTCTCGCGTACGGCGGTGCGGCAGTGCTCGCCTCGTCTCTCGATATGCGCATAGGCTGCGAGGCAACGAAGTTCCGATTTCTCGCAGCGGCTTATGGTCGCATCAACAGCACGTGGACGCTGCCCAATCAAGTTGGCTGGCCGATCGCGAAGGAGTTGCTGTTCACTGCGCGTATCGTCGAGGCGGAAGAAGCGTACCGCATCGGGCTGCTGAACCATCTCGTTCCCCGTGCACAACTACGCGCGAAGACGATGGAGATCGCGAAGATGATCGCCGCGAATCATCGCGGCGCAGTAATGGGTATAAAAGCACTGATGCTGAAGCAGATGACGCAGAATCTGGAAGATCAGTTCAGCGCGGAGAAGGACTACACGACACACGTGCTGCGCGGCGCTAAGGCGAAGGACGCGTTCCCTGAATTCATGAAGCGCAAGGGTTTGAGCGCTAACTAAGAGTCCATCATGGCTATCTCAGTCGGTTTCGTCGGCCTCGGAAACATGGGCAATCCGATGGCTTTGAACGTGCTCAAGAAAGGTTTTCCGCTGACGGTGTTCGATTTGAACCCGAAGGCGATACAGAACGTCGTCGAGGCGGGCGCAAAAGGTGCAGCTTCGGCCGCGGAGGTCATCCGCAACTGCGAAGTCCTGATGAGCTGCCTTCCGGGATCGCCTGAATCAGAGGCGTTCTATCTTGGCGCTGGCGGGGCGATCGAGCTCGCGAAAGCAGGCATGGCGCTCGTCGATTTGAGCAGCGTCCTGCCTTCGACGCCGCGCATGCTGGAAGCGCGCGCCAAGGCCCGCGGACTCCAGTTCCTCGAAGCCCCGGTGAGCGGCGGCGTGACGGGTGCGCGAGCCGCAACGCTCGCGGTCATGACTGGCGGTGACGCGGCGGTGCTGGAGCGCGTGCGGCCGATACTGAATGCGATCGGACAGAATATCTACCACGTCGGCCCGGTCGGTTCCGGCAACACGATCAAAGCCATCAACAACATGATGTCGACGGTGAATGCCTGCACGATGATGGAAGGTTTCATCGTGGGCCTCAAATCCGGCCTCGACCTGAAGACGATGGCCGAGATCGTGAAAGCAAGCAGCGGCAACAGCAATGCGCTGGCTCGAGTCGATCGCGCGTTAATCCCGCGCAACTTCGAGC
This sequence comes from Burkholderiales bacterium, assembly GCA_035525455.1. Lineage (GTDB taxonomy): Bacteria > Pseudomonadota > Gammaproteobacteria > Burkholderiales > SG8-41 > JAQGMV01. Next base: position 2,719 of record DATLEF010000204.1, read on the forward strand.
CCGGCTTCAAAGTGGCGCTGATGAACAAGGACCTCGATACGTTCCATGCGATCGCGAAAGAGGTTCATGTCCCGGTGACGTTCTCGAATCTGGCGCAACACTACCAGCAGGCGGCGCTGGCTGCGGGATACGCAGAAAAAGACACCAGTGTCATTTTCACGCTGATCGAGCGGCTGGCGGGTATCGAGCGTGCGAAACAATAGACCCGTGCGCGTCCGTCAAAGATACAGAGGTTGAATTCATGAATTTCGCGATCGAAGACTCACCCGAGCAAAGCGCATTTCGCGCGGAAGTGCGCGAGTTTCTCGCCCGTAACCTGCCGGCGAATCTCGAGCATTCGGTGGATCCCTGCGACATGTCGTACGAGCAGTATCAGCTGCGGCGCGATTTCGGCCGCAGCCTGGGTGCGCAGGGGTGGCTTTATCCTTCGATGCCGAAGGAATACGGCGGCGGCGATCTTTCGGCGGAGAAGGTGGCCATCCTCTACGACGAGTTGTCGCGAATCGGCCTGGCATTGCCGCCGTATTACGACGCCGGCGGACGCATGTCCGCGCCGACGATCCTGGTGTGGGGCACGCCCGAGCACAAAGAACGCTTCCTGCCGCCGATTTGCCGCGGCGAAGTCCGCACCTGGCAGCTGCTAACTGAGCCGAGCGCGGGATCCGATCTGGCGGGTATCAAAACGACCGCGATCCGCGATGGCGATGTCTACGTCGTCAACGGACAGAAGATGTTCGTCGGGAGCTCGCACGGCGCGGATTACTCGTGGACGATCGTCGTCACCGATCCGAAAGGCGAGCGTCACAAGAATCTTTCATGGCTGATGATCCCGATGGACCTGCCGGGAATCACCGTTCAGCCGATGGACCTTCTGGCCACCGGCGGGGAGGGCGGCAGCGGCTCCGGCGTCAAGAACGCCGTCTTTTTCGACAACGTGCGCGTGCCCGCGGATCACCTGATCGGCGGCGAAAACAACGGCTGGAGAGTTGCGACGACGCATCTCGAGGTCGAGCACGGGGGCACGGGGCGCTTGTCTGACCGCCGCGTGATTTACGAATTCATCGAGCTTTGCCGCGAGCGCCACGATGGACATGCCATCGCCGACGATCCGGCCGCGCGCGCGGAACTGGTCGAGCTCTACATCGATGCCGAGATCACGCGGCTCTTCGCGCTGCGCAACCACTGGCTTGCGCACACCGGCCAGCCGCGCTCCTACGAAGGCGCGCAGTACAGTCTGCGGCGCAAGCTCTCGGGGCTCGATATCTCGGAGAAGATGTTGCGCATCGCGGGTCCGTGCGTGTTGACCCACGACAAGCGCTGGGGACCTCTCAAGGGCACGATCGAGTACTTCCAGCGCGACGCGATTACGGCGCTGCATCCTGGCGCCACGACCGACATCCAGCGTGTGGTCATCGCGCGCCGCATTGGCATCGGTGGCCGCGAGCGGGAGAAAGCCGGCGCGCTGAAGTGACGCGAGGGCAAACGCGCGTCATCCTGGCGTAGGCCGGGATCCAGTAAACAGGAACTGACATGGACCTTTCACTCAACGACACCCAGCAGCTCATCCAGGATTCGGCGCGCGATTTCGTGCGCGGCGCGTGCGATCGGGATGCGCTGCTCAAGCTCGACCGCAATCCGGCGGGAATGATGGATGGCATCTGGCGGCAGATGTCGGAGCTCGGCTGGACGGGCATGGCGATACCCGAGGGATACGGCGGCACCGGTAACTCGATGACCGACGTCGCCGTGTTGTTCGAAGAGCTCGGCACGGGGCCTGTACCCGGGCCGCTGTTTTCGTCCGCGGTTTTATGCGCGCGCATACTGCTCGAAGCTGCGAACGAAAGCACGAAAAGAGCATGGCTGCCGAAAATCGCCAGCGGAGACCGCGTCTTCGCGCTCGCGCTGACCGAAGCGCAATACGGCTGGTCCGCAGACAGCGTCCGCCTCAAAGCGAAAAAGGACGGCAAAGACTTCCTGTTAACCGGCACGAAAGTGTTCGTCTACGACGCCCTGTATGCGTCCGACTTTCTCGTGGCTGCACGCATCGACGGCGTAGCGGACGTGAGCCTCTTTCGTGTCGACGCAAAAGCGGCGGGTGTCGCCGTTCGTACGCTCGATGGTTTCCTCACGGGCCTGTGCGAAGTGACGTTGGAAGGCGTGCGTGCGGCCGGCGCCGATCAGATCGGCGAGCCCGGCGCCGCATGGAAGGCGCTCGAGCGCGCGACGCTTGCCGTCGTTCCAGTCCTATGCGCCTACAAGGTGGGCGGATGCAGGATGGTGTTCGACATGTCGGTGAACTATGCGCGGGAGCGCACGCAGTTCGGTCAGATCATCGGGCGCTTTCAGCGCGTGCAGGATCACATCATCCACATCGTCAACTATCTCGATGCCGCGCGCTGGACGACTTACGAAGCGCTATGGAAGCTCGACAGCGGCGCCGACGCCGCGGCGAGCACGCACGTCGCCAAATCGGTCGCATCCGAAAGCTACATGCGTGCGTGCGATTTCGCGCACGAAGTGCATGCCGGTATCGGCGTCGTGCGCGAGTACGGTTTGACGCTCCACACCAAGATGTCGCGCTCGCTCTATCACTGCCTCGGCGCGCCCAAGGTGCACCGCAAGCGTCTCGAGAGCGTGCTCGAGCTGGTGCCGGGCTAGGCGACGCTAACGCACGCCGCAGCCGCTACCTCAGTATCGATCGACCTTCCGATCGAACTCTATTGCGGTTTGTAGCCGATCCGCTTCACCAGCTTCGCGACCTCCGCGGACTCTTCCTTCATCAGCGCGCTCATCTGCTCCGGCGTCGAGCCGACAGGTGTGAGCCCCTGCGCGAGAAGACGCTCCTGCACATCGGGCAGCTTGACTATCCTGACCAGCTCCGAGTTCAGCCGCTGCACGAGCGGTTTCGGCGTGCGCGCAGGCACGAGAACGCTGTGCCAGGTGATGTTCTTGAAGCCGGGCAGGCCCGATTCAGCGACGGTCGGGATGTCGGGCAGCGCCGGGTTACGCGTCAGAGAAGTTACGGCGAGCCCGCGGAGCTTTCCCGATTTCACGTTCGATATCGCGACCAGCGGGTTCATAAAAAAGAACTGCACGTGCCCCGCGACGAGGTCGACGACCGCCTGTCCCGTTCCTTTGTACGGGATGGCAACCATATCGATACCGGCCGTCACCTTGAAGTGCTCAATGCCCAGCAGATTGCCCGTACCAGTCGTGGCGAAATTGATCTTTCCCGGCTGTGCTTTGGCGAGGGCGATGAATTCCTTTATCGACGTCGCCGCGACTGAAGGGTGCACGACCACGACGTTGCCGACTGAAGTGAGCTGCGTAATCGGCTGCAAATCGCGCTGCGGGTTATACGGCAGCTTGATGTAGACGTGAGGATTGATCGTGAGCAGGCTGTTGGCGGCCATGAGCAGCGTGTAACCATCGGGCGGCGAATTCGCGCCGAGCTCGGCGCCGAGTATGCCGCCCACGGCCCCGCGGTTGTCGATGACGATCGTCTGTCCGAAGCTCTCGCCGAGTTTTTGCCCCATCAAGCGCGACAGGATGTCACTGGGTCCGCCGGGCGCGAATGGCACGATGAATCTCACCGGCCTGTCGGGATAACCCGTCTGTGCTGCCTCGACGGCATGTGACGCAAAAGCCAAAAGCAGAACTGCTACCGCATACGTTGCCGTTTTCATTGCATCCTCCTCCGGTTATCTAGCTGCACGCTGGAACCCACACGATCCACGCCCAAGCTCACCGAAAAGCGACGCTTCCATTCTTCTTTATTGGTTGTTCAGGTCCTCTTTTTCGCCGATTCGAGTGTCCAAGTCCGCCACTGTCCTTATCACATCTCAACCAGTTTACTTCGTGACCACGATCTGAAGCGTGTACGTGTCGCGCGTGGTCGGGCCCGCGCAGCCGTACCGCGACAGCTCTGAAAGATGGGCGTCACCAGCGGCGTCCAGGCTTTCCATTGAAACGCCTTCGACGAGCACAATCCAGCGGGGAACCGTGGTCGGGCGTCCCTGCCGCTCTACGGGCACGATCGAGCTTGCCTCCATGTCGGCGAGACAGAAATGGGCCCCGGTGATTTCGGGAATCGCCGCAAGCGCCGGCAGCGCTTTCGAAACGAGGTGTTGCTCCAGCTCGACTTCGGCGCCCGGCCGTGCATCGAAGCGCAACGTGAGCGCGCATCCGCCAGTTCCGATACCCAGCGACTTCACGACGCGCGCGAGCGCGCGCGAGCTGTTGCGAACGAAGGGCGTCGTGCGCCGCGTGAGCTCGCTCGGCGCATTCGCTTTGTCGAGATACGCCTTGCTCGTGAGCACGTCGATCGTTTCGACTTCGTAGCAGACGAGGAAATCGCGGCTCGCCTCCGCGGCGATGTAGCGGCGGCCGCGCACGAAACCCGGCAGGGCGACGCGCCCCACCATGTGCTCGCGGCAATGCCATTCGTAGTACGCGTGCCGGTGCTCGACCGCCACGTCGCTCCAGTTGATCATCACCGCCCGTCCAGCCAGCATGGCTTACTCCGCTTTGATGTTCGATTCGCGAGCGACGCGCCGCCACTTCTCGACTTCGGACGCGAGCACGCGTGCGAATTCGGCGCTGGGCATGGGAGTCGCTTCGGCGCCGTCGTTCTCCAGGCGCTGGATCGCTTCGGACTGCGTGAGCACCACCGCGGTTTCACGATTGATTTTTGCGACGATTGCATTCGGGACGCCGGCGGGCGCAAGCACGCCCCACCACGTGCTCATCGAATAACCCGGTACGCCGGACTCGGCGATCGTGGGGACTTCCGGCAACTGCGTTGCGCGCTTCGTGGTGCTGACGCCGAGTGCTTTCAACTTGCCGGCCTTGACCTGCCGGTGCGTGATCGCGAGCGTCGCGATCATGATCTGCACCTGGCCCGCGATGAGATCGGTGAGCGCTTGCGGCCCGCCTCTGTAAGGGACGTCCAGCAACTGAATGCCGGCCATGCGCGAGAACGACGCGCCGGCGAAATGATTGATCCCGCCGGTTCCGGAGACGGCATACGAGATGGTATTGGGCTTTGCCTTCGCGAGATCGATGAGGTTTTTCACGGTCGTTGCGGGAAATGAGGGGTGAGTCACGAGTACAAGTGCTCCGGAGGCGAGCATACCCACCGGCGTGAACGACTTCACCGCATCGAAAGGAAGCTTGTAGACCGCGGCGTTCATGGTGTGGGAAGTGGACATGAACTGCAGCGTGTGACCATCGGGGGCAGCCTTCGCGGTCAGCTCTGCTGCGATGATGCCGTTCGCTCCTGAACGATTGTCGACCACGACCTGCTGGCCCACACGCTCGGTCAGCCTGGCTCCGACGAACCGCGCAAGGATGTCGGTCCCGCTTCCCGGCGGAAAGCCGACAATGATCCGTATCGGACGCGACGGATATCCTGCAGCCGGATCCGTATTGGATGCCGCTTGCGCGGCATTTGCGAAAGTAAGCCCCACGGCTGCGAACAACGCCGCCGTCTTTCCGAGCCGTCCCATCCTTCCTCCGCTTTCTTATACTGCGGCGTGAAGCAAGCTACGCCGGCGCGCAATGATCGCGTTACGTTCCCGTAAAACTGGGCTCGCGTCGATCGAAGCCGGCTTTTACGCCTTCCTTGTAGTCGTTGGTCTCGCGCAGTGCCGACTGCTGGAACATTTCGCGCTCGGTGGCCGCACGAAACTCGTTGACGAACCCGAGATTGAGCGTCTCGCGCGCGGCCTGGACGCCGAGCGGTCCCGCTTTCGCGAGATCGGCAGCCATTTCCTGCGCGACCTGGCGCACCTCATCCTGCGGCACGAGGCGATCGGCGAGCCCGATTGCATAAGCCTCTTCCCCCGGAATCCGTTTCCCGGTCAGGAGCAGCCATCTGGCGCGCTGATGCCCGATGACGCGCGGCAGCGTGGCGGTCATGCCGAAACCCGGGTGATATCCCATGGCGCAGAAATTCGCCGCGAGCCGCGCTTCCTTGCAGGTCACGCGAAAATCGGCGACCAGTGCAAGGCCCAGCCCCGCGCCGATCGCGCTGCCGTGCACCGCGGCAACAATGGGCTTGCGGGTTTTCACGAGACGCTGCGCCTCGTGATACAGATGCCGGCCTGGCGCAGGCAGCGGCTTTCCCGCTGCCTGGTCGTTCAGACGCTTTATCAGGTTAGCACCGGCGGAGAAATGCTTGCCCTCCGCGGCGAGCACGATGCTGCGGACCTCTGTTACGTCGTCGAGCGCCTCCAGCACCGATGCCAGATTGCCAATGAGATCGATGTCCAGAAAGTTGTTCGGCGGCCGCCTGATCTCGACCGTTGCAACATAGCCATCGATGCTGACGCCTACTTCTTCGTTACCCATGCTCTTCTCCATTATTCCCTATCGGGTCCTGAGTTTTTCCTTGTCATAGCCGGCGATGCGTTTGTAGCTTTCGGACAACGCGGCAAGCTCTTCGCGGCTGATCACGTCGTCGATATGCCTGAACGGCTTGTCCCCCGTGCGCCGATAGACTTCCTGCAGGATCTTGTCGGGCGGCGCGCGGCGATTGGCCAGCACGACCTCGCGCGTAGCCGGTAGGCGTTGGCTTTCATACGCTCCGAGTGCGAGAACGGGGTCAAGATGAGTCTTGAGCGTATCCGACAGCGAACGCGCGTCGAGTATAGCCTGTGCCGCGCCGTTGGCGCCGCGCGGATACATCGGATGCGCGGCGTCGCCGAGCAGCGTCAGCCGCCCGAAAGTCCAGCGCGGCAATGGATCCTGGTCGACCATCGGATATTCGAGAATACTGTCGGCGCTCCTGAGGAATTGCGGCACGTCGAGCCAGTCGAAATGCCAGTCGGCGACGAGATGGATGAAATCTTCCAATCGCCCCGGCCGGTTCCAGTCGTTCTTCGCATACTCCGGCGTCTCGACGTCGATGACCCAGTTGATGAGTTGGCGGCCTTCGGCATCGATCGCGTTGCGGATCGGATAGAGGAGCAGCTTCGCCGGCTGGTGCCAGCCGATGCGCGCCATCGTCGCGCCGGAAAGAATCGGCTTCCAACGGGTCACGCCGCGCCACATGTTGATCCCGGAGTATTTCGGCGGGCCTTCGTCCGGATAAAGCTGTTTGCGCAGCGTCGAATGAATGCCTTCGCAGCTCACCACTATGCTGCCGCGCTGCGGTTCGAGCGGCTTTCCTGTCGCTGAATCTTCGAAATGTGCGACACCGGTATCCGGATCGACGCGCGTGCAGCGCCATCCGAGCACGATGCGATCGATACCCGCGCGCGCGATGAAGGCCTCGAGCAGTGCCATCTGCAGATCGCCGCGATGAATCGAGAACTGCGGCACGTCGTAGCCGGCGAAGCGTCCGGCGAGCTCGCTGTAAATGAACTGACCGAAGCGGTTGAAGAAGCAGAATTCGCGCGTGGTGATGGAGACGCTCGCCAGCGCATTTTCCAGGCCGAGCTCGCACAGCTCGCGCGAAGCGTGCGGCAGGATGTTGATGCCGACGCCGACCGGCTTCAACTCCGGTGCAGCTTCGTAAATGCGGCACGGAATACCCGCGCGATGGAGCATGAGCCCCAGCGTGAGCCCGCCGATGCCGGCGCCGATGATCAGAACTTCGCTCTCGGCACTCATCATTCAGTCAGCCTTGATCTTCGCCGCCGCTACGACTCGCGCCCAGCGTGCGAGCTCGGCTCTGACCATTTGCCCGAAACGCTCGGGGCTGCCGCCGGCGGGATTCAACTCCTGTCGCACAAGCAGCTCTCGCACCTCGGCCTGCTCGAGCAGCGCGTTCAGGTCCGCGTTGAGTTTAGCAATCACCGCTGCTGTAGTGCCTGCCGGCGCGAACAATCCGTACCACGTTTCGACGACGAGATTGGGCAATCCCTGCTCCTTCATTGTCGGCGTCTCAGGAAAAGCGGGTGCGCGTTTCTCGCCCATGACCGCAAGCATGCGCAACTTGCCTGCCCGTACCTGCGGCGAAATCGTCTGCATGGAAGAAACCATCGTCTGTACGTGTCCACCCACGAGGTCCGTGATTGCGCCGCTCGCGCCCTTGTATGGCACGTGAACGATATCGATGCCGGTCTCGAGCTTGATCAACTCGGTGATGAGGTGCTGCGGGCCGCCGTTACCCGGAGAGGAATAATGAAGCTGTCCGGGGCGGCGTTTCGCAAGCTGGACCAATTCCCGCATCGACTTCACCGGAAGCTGCGGATGCACGACGAGCGTCATCGTGCTCGCTGCGATCTGCACCACCGGCACGAAGCTTCTGACGGGATCGAATGGAAGCTTGGCGCTCAACGCAGGCACAGTGGCGAATGACGTGGCGGTCATGAGCAGGACATGCCCATCCGGCGCCGCTTTCGCAACGAAGTCCGTGCCGATGTTGCCGGTCGCGCCCGGGCGATTGTCGGTGATGACGCCGACTTTCCAGCGCTCGGCAAGCCTGGGCCCCAGCGTGCGCGCAACGATGTCGGCGCCAGTGCCTGGCGTGTAAGGAACGACGAGCTGGACGTTGCGTTGAGGGAAAGCCGCCGGAGTCTGTGCGCCGAGCCCGGCTGTCCAGCATGCAGCGGCGACACTCAGAAGCGTCCGCGCGAGACCGCTACGCAACGAATCACATCGGCCGATTTTCATACGCCCACTGAAATTATCTGCTGGGGCAGAATAGCATGGACGCTGCTCGTGAATGCCCGTTGAAAAGCAGCGGATACAACCGGAGGAGGCACTATGCGCAGCACTCACCGTTGCACTGGAAATTGGTTACTCGTTGGCGTTCTTGCTGTCTGCGGCAGCTACGCACACGCACAGGCCTATCCATCCAAGCCGATCGAGTTCGTTGCACACACATCCGCGGGCAGCGGCACCGATCTCTTCGGCCGTAACGTAAGCAACCTCATCGAGAAAGAAAAGATATTCGCGCAGCCGATCACGCATTCCAACCGCGTGGGGGGACTCGGCACGGTCGCTTTCAACTATATCAAGGGGAAGCGCGGCGACCCGCACGTCATCCTCACGGTCGCCACCGGTTCCATGCTGAACGCCGCCAGCCGGCCGGAGCTCGAGCTTCCGCTCAGCACCTATACGCCGCTCGCGTTCTTCGCGCAGGATCCGCAGGCGATTGCGGTTCGCTCGGAGTCGAAGATCACGACGATCCCCGATCTTCTTGAAGCGGCGAAGCGCGAGCCGACGGGTCTGACCGTCGGCCTCACGTCTGCGGTCGGCACCGGTCGGTTCATCACCTACTCGTTCGAGCGCGACACGGGAGCTAAATTCAGGATCGTGTCGTTCAAAGGGGGTGGCGATGCGGTGCTCGCAACGCTGGGGGGACACGTCGAAATGACCGCGGAAAACCTGAGTGAGATGCTGTCGCTCTACGAGACTAAAAAAATGCGCGTGCTGGCGGTGACGGGCGAGCGGCGCTTTGCGCGGGCGCCCGAAGTTCCGACGCTGAAGGAGCTGGGTTTCAACATCGTTGCGGCAACCGGGCGCGGCTTCGCGATGCCGGCGGGCGTGCCGAAGGAGGCCGCCGCGACGATGGAAGGCGCGCTGAAGCGGGTGCACGACAGCCCTGCGTACAAGGAGTACGCAGAGCGCAACATCTTCGAGGACAAGTATCTCGGGAGCGCCGAGTTTGCTCAGTACCTCGTCGCCAAGCGGTTGGAGTCCGAGGAATTCCTGAGAACCATCGGCATGCTGAAGCCCTGACCAGTCAATAAGACTGATCGGCGCAAAAACGCCGCGATAATGCACGATGCGGCGTTTTGCGTCTTTTACTCAGCACCCGGCAACGCACTTCCCTTTGCCGTCGAACTCCATCGTGCGGCCGCTGATTGCAAGGTGAGCGGGACTCTTCAGCTGCTTGACGAGTGCCGCCGTGCGCGAAGCCGCCCTTAGTTTTCCGCCTTCGGTCACGGGCTCGTTCGGGTGCGTAAGGATCACCGATGCGGGCCTGACGAGCTCGTTCATCGCGTGTGCGCCCGAGAAGAAGATGCCCGGGTTCGGTCCGAGATTCAACACCGCGAGGTTGACCTTGTGGAACTCGTTCAAGACCGTTTTCATCTCGGAATGGATGCCGGTGTCGCCCGTAAGGTAGGCGACGAGTCCGTTGGTGAACTTCACGACGAAGCCCGTGGCGGGGCCGTATTCGAGGACGGCGCCGTCCGCTTTCAGGATTTCGCGTTGCGCCTCCGAGAGGAGCGCAGGCGGGACGTTGTTCACGTGCGAGGCGTACACGATCGTGATTTCCACGCCTTGCGATGCGTTGGCCGCCTTCGCGACAAAAACGCCGCCGAGATCCGTTTGCGAGCTGCACACTGTCGCGACCGGCACGGTGGTGGCGCCCTCGGTTTGCGGACAAAAGCCTATGGGCTTGCCGCCGCGCATACCCTGAACCTTGTTGCCCACAAAACCGCTCATGGCACGGGTCATCACGAGTGCTGCGTTCTTCGCCGCGGCGACTTCGGCGGTCGTGGAATTCGGCGCAGGCACTCTTTCCGAGTTCGCGCACGTCCCGGCACCCGGCGCCTTCAGCTTGAGATCGCCGACGTGATCGCCGTGCATGTGGGAGAGCAGCACGAGATGGATAGTGCCCAGCCGCGGATCGTCGCCGCCTGTGACATTGTGGGCCGGGTCGTAAAGGAAGCGAACGCCGGTCGGATCTTCGAAAACGATCGCGCGATCGTTTGCGCAAAGCTCGCCGGGGTGCGAGCCGACCGGCGTGATTTTTACGGTCTGAGCGATAGCCGGAGATGCTGCTAATGCGAAGGTGAGCGCTATGCCTGCGTATGCGGTGTTCACTTTATATCCCTTGTTTTGGTGACCCAGTCTACGGGCGGCGTGCGGAGAATATCATGGCGGTACAGCTCGATCGCTGCGTCATCGGATCACACTCGATATCGAGTCGATGCCGGCCTGTCCGCACTTCGTATCCGTCGCGCCGCCCGGGGCGGTTGGAGTGCCTCGCGAGCCGGAGACGCCGATCGCACCCACGACCTCGTTGCC
>DATLEF010000207.1:0-4297 GCA_035525455.1 Burkholderiales bacterium
GGGGCAGGCCGATCTCTACGTCCTGTTCGGCAAGTGGAGCGGAATCGAAGACGGCCGCAAGGCGATCTCGGCGCTCGTGCTCGAGAAAGGCACGCCCGGACTCGCAGTGGTGCGCGAGGAAGACAAGATGGGTTTGCGCGCCTCGAGCACCGCGACGCTGGCTTTCGACGGTTGCCGCGTCCCGCGTTCGAACTTGCTGGGGAATCCCGGCGAGGGTCTCAAAATACTGCTCGCGTCTCTCAACAGGTCGCGACCGAGTGTAGCCGCACATGCGCTCGGGATTGCCCGGGGCGCATTCGAAGATGCGGTTTCCTATATCAATGAACGCCGCCAGTCCGGACAGCGCATCGTCGAGTTTCAGGGCATACAGTTCATGCTTGCGGACATGGCGACCGACCTCGCGATGTGCGAAGCGTGGCTGTGGCACGTCGCCGGCATGGTCGATCGCGGCGCAGCGGATTTTGGGGTAGAAGCTTCGATGCTCAAGCTCCGTGCATCGGACCTCGCCATGCGCATCACGACCGACGCAGTGCAGCTGCACGGCGGTTACGGCTACTGCAAGGATTTTCGCGTGGAACGGCTCATGCGCGATGCGAAAATCACTCAGATCTGGGAAGGCACAAATCAGATCCACCGGCAGTTCATCGGCCGCAGCTTCGTGAAGAAGACCTAGAACACATGGCCATCAAGACCGTAGGCGTTGCCGGCAGCGGCACGATGGGCGCGGGTATTGCGATCGTCGCCGCGCGCGCGGGATTTGACACGATCGTATTCGATACGCGTCGGGACGCGCTCGAGCGCGCGCGCAAGCAGTCCGAAGGCTTTCTCGCAAAATCCGTCGAGCGCAAAAAGCTCACCCAGGATGAGGTCGATGCGATTCTGTCCGCGCTCAAAAGCACGACGACTATTTCGGACCTGAGCGCGTGCGATATCGTCATCGAAGCGGTGTTCGAGGATCTGAAAGTGAAGCACGCCGTTTGCGCCGAGCTCGACAAGGTCTGTCCGCCGCACACGATATTCGCATCGAATACCTCGACGCTCTCGATCACCGAAATTGCCGCCGGATCGGGCCGCGACGAGCGCTTCGTGGGCATGCACTTTTGTCTGCCCGCGCAGTTGATGAAGCTCGTGGAAATGTCGCCGGGCTTAAGAACGAGCGACGAAGTGTTCCGGACGGCGTGGGATTTCTGCAAAGCGCTGGGCCAGATCCCGGTGAAAACGAAAGACAATCCGGGATTCATCCTGAATTACTTTCTGGTGCCTTTCAATAACGACGCCATCCGTCTCGTCGAAGCGGGTGTCGCGGCGCCGGCTGACATCGATCTCGCGATCAAAAACGGGCTGGGCTATCCCATGGGTCCGTTGGAGCTCCTGGACCTGGTCGGGCTTGATACTCACCTGCTGGTCGCCGAAGCGCTGTACGCCTCGACGCACGAACCGCGCGCCGCGGTCCCGGCGCTGGTCAAGCGGATGATCGCCGCGGGTCATCTCGGCCGTAAGACGGGACAGGGTTTTTACACTTATCGCGGCAACGCGATGTTCGGCGCCTGAACGCTTCGAGCGCCAACTCATGGAAAACTGAATATGTTGTATCAGGTGATCGACACCGGAAACAGCCGCTCGTTTCCTGCCGCGCACGCCCTGCTCGAGAAAGCCGAAGCCGTAGGCGATGCGGTCATTATCATCGGCGAGAAAGTCGGACAGGCGCTGCAGACGCTCGCATCGCGCGAGCATAAAACAGCGGTGTTGATCGAGCTGGGCGCCGAAAGTCTCGCGCTGCACACCGGCGAGAGCCGCGGCAACGAAGGCTCCAACGTGCTGGGCTTCGCGCGCTTCCGGCTCGGAGAATCCGATCCTACGGCGCTGGTAGAGGTGGTGCGTCAGCCGCGCTCGACCGACGCGGCGGTCGCGGCCGCGAAAGAGATTTTCGAAGGCGCTGGACTTCGCGTCGCAGTCTGCGGCGATTTCGAGGGGCGCATAGTCGATCGCCTCGTGCGCCCGTATTTCAACGCGGCGCTGAAGCGCCTCGACGAAAGTCTCGCGACCGCGGACGATCTCGATACCACGTTGCGGCTTGGACTCGGTTATCCCGAAGGACCCATCTCGCTTCTGGAACGAACCGGGCTCGAGCATCACTACGATGTCACGCTGGCGCTGTTCGAAGCATATGGTGACCCGGCGTACGCGCCCGCGCGCCGGGCGCGTGTGGCGAAGCTCCGGGCCAACAAAGCCTGATGCAACCTCTCAAAGGTGTGCGCGTGCTCGACTTCAGCACGCTCCTTCCCGGTCCGCTCGCGACGTTGATTCTTGCGGAGGCCGGCGCCGAAGTGATCAAGATAGAGCGCCCGGAACGGGGCGACGAAATGCGCTCGTACGAGCCGAAATTCGGCGCGGACAGCGTCAATTTTGCGTTGCTCAATCGCGGCAAGCGCAGCATCGCGCTCGATCTCAAAGCACCGGGCGCGATCGAGCAACTGCGGCCGCTCCTGGAAACGGCGGACGTGGTCGTCGAGCAATTCAGGCCCGGCGTGATGGATCGCCTGGGACTCGGCTATGAAGCCCTCCAGCGAATCAACCCGCGCATCATCTACTGCGCCATCACCGGCTACGGTCAGCAGGGGCCGCGCGCGGACGTTGCGGCGCACGACCTCAACTACGTCGCCGAATCCGGAATGCTGGCGCTGACACAAGGCTCCGACGGTGCTCCTGTGCTGCCCGCCGCGCTGGTGGCGGATATCGGCGGCGGAACGTATCCCGCCGTGATCAATATTCTCCTTGCGCTGCGGGAGCGCGATCGCAGCGGCAAAGGCTGCAAGCTCGATATTGCAATGTCGGACAACCTCTTTACGCTCATGTACTGGGGTCTCGGCAACGGTCTTGCCATCGGACAATGGCCGCAGCCCGGCGGCGATCTCGTCACCGGCGGCTCTCCGCGCTACAACATCTATCGTACCCGAGACGGCCGATTTCTCGCCGCTGCGCCGCTCGAGCAGAAGTTCTGGCAGGCGTTCTGCGAGTTGCTCGAAGTGCCGGCTGCACTCCGCGACGATCGCCTCGATCCTGAGGCGACGCGCGCCGCAGTCGCCGAGCTCGTGGGCGCCCACAGCGCCAGGGAACTGCAAGCGCTTTTCGCGGGCCACGATGTGTGTTGCGCGATCGCGGCAAGTCTGAAAGAGGCGGTGCAGGACGATCATTTCGTCGCACGCGGTCTTTTCGCGCGCGAGGTCGCGGCAGCGGGCAAGACCATCGCGGCGCTGCCGGTGCCGGTGGCCGAGAATTTTCGAGCGGCGGAGAAAGCGTCCGCGTATCCCGGGCTTGGCGAAGCAAACGCGTTGCTGGAAATGCCACCCCGACAGACTTCGTAAGCTGAAGCCCACTCCTTTGTAAATCAGGCGGGAGTTTTCTTAAGTGAAAGCGTTGTTGGTGCGCGAGCACGGCCCCATCGAGAATCTCGAGCTGGGGGAAGCGCCGGACCCTGTTCCGAAACCGGGCGAAGCGCTCATCGACGTGCGCGCGGCCAGCATCAATTTTCCGGATCTGCTCGTGATCGGCGGCACGTATCAGAAATTGCCCCCGCTGCCGTTCAGTCCCGGCAAGGATCTTGCGGGTGTGGTGATCGCCATCGGTGAAGGTGTCACCACGTGCAAGCCAGGCGATCGAGTTTCAGCCGAGGTCGAATTTGGCGCGTACGCCGAGCAGTGCGCGGTGCCGGCGCTCAACTGCCACAGGATGCCCGAAGCCATGAGTTATGTCGAAGGCGCGGCGATGGGACTCGCCTATCTCACCGCGCATTTTTCGCTTGTCGAGCGCGGCATGTATCGGCCCGGAGAAGTCGTGCTCGTCAACGGCGCGGCGGGAGGTGTCGGTCTCGCGGCAGTGCAGGTCGCGAAAGCGCTGGGGGCGACTGTTGTGGCGAGCGTCAGCAGCGAGGAGAAAGCTGCTCTTGCGAAGGCCAACGGCGCCGATCACATCGTGCGCACCGACGTGGCGGATCTTCACGAAACGTTCCGCAAGCAGGTGTTCGATGCCGTAGGGCCGGGCGGCGTCGATATCATCATCGATCCCGTCGGCGGCAACGTATTCGATGCGAGCATGAGAACGATCGCCTGGTGCGGCCGCATCGTGATCGTCGGTTTCGCCGAAGGGCGCGTGCCGGAGGTGAAAGCAGGCCTACTGCTGGTGAAGAACATCGCGCTGATCGGGCTGCAGTGGAGCGATTACCGCGACCGCGAGCCGGAGAAAGTGCGGCGCGTCCAGCAGGAACTTTTCCGTATGTACGAAGCGGGGAAGCTCAAGC
>DATLEF010000211.1:0-2590 GCA_035525455.1 Burkholderiales bacterium
CCATTGTGGTTGCGTGCGGCTCTGTGCGCGAGCGGGTGTCTCAGGAGCTGGCGCGGAAGATCTTCGATGCTGTTACCACTCGACTTCGGGCTGACCGGCGCGATGGTTGACGGCGCGCGCCAGCACGAACAGCAGGTCGGACAGGCGATTCACGTACGCGAGGACGAGCGCGTCAACCTGCTCGGCGCCGAGCGCGACGATCGATCGCTCCGCGCGCCGGCACACCGTTCTCGAGAAGTGCAGCAGCGCGCCGGCGCGATTGCCACCGGGAAGAATGAAGCGGCGCAAGAGCGGCAGCTCAGTCTCGAGCCGATCGATCCAATCTTCGAGGCGCTGGATATCGGCGTCTGTGACGGCAACCTTGGCGACCCGCTCGGCGATTTTTGTTGCGGGATCGGCAAGCCTCGCGCCGATCGCGAACAAATCTTTCTGCAGCTGCTCGAGCAGCTCGGCGATATCCCCTGCGAGTTCGCTCTGCGCGCGCACGGTGCCGAGGCAGGCGTTCAGCTCGTCGACGTCGCCATACGCGGCGACGCGAGAATCCGCTTTCGAAACGCGAGTGCCGCCAAACAGCGCAGTGCCACCGGCATCGCCGGTGCGCGTGTAAATCTTCATGGCCGCCAGTATACGCAAGCCCGTCGTTAAACGGCGCCCGCTTCCCTCGTCGCCTGCCCGCCGGAGTTTCCGGCGCCGGCTGCTCGACTGGTACGACCGGAATGGGCGCACGCTGCCATGGAGGGAAACGTCCGATCCGTATCACATATTGGTGTCGGAAATGATGCTGCAGCAGACGCAAGTCGATCGCGTCCTGCCGAAATATCACGAGTGGCTCGAGAAGTACCCGTCGTTCGAAGCGCTCGCCGATGCGCCGGAACGCGATGTCACGGATACGTGGCGTCCGCTCGGTTACAACATCCGGCCGAAGCGACTGCAGGCCATTGCGCGCGAAGCGGTCGCGACCTACGGTGGAAAGCTGCCGTCTGATGAAGCGACGTTACTGTCGTTCAAAGGCATTGGCGCATACACCGCTGGCGCCATCCGCAGCTTTGCGTTCCGCGAGCGCGCGGCCATTCTCGACACAAACGTGGCGCGCGTCCTGTTTCGGGTGTTCATCGGCAAAGGGGTTCCGAAAGCGCACGCGATGAAGAAAGACCTTTGGAGCATCTCCGCCGTCCTCGTCCCGCGGAATCGCGCATTTGATTTCAATCAGGCGCTGATGGATTTCGGTGCCACGCTGTGCACGGCGCGCAAGCCGAAGTGCCTCATCTGCCCGATGGCGCAGCTGTGCCAGGCCTATCCGTACAACCCCGACAACGAAACACGTGCCTGAACACATCATCGTCGTCGCCGCCGTAATCGAGTGCGACGGCAGGTTCCTCGTCGCGCGCCGCCTCACAGGTACGCACCTCGCGGGGTTCTGGGAATTTCCCGGCGGCAAGGTGCACGACGGTGAAACGCAGGAAGATGCGTTGCGTCGAGAAATCGCAGAAGAGCTCAACGCGACGATCACGCACATGCGGAAGATCTTTCACACCGCTCACGCATATCCGGAGCGGGTGGTCGAGCTGCATTTCTATCGGGGTGCGCTGACGGGTGAGCCACAGCCGATGCTGGGGCAGGCGCTCCGATGGATTACGCGCGAGGAATTCGCGTCGCTGGAATTTCCACCTGCCGACGCAGAACTAATCGACGGGCTGATACACGCGAGCCTGTGATCCCTCGACCGTCAGCTCTGTGCCAGGTTCTGCGTGGTCGCGCTGCACATAGCCCAGCGCGAGCGGGGCGCCGATCTTCGGCGAGGTCGTGGCGCTCGTGATTTCGCCGACGACGCGCTCCGCGACGTGGATTTTCGTCCCTCGCGCCGGCACGGTTTCACCCGACAGCACGATCGACACCAGACGTCGCGCGACGCGGCCATGCCCGCGATGCATCACGCGGATGATGACTTCCTGTCCTACGTAGCAGCCTTTCGTAAAACTGATCGCGCGATCTTCGATACCCGCCTCGAGCGGAATCGTGTCGGTGGTCATGTCCATGCCAAAGCGCGGACGTCCGGCTTCGATACGTAACGTCTCGCCGGTTTCCTCGCTTGCCGCTACGGCGCCCGTCGTGCTGAGCTTCGCACGAAGTGCGGCAGCGTCATTCGCCGCCACATACACGTCGTATCCCGCCAGGCCCAGCGCATCATCGCGGACGATGGTGAGTGACTCTGACGTGGCGCTGTCGTACTGGGCGGCGAGATCGATAACGGAGACGCCGGTCGCGCTCTGGATCATGCGGGCTGCGGACGGCCCGTGCACGCCGATCACGTTGAGGTCGCTGGTTACGTCTTTCGCCTGCACATCTTCAGAAAACACCAGCTTGTCGAACCGTTCCGAGAGCGGCGCCGCGACCTCACGTTCCACTCCCAGCAGCACGCGAGTACCGGTTTCGATGACGCGCATGTCCGAAATCATGCGGCCCTGCGGGGTGAGATACGCCGCGTACGTCCCTTTGCCGCTGGTGAGAATCGCGATGTCATTGGTGAGCAGCGCATGAAGAAACGATGCGCGATCGGCGCCGGTGAGGGCAATCGTGCCCTGTGAAGCCC
>DATLEF010000215.1:0-5901 GCA_035525455.1 Burkholderiales bacterium
AACGTCGTCAAGTTCGCGCTGCAATAAGGGGGAGCCATGGGAGAATTCATTCAGCTCGGACTGGGACGCTGGCTGCACATACTCGCCGGCGTGATGTGGATAGGCCTGCTCTACTATTTCAATTTCGTCCAGGTGCCCGCACTGGCAGAGGCTGCGAAGGACGGCACCGGTGCCGGTATCACGAAACACGTTGCGCCGCGCGCATTGTTCTACTTCCGGTGGGCCGCTGTCGTCACGTGGCTTGCCGGTGCGATGATGCTGGGCTCACACATTCTGGAAGCGTTGTTTTTTCTCAAGGCACCGTACTATCCGATCGGTGTCGGCGCGTGGCTGGGCACGATCATGCTCTTCAACGTGTGGGTGCTGATATGGCCCAACCAGCAGAAAATCCTCGGGCTCAAACCGGCGAGCGATGAGGAGAAAGCGAAGGCGCGGCGCACCGCGTTCCTCGCGTCGCGCACGAACGTGATGCTCTCGATCCCGATGATCTTTTTCATGGTGGCGAGCGGCGGCATTTTTCGCAGGGCGTTTTTCGGTTAAAGGCCGTCAAGCCGCAGAATGCAAAAAGCCCGCGATCAGCGGGCTTTTTGGTTCAGCGCGCTGCTCCCGCCTTCTCCAGGCCCTGGATTTTGGCGCCAGCTTTGATCCCGCGCTTCGCGAACCAGCCCTGATTCATTTCGAGCGCGTACTTCGCAGGCCGCGTCGTATTGTGCGCGTCCTGCGTATGAGGCTGCATGTCCGCGATATTGATGATCGTTCCTTCGCGATCGAGAAACGCGACCGAGAGCGGGAGGTACGTATTCATCATCCACATGCCGTGCATGGCGACATCCTGAAACACGAACAACATCCCGCGGTTTTCGGGAAGCATCCGCCGGTGCATCAGACCTTTGGATCGCTGTGGCTCCGTATTTGCGACTTCAGCCGTGAGCTTGTGTCCGCCGATTTCAAGTGTGACTTCGGGCAAGTCGGCGAGCGCGCCGGAGCTCCAGAAACTGAACGCGAGTGCGGTAAACCAGGCCTTCACTCAGTGCTCCTATCTCAACTATTCGCGGCGAGCCACGTACTCGTCGCATCGATGATCGCGTCCACTTCCCCGGCAGCAGGCAGCAGCTTGAACTGAACGTCCGCGTGACGCTTGCGAAGCTCGCGCAGGGCCTGCGCAAGGTCCTGCTTCAAATGCGCGCCCTGGGCCATGAAGAGCGGTGCAATCGTGATGTGGCCTCGGCCGGCCGCCACCAGCCGATCCACTGCGTCGGGCAGGGTGGGCTGCATGAGCTCGAGGAAAGCGAGCTCCACGGCCACATCGCGCCGTCTGGCCGCGGTCTCTTTCTGGAGGGTGCGAAACGGGGCAGCCCATTCCGGCTCGCGTGAGCCATGCGCGAACAAGATCAGCGCGCGGCTTCTGGCCATGAGGTTCCCTCTTCCCTATGCCTTACCGGTACTTCCAAACCCGCCCGCGCCGCGGCTGCTCGCGTGGAATTCATCGACCACGTCGAAAGCGACCTGGACGACAGGGACGACAACGAGCTGCGCGAGACGCTCCATGGGTTCGATCGTGAATGCACTGTTTCCGCGGTTCCATGTCGACACGAAAATCTGTCCTTGATAGTCGGAGTCGATGAGCCCGACGAGGTTCCCGAGTACGATGCCGTGTTTGTGCCCGAGCCCCGAGCGCGGCAGTACCATGGCCGCAAGGCCTGGATCATCGAGATGAATGGCGATGCCTGAAGGGACCAGCTCGGTCTGCCCGGGCTCGAGCCTGAGCGGCGCCGTAAGGCATGCGCGCAGGTCGAGGCCTGCGCTGCCCGGCGTTGCGTATTGCGGCATCTGGTCGCGCAAACGCGGGTCGAGGATCTTGACTTCGATCGTTCTCATAGCGGAAGCCGTGCGGCGCTTTACGCTGTTCTCGTGCGGCCGCGCGTTATGAGCGCGAAGCCTGGGATTGCCGTCCGTAGAGTTTTGCGATGTGCGCAACGAGCTGACGGGCGACGACGTCTTTGGGCGCGCGCGGAAGCGGATGAGCGCCTTCGTCGTCGAAGAGCGTGATCTCGTTTTCATCGGAGCCGATCGCGTTCTGCGCGAGATTCGCCGCGAGCAGCGGGAGTTTCTTGCGTTTGCGTTTGCTTTCTGCGTATTCGGCGAGCTTCTCGCTTTCAGCCGCGAAGCCGACGCAGAAAGGCGCACGCGGCAGCCCGGCAACGTAGGCGAGTATGTCCGCTGTCGGAACGAGCTCGAGCGACATGTTCCGGTCGGTCTTCTTGATCTTCTGCTCGCTCGCTTTCGCAGGCCGGTAATCGGCGACGGCCGCGACGCTGACGAAAACGTCGGCGCCGCTGACGCGCTGCTTGACCGCGCTCAACATGTCTTCCGCCGATACCACGTCGACGCGTTCGACGCGTGCCGGCGCGGTAAGGCTCGTCGGCCCCGAGATCAACGTGACCTGCGCGCCGGCTTCGACGGCCGCGCGCGCGACGGCATAGCCCATCTTGCCCGAGCTCTTGTTAGTGAGGCCGCGCACCGCGTCGACCGCCTCGAACGTCGGTCCCGCTGTGACGAGCATGCGCACGCCTGCGAGCGCTTTCGGCGCGAGCAGCGCAGTCAGGGCTTCGGCGATCTCCGGAGCTTCCAGCATGCGGCCCATCCCCACCTCGCCGCAGGCCTGGTCGCCGCTGGCGGGACCCAGCACGTCGATTCCATCCGCGCGGAGCTGCGCCACGTTGCGTTGCGTCGCCGCGTGTTCCCACATCTGCCTATTCATGGCCGGAGCGACAGCAAGCCGGCATTCGCGCGCGAGACAGGTGGTCGAGAGCAAATCGTCGGCGAGGCCGAGCGCGAGCTTTGCGATGAAATCGGCGGACGCCGGCGCAATGACGATCAGGTCCTTGTCGCGCGAGAGCTCGATATGCGCCATGCTGTTCTTGATCCGTGCATCCCACATGTCGGTATATACGGGGTTGCCCGATAAGGCCTGCATCGTGGCGGGGGTGATGAAACCACACGCGGCCCGGGTCATGACGACGTGAACGTCGAAGCCGCGCTCCGAAAGCCGCCGTACGAGCTCGGCCGCCTTGTAGGCAGCGATCCCGCCGGTCACTCCGAGCAGTATCTTTTTTCGCGCAGTATCAGTCACGTAGCTCTCTTTTCGAGCGAGCAGCAAGTGTAAACCATTCATGAATAACGCGTCAGCGCCGCACGTGTAAACACGATCGCCGCGCATGCGTTTCATGAACTGCGGGGCCAAATATAAGGGAGCTCACATGCGTATCGCCGAATGGCCGGCCGACGACCGGCCAAGAGAGAAGCTGATCGCGAAAGGTCCTGAAGCGCTGTCTGATGCGGAGCTTGTGGCCATCGTGATCCGTACCGGTATCAAAGGACAAAGCGCGGTCGATCTCGCACGAACGGTGCTTCTGCGCTGCGGTTCAGTGTCGTCGCTGCTGAGCGCCGATCTTGACGCTTTTCAGTTGATTCCCGGCCTGGGCAATGCGAAGTACGCGCAGGTGCAGGCCGTGCTCGAACTTAGCCGGCGCGCGCTGCGCGAGACGCTCGATCGTGGCGCGGCACTTTCCTCGCCGCAGGCGGTGCGCGACTATCTGCGCCTCAAGCTGCAGGGCAAGCCGCACGAAGTATTCGCAGCGGTATTTCTCGACGCACAGAACCGGGTGCTCGGCGTCGAAGAGCTGTTTCGCGGGACACTCACGCAGACGAGCGTATTCCCGCGCGAGATCGTCAAGCGCGCCCTCCACTACAACGCCGCTGCGGTTATCTTTGCGCACAACCATCCATCCGGCGTCGCCGAGCCCAGCCGGGCGGACGAAGCCCTGACCCAGACCCTCAAGCACACCCTCGCGCTGGTCGATGTGAAAGTGCTCGATCATTTCGTCGTCGGCGGCGATTCCGCCATGTCCTTCGCCGAGCGCGGCCTGCTCTGACTTTGGTCAGGGCGGCTGGCGGTAGCCGAAGGAAGGGGAGGTTACGGAGGGAAACCTTGGTTTCCCTCTGTTCGTTTACCGCCCCAGCGGCAGGTTGAGCTTCAACCGAGATCGCTGTAAAATCCGGGCCTTCCTGGTTTTGGAGCAGCGTCATGGCACGCGTATGTCAGGTCACCGGCAAGAAGCCGATTCGGGGCAACAACGTTTCGCACGCGAACAACAGGACGATTCGGCGTTTTCTGCCCAATCTGCACTACCGCCGTTTCTGGGTCGAGAGTGAAAGCCGCTGGGTGAGCCTGCGCGTTTCGAGCGCGGGTTTGCGCACGATCGACAAAAAAGGCATCGACGTCGTGCTCGCGGAGTTGCGCGCACGCGGCGAAAGAGTCAATTAGTATTCACGCCAATACTGCAAGGCGTTCGCAGACACAGGAGTGTTTATGAGAGAGAAAATCAAGCTGGAATCGTCTGCTGGAACGGGTCACTTCTATACGACCACGAAGAACAAGCGCACGAAACCCGACAAGATCGAAATGAAGAAATTCGATCCCGTGGCGCGCAAACATGTAATTTATAAAGAGACGAAGATCAAGTAGTTTCCCCCATCCTACCTTCCCCCTGAGGGGAAAGGGGATACCAGCCTACGCTGGAATGACGAACGTTAAAAAGCCCGCTAGCGCGGGCTTTCGTTTGTACATCTCCGAATGTTCGCGGAGGAGTTGATCGTAGAGGTCGGTTACTCCCCTCCTCGGCGTTGAGGAGGGGTAGGGGGAGGAGCTAGTTATATCCCCCCGAAGCGGACAGGCGTGCGCGGCGCCGGTCGCTACGCCGTTCAGGCGTAGCGACGGAGGCGTCGGGAGAACGCCTGTAAAGCTTCAATGCCGCTCGCTTCCGCGCGTTTGCACCAGTCTTCGAGCTGGTGCACGAGCTGTTCTTTCGACGCGGTCGAGCGCTGCCAGAGGGCAGCGAGCTCATCGCGCATGGTGTATACGGTTGCGAGCTTGCTGCTCGCTTTCAGCACGAGTTCGCGCTGCTCACGCTCGGGCTGCGGCAGGGCGCTGGTGTCGCTGTACAGCCAGCGCTTGAGCGCACGCCATTCCACGCTTACCGCGCTCGCACGCAGGTTACCCAGTTCTTCGGCACACGTCGTGCGCAGCGATTTTGCGTATTTCGCCAGAACTTCGTAGCGATGCGTCACGACTGCCTGCAAAGTGGCAAGGTCGCAATGCGTCTTCGCGGTATCGAGCTTCAGGCGCGGGGCAACCTTCTTCACGTCAGCCAGGCCAAGCGTCTCCAGAATGCGAATATAGAGCCAGCCGATGTCGAATTCGTACCAGCGGTTGGACAGCCGCGCCGAGGTGCCGTACGCGTGATGATTGTTGTGCAGTTCCTCGCCGCCAATCAGGATGCCCCACGGCACGATGTTCCTGCTCGCGTCGCTGGGCTGAAACGTGCGATAGCCCCAGAAATGGCCGATGCCGTTGATGACACCGGCCGCAAGGACCGGAATCCAGAGCATCTGCACTGCCCAGATCGTGACGCCTATGAAGCCGAAGAGGACGAAATTCGTGATGAGCATGATTGAAACGCCCCACACCGAATGACCGGTGTAGAGGTTGCGCTCGATCCAGTCGTCTGGCGTGCCGTGCCCGTAACGCTCGAGCGTTTCAGCATTGCGTGATTCTTTGCGATAGAGCTCAGCGCCTTCGAGCAACAGCTTGCGGATGCCGAATATCTGCGGGCTGTGCGGATCGTTTACGGTTTCGCACTTCGCATGGTGCTTGCGATGGATCGCGGCCCACTCTTTCGTGATCATCGAGGTGGTCAGCCACACCCAGAAACGGAAGAAGTGCGCGAGCACCGGGTGGAAATCCACGCCGCGATGCGCCTGGCTGCGATGCAGGTAAAGCGTCACGGCGAAAATCGTCACCTGGGTGACGACGAGGAAATAGACCAACAACGAGCCCCA
>DATLEF010000216.1:0-3249 GCA_035525455.1 Burkholderiales bacterium
ATCGCGGCTGCTGAGCCTGGGCATCGACAATATCATCGGCAGCACGCCGGAGGAGCTGGCGAGGTTCGTGCGCGCGCAGATGGAGAAATATGGGAAGCTGGTGCAGGCGGCGGGGATACAGAAGCAATGACAGCTACCAGAACGAGCGCAGTGCGCGTAACTCGCCTGGCTTCCAGCCTCGCGCTGGAATGACGAATACCACGGATTTGTCATTCAGGACACCAGCAATGTGATGCAAAGCTCATTCGGGATGACACCTAAGGAGAGTCTTGCCGAGCTGGTTGACGATGCCGCGCGCGAGTTCGGCGATGCGCCGCTCTGGATCTCCATCGACGATGGCACGCGCATTTCGCATGGGGAGTTCGCGGCGCTCACGCTGAAGTGCGCGAACGCGCTGCGTGCGCGCGGTGTCGAGCGCGGCACGCACGTGGCCGTGATGCTTCCGAGCGTGCCGGCGTACGCGGTCACGTGGTTCGCGCTTGCACGTTTGGGCGCGGTCATGATCCCGGTGAATACGCAGTACAAGCCGGGCGATCTCGAGTACGTGCTGCGCGACAGCGATGCGCGCTTCCTGGTAATCGACGAAAGCTGCGTGCCGTCGTTCGCGGCGATCGGGGGGGAGATTGTGCCGGCGGGGAATGTGATTGTGCATCGCGCGATTGCGGGGACTCCCGGGATTGCCACGCCGGCTATGCTGCCGGCTCGCAATGACAGTGTGGACTGGCACGAGATCGTAGATGCCGCACCGGACGCGCCGGTGAATTCGGCGGGCGTGAACGCGGAGACGCTGATGAGCATCCAGTACACCTCGGGCAGCACGGGCTTTCCCAAAGGTTGCATGCTCACGCAGGATTACTGGCTCGTGCTGGGGCTCGTGCGCGCGCATCAGGGGCCGCCGCCCAAGCGCGTGCTCATCGATAAGCCGCTTTCCTATATGGGCGGCATGTGGCGACTCCTCGTGTGCCTCTATCTGGGCTCCGCGGCGGTGGTCGCGCGCCGCTTCTCCCTGAGCGAGCTCCAGCAGCGCCTCGTCGAATTCGACATCGACTACTTCGGCGCGACCGATGCGGTTGCGAAGCTCCCGGATCATCCCGGAATCGGGAAGCTGAGCATGGCGTGGATCTCGATCGGGGGCTTGAGCAAAGGCCTGCACGAGACGCTCGAGCACAAGTTTCGCGCGCCGGTGCGCGAGCTCTATGGGCTCACCGAGACAGGCTCCACGCTCTACATGCCGACGGAAGCGTCAAACATGGTGGGCTCCGGCTCGTGCGGCGTGCCGGCGCCGTTTCGCGCCTGCCGCGTGGTGGGTCCCGACGGCAAGGATGTGCCTCGCGGCGAAATCGGCGAGCTGTGGGTGAGCGGGCGCGCGATCCTGAAGGGCTACTACAACAAGCCGGAAGCGACGCGCGAGGCGTTCTCGGGCGAATGGTTCAGGACCGGAGACCTGTTCCGGCAGGACGAGAACGGTTACTTCTACATACAAGGCCGCATCAAGGATTCGATCCGCAGGAGCGGCGAGAACATTTCCGCGCGCGAAATCGAGACGATCGCCTCCGGCATCGCAGGCGTGCTCGAGACCGCCGCCGTCGCGGTGCCCGACGAGCTGCGTGGTGAGGAAGTGAAGCTGTGCGTCGTGCTACAGCAGGGGTTTTCGCGCGCGCAGGTGACGCCCGAGAGCATTGCCCGCTACTGCGCGGAAAGGCTGGCTGCATTCAAGGTGCCGCGCTACATCGAGTACGTGCGGGAGATGCCGCGCACCAGCTCGAACAAGATCGCGAAGCAGGAGCTTGCGCGCGGGCGCGGCGAGGCGGTGTTCGATCGCGTCGCGAAGGCGTGGTGCTGAAGATGTTCTCGCAGTTTACGAGCGGCGGGCACCGCTCTTCCGCGGCCGAGGTGATGCCACCTTTACGCTTCGCAGATATTCGGGCATTTCCTGCCGTAAGACCTGACGCAGCGTTTTTTCGGTCACCGCGCTATCGGCCTCGGATAAATAGTTCCGAAGCGCCTCGTTCATCATCGTCTGATAGCCGGTGCCCGCCTTTTCCGCGCGTGCCCGGAATTCGTCCAGGATGGCGTTATCGATGAAAATCGATATGCGCGTCTTACCCTTCTGAGGGACGACTGCCTCGCGTTTGCCTTTGGAAAAGTCGTATTCAACCTTCATATTGTCTCCGTTCGTTTCGCGTCGGCCGACGAACTGAAATAGGCCGGTACTCGCCATCGCGCTCGGTCCAGATCTTCAATCGTGAATGCGAGTGGATCCTCAAAAACGCCTTCGGCATCGGAAAACGAGACGCCGTGCTTTCTAAGGTTTGCTGCTGCTTTGGCGGGGTCGTATTTGAGTGCCACATGCAATTATACATATCTTATATGCACATGCCGCGCGGCACTGCCCGCGCCTCACGATAACCCTTTGTCGTCATTCCAGCGTCGGCTGGAATCCAGGCGTCTTTGCCTAATCCAGCCGTATCTTCGCCGCCCTGATGATCTTGCCCAGCACCAGCGTGTCGGTCTTCATCTGCTTGAGCAGCCCTTCGGGCGAGCTCCCAATGACTTCGATGCCGGCATTCTGGAGCTTCTCCTTCGCGTCGGGGCTCGCGAGAACGCGGAGCGTCTCGTCGTTCAGGCGCCTGATGAGCGCCGCAGGCGTTTTCGCCGGCGCGACCATGCCGTAATTCGATACCGCTTCGAAGCCGGGCAAGCCAGCCTCCGAGATCGGCACGAGGCCTGGCGCGGACGGCGACGGCTTCAGGCTTGCGACGCCGAGGCCGCGAAGCTTTCCCGCCTTGATGTGGCCCATCACCGCGCCGGGGTTCGGAAACATCAGCTGCACGCGGCCGCCGAGGACGTCGGTCACGCCCGCGGCAACGCTGCGATACGCCACCTGCACCATCTCGACCCCGGCCATCGCCTTGAAGAGCTCCGCCGCCAAGTGAGGAGTCGCGCCCACGGGCCCGGTCGCGAAATTGAGCTCGCGCGGTTTCGCCTTCGCGAGCGCGATCAGCTCCTGTACGGATTTCGCCGGAACGCCGGGATGAACGACCAGCACCATCGGTGTGCTGCCGAGCAGGGCGATCGGGGAGAAGTCCCTGAAGACGTCGTATGTCGGCTTCTCCTGCATGAGCGGCAGCACCCAGAGCGCACTGCTGTAGATGAGCGCCGTGTAGCCGTCGGGATAGGCCTTGGCCGCGATCTCCGCGATGATGACGCCGCCGACACGTGTATCGACCACGACCGGCTGGCCTAGCC
>DATLEF010000217.1:0-4607 GCA_035525455.1 Burkholderiales bacterium
CCAGGCCGTCGGCCCCTTGATGCTCTTGTCTCCCCGCCGCCCGAACTCGAGCGCCGCTGGCGCCATGTGGATCTGCTGCGTGCCGTTCCAGGGCGCGCCGGTCCAGAGCTCGACGGGAATGAAGCGCGTGCGCGTCGCCGGATCGTAGGCGCGCTGCCAGACCGACCAGTCCTCCGCGCGTGCCGCACCGGCGAGCGCGAGGCAGAGCGCGATCAGCAGGAGAGTTTTTTCTTTCGGCAATCGGTGCCCTTCAGCCGCAGATTGTTGGCAGCGCGACGCTCATCACGGTTGAGACCTAGGCATCACGCGTTTCATTGGGCTACAGGCTCTTAATGAATCTCCGCCAACGGCCCCGGATTCCCGACGCCGAATCCCTGCACGTAGTCCACGCCGACCTCGACGAGCTTATCGCGGATCTCCCTGGTCTCGACGAACTGCGCGACGGTTTGAAGGCCCATGTGCCGGCATGTAAGAACGATCGCTTTGATCGTCGCGAGCTCGGCTTCGTCCACTAACATGTTCAGAATCGTGAACCCGTCGATCTTGAGGAAATCGAAAGCAAGCTCTCGCAAACGAGCATACGATCCCTGACCGCCCTCGAAGCCGTCTACGGAGAAGTGGCAGCCCAGAGCTTTGAGACTTTCCATGAGCCTGCGGGCACCGGCCGTGTGTTCATCGATATTTGCGGCGGAGATTTCGAAGCACAGCATATCCCCGGGAATCCCGGCGCGTGCCAGCTCTTCCTGGACATAGCTCGCAAAGCCCGAGTCCATGAGCGCCGCGCGGCTCAGGTTCACACAGGAAAGCGGACAGTGCCAGGCGGAATCCTCACGCCGCTTCGCCGCGCACCACTCGAGGAGGTTACGCACCACCCAGCGATCGATGTGGCCCATCAGATTGTACCGTTCGGCCACACCCAAAAACCCTTCGGGCGCCAGCAGATGTTGGTCTTTTTCCTGCAGGCGTAAAAGAATTTCCTGAAAGTGTGACTGGCTTGCGCCGGCAGACACGGGCACGATCTTCTGGGCGAAAAGGATAAACGCATCCTGTTCCAGCGCTCGCAGCAGGTCAGCTCGAGCATCATCGGCCGTGAGCTCCGGAGTCGCAGATTCCCGCCGTGTCGTCTCAACTCTCGCCCGCGAAGGGGGCGGCTCGCGGCCGATCGGTTCGAGCCCCTGGTCATCCTGAGGGGCTGCCGGTTTCGGCGAAGAATCCGCCAGCACGTAAAACCCGGTCGGGCGCTCCGCATCGGGCGGAAAAGGCAGCATCGTGATCTTCATGTTCTGAATCGCGGCGCCGGGGCGGGGCCACGAAGCATCGTAGCGCGCCTCTTTCCCCTGCAGGACCTCGGCCTCGTGGGATTGGATGTCCTGATATATGGCTGCACCGACGACTTCGCGCAGTGCCATGCCGTCGATGCGGTTCCTGTCGAGCTTGGACCACTGCCCGAATGCAGGATTGTGATACCGGCAGGTCTCGCTGCGATCGACGAACAGAATCCCCGTGGAGAGCGTATCGCACACTGTGCGAAACCGCGCCTCGCCCGATTTAAGCGCTTCGTTGGAACGCTCGGTGCGTAAGCTTTGCTCCGCCAGAAGCTCGCGCGCACGCTTCAGCTGTGCAGTCCGGCGTACAACCAGCCATTGCGCTTTTGCGGATTGAGAGACCAGCGCCGCGCCGCCCATGAACAGCACGCCGAGGAGAAACGCGACCCATTGCAAATCGAACAGGGTGAAGTAGATGGTAGCGAGCAGCATCGCGCCCAGCAGCAATGCGAGCAGCGCTCCGAGAATGTTGGGTAGATAGCGTTTTACGAATCCAGCGCCTTTGCTGGCACCTGTGCGCGTGGTATTCATCTCGCGTGGCGGCTCGGTCTCGGAGCGGACCGTTTACATTCCCAATATGCGGCCGATCTCAGCGATGTAGCGGCTGCCTTTCATCCCCTGGGCCACGGCAACGTCGAGGCCGTTCTCGATCGCTTCGCGTATGCTGTGCAAACCATCCCTGACCCAGTGTTCTCTGCGCACCGGCGACTCGAGCACGTTTTTGAGCGTCTGCACTTCGTCCCGGAGGCGCTGCACGTCGGGGGAGTCGCCCGGCATATTCTGCAGATCGCGTTCCAGCGCTGCGACGAGTCTTCCGACTTCCTCCAGGTCGACCGCCTGCCCGTGTGGGCCTTTGGTTGCAGTCACGATATCGCTCCTGTGAACCCGATGTGAGCACGATAACGCATACGAGGGCGTCCGTCTCTACGTAGGGGCCTTACGGCACAGCGGTTGCAGCGTACTCGTGGCGATAATTCGAGCGCCATCCCATGAAAACGTCATCCGGCGAGAACCTCTCGGTCTGGCTCGCAACGGCGGACTTACTGCAACGGCCGCCGCTTGCTGCAAACGAAGAAGCAGACGTCTGTATCATCGGTGCCGGCATTGCTGGCATGACGACAGCCTATCTGCTTGCACTGGACGGCAGGTCGGTGGTTGTCCTCGACGACGGCGCAATTGCTTCCGGGGAGACCCATCACACCACCGCGCATTTGGTCAATGCGCTCGATGATCGCTACTTCGAGCTCGAGCGGCTGCACGGCGAGGAAGGCGCGCGGCTCGCTGCCAGGAGCCACACCGCCGCGATCGATGCCATCGAGGAAATTGCAGGGCGGGAAAACATCGACTGCGATTTCGACCGCGTCAGCGGCTACCTGTTCGTGCCGCCGGGTGAGTCGACCGACATCCTGGACCGTGAGGTGATTGCAGCGCGACGCGCGGGCGTGAATGTAGAGCGTGTCGACCGCGTCCCGGTTAAATTTTACGACTTCGGCCCGGCACTGCATTTCATCGATCAAGCGCAGTTCCATCCGCTCAAGTACATGAATGGACTCGCGGCCGCGCTGAAGCGGCTCGGCGGCCGCATCTACGGCAATACGCACGCCGCTCGTATCGAGGACGGAACGCCTACTGTCGTCGAGACCGAGAGCGGACTGCATGTACGTGCCGCTGCTGTCGTCGTTGCCACGAATACGCCGGTAAACGACCGCGTCGCAATGCACACCAAGCAGGCGCCTTACCGCAGTTATGTGATCGCGGCGCGCGTCGCGGCGAAGTCGGTGCCGCACCTTTTGCTTTGGGACACCCCGGATCCTTATCACTACGTCCGCCTGCAGCCGGCGTACGGGCGCAGCCCTCATGAATGCCTGATTGTCGGAGGCGAAGACCACAAGACAGGTCAGGCGCACGATTTTGAACGGCGCTTTGCCGCGCTCGAAGCGTGGGCGCGCGAGCGCTTTCCCATGATCGAGGAGATTTCGCTGCGCTGGTCCGGCCAGATCATGGAGCCTGTCGACGGTCTCGCATTCATCGGCCGCAATCCCGGCGATGAGAACGTGTACATCGCGACGGGCGACTCCGGCAACGGCATGACACACGGCACCATCGCCGGTATGCTTTTGAGTGACCTGATCGCGGGACGAAAAAATCCGTGGGCAACTCTATACGATCCCGCGCGCAAGTCTCTCCGCAGCGTGAAGGAATTCGCGCGCGAAAATCTGAACGTGGCGGCGCAATACGCGGATCACGTGACTGCGGGCGACGTGAGCGCCGTCGAGGAGATCGGCCGGGGCGAAGCAGCGGTCGTGCGCCGCCGTCTGAAGCAGATCGCCGCCTATCGCGACAATCACGGAGCGCTGCACGAGCATTCAGCGGTGTGCACGCATCTCGGCTGCATCGTGGCATGGAATGCGACCGAGCACAGCTGGGATTGTCCGTGTCACGGCTCGCGCTTCGACCCCGTCGACGGCCACGTGCTGAACGGCCCCGCCATCGCCGGACTCAAACGGGCAGATGAATAGGTTGATGTGACGATATGAGCGAATCGAGACACGTCGTATGTCCAAGCTGCGCAACCGTCAATCGCGTGGTCGCCGAACGCCTGGGCGACGCGCCGAAATGCGGCCGCTGCAAGAACCCGTTATTTGCAGGTGAGCCGCTCGAGCTTGGAGATTCAGACTTCGACACGCACATAGGCAAGAGCGATCTTCCGGTCGTCGTCGATTTCTGGGCGCCATGGTGTGGGCCCTGTCGCATGATGGCGCCTCATTACGAGCGCGCGGCCGCCGAAATCGAGCCCCTGGCGCGGCTTGCGAAGCTCAACACCGAAAACGCGCCCAACACGGCAGCGCGTTTCGGCATACGCAGTATTCCGACTATCGCGGTATTCAAAGGGGGACGCGAAGTCGCACGCCAGGCGGGTGCAATGGACCTGCAGACGCTCACGCGCTGGATACGCGCGCACGTTTGATCGCCGGCGCAGGGCATCAGGCACCTTCCACGCTCATTCGCTGTAGCAGAGCAGTAGCGCGTTGCGCGGACAATGCGGTACTAAAGTAGTGCCCTTGCATTTCGTCACATTGATATTCGCAAAGGAGATCGAACTGCTCACGAGTCTCCACACCCGTTGCGATTACCTTGCGTCCGAGCGCATGCGCTGTAGCGATAACCGCTTGCATGATAGAAGCGCCGTCGGCGGCGTGAGGAAGGTTCTGCACGCACGACGGGTCGATTATCAGGCTGTCGACGGGCAAGAGACTGATGTACTTGAGCGATGAATAACCG
>DATLEF010000218.1:0-8882 GCA_035525455.1 Burkholderiales bacterium
CAGTCGATCTATCGTTTCCGTGGCGCCGAGGCCCGGCTTTTCGATCAGGCGGCCGGCTATCTGCAGGAAGCTTTCGGCGCGGTCAAAGTACCGCAGCACGAATCTCGGCGCTGCGCGCCAGCGGTCATCGAAGTCGTGAACCGACTCTTCTCCTCCGAGCCGGAGTTCGGCGGTTACCAGCATCACACGGCCCACTACACGTCGAAACCCGGCCGGGTCGAAGTGCTTCCGCTCGTGCCTAAATCGGACCAGAAAAAACAGATCGAATCCGAATCGATCGTGCTTCGCAATCCGCTCGAGCGGCCTTTCGAAATCGATGAGGATGTCCGGCGCGAGATCGAAGCGCGCCAGCTCGTCGATCGCATACGTAAGATTGTCGGGAGCTGGCAGATCGCCGACGTAAAGGCCGAATGCGGCTCACGCGCGGCCCGCTACAAGGACATCATGATTCTCGTCAAACGGCGCACGCATCTCGGCATCTACGAGCACGCGCTGCGCGCGGCGCACATTCCGTACGTCACGTCGCGCCAGGGCGGGCTGCTCGCGACGCTCGAAGCGCAGGACATGACCGCGCTGCTCCAATTCCTCGTCACGCCTTTCGCCGAGCTAAAGCTCGCGCATGTGCTGCGCTCGCCCGTTTTCGGTTGCAGCGACGACGATCTGATCGTGATCGCGCAGGTTCCGGGCAATACGTGGTGGGATCGGCTCGCACGCGCGGCGAGTACGACGGCGCAGCCGGCCCTATCGCGCGCGTACGATCTCATGTCGCGCTGGGTGGAACAAAGCGACAGCCTTCCGGTGCACGACCAGCTCGACCGCATTTATTTCGAAGGCGACGTGATGCGTCGTTACGCGCAGGCGGTGCCGGAGGCGATGTGTGGCTCGGTGCGCGCCAATCTGCATGCCTTCATGCAACGCGCGCTCGACACCGACGCCGGCCGCTATCCCAGTCTGCCGAGATTTCTCCACGAGCTGATCGACCTCGCTCAGGCGGCGCCTCAGGAAGCGCCGGACGAAGGCATCGTCGGCGACGCGGGCGATGCAGTGCGCATACTCACAGTGCACGGCGCGAAAGGGCTCGAGTCACCCGTTGTGTGGCTGCTCGAAGCGGGCGCGGGCAGGGAGCCCGGTGATGCGTATGAGGTCATGGTCGACTGGCCGCCGCAGGCTGAAATGCCTGCGCATTTCTCGGTTTGCACGCGTAAGGCCGAGCATGGCTCGAAGCAGCGCGAGCTCGCGCAAAGCGAAGACATGCTGGCGCGGCGCGAGGATCTCAATCTCCTTTACGTCGCGATGACCCGCGCGCAGCAGGCGCTGATCGTCAGCGGTTGCGATGGACAGGGGCGCGAAGGCTCGTGGTACGAAAAAGTCCGCCACGCCGTACGTGCGGCGGCGCGCGCCGAGCTCACGCAGGACGACCTCGCGGTCGCCGTCAGCTACGGCGCAGACCTTGCGGCGCAGGTTACACCGTCAGGCTCTGCCAAGGCGGAGAGGGCGGTCGACAGCGGCGCCGTCGATCCACGGCTGCGCAGCCGCATGCCTACGGGTGTGCGCCGGGCGGCGCTGCCGAGCCGCGGCCAGCGTTATGGAACGCGTTTCCACGGCCTCATCGACCGCCTGACCAGCAATCCGTCGAGCTCGCGTGAAGCCCTGCAGAAGGACTCGAGCTTGTCCGAGCGCGAATTCGGCAGCATGTGGGACAGCGCACAACGCCTGATCAACGAACCGGGGCTCGCACGCTTCTTCGACGCGAAACAGTATGTGCGCGCTGCGAACGAAGTCGCTTACGTCAGTGCCGCAGGAGAGATGCGCCGCATCGACCGGCTGGTCGAATTCGAAGACGAAGTCTGGGTGCTCGACTACAAGACCGGGATACTGCCCGAGAACGCGGCGGTGCTTGCCGAATATGAAGCTCAGCTGCTGGAATACACTGCGGCGATCTCAGCCATCGCAGCGGGCAGGCGAGTGCGCGCGATGCTGCTCTTTTCGAACGGCGCGCATCGCATCGTTCCCGTTACCGAGGCACTTTAGGCGCGTCTTTCCGTACTTCGATGCTGCGCGCAGTGAGCTTGCCGTCGCTCTCGGGAGCGGCAGTGAGATTCACATACGAGCCCGGCACGAGCTGAGAGCGCTGCCCCGGCACGATTGAGGTGATCGCGGCTGTGTCCGCGACAACCACTTTTTGCGAGCCGCCTTCGTAGCTCAGCACGAGCTCGCGGCCTTTTGCGGCTTCGACGTTCGCGGACACCGCGGCATTGGTCATCGTCTGATCGTCGCCGCCGTCGAATGGCCTGTGGCCCGGATTCACGGGTTTGGGAAAGCGCCGCACGTCATAGGCGCTCAGCGTGCCATCGCTGCGCTTCACCGAAGTGACGCCGAGAAAGTCGCCCGGCTTGATCTCTGCAATCGGGGTCGGCTGCGCAAACACGATATTGGTCTTGTCGCCGATCTGGACATCGACCTTCTTGCCGTCGGTCGTATTGACGCCCATCACATCGCCCGAAACCGCGCTGATCGTGCCCCGTATACGTGTCGGCGCCTGTGCCTGTGCCTGGGCGTACGCGCTCGCAAGCAAAGCCGCGCCGACCAGGGCTGCAATAACTGCTGCTTTCATCTTTTACCTTTCTCTAGGGTGGCGGCTTCACGCCGCGGCTGACCTGGAGCCGTCCGCGCAGCGCCGCTGACGTGACGACTTACAGGGATGTGAACGTGCGCGATTGTGTCATTATTCCGTGTACGCATGTCATGGGGGCACTATGAAATCGTACTGGATCGTCACCAGGGACCACAAAGCCGGGCTGGAGCAGCGCGAAGTGCCGGTGCCGCAGCCGAAGGCCGGCGAAGTGCTCGTCAAGGTCCACGCGAGCGCGATGAATCGCGGCGAAATTTTCGTGGGCGGCGTGATGCATGGCGGCGCCGAAAAACTCGGCGGTAACGAAGGCGCGGGCGTGATTCATGCGCTCGGCGAAGGCGTGACCGGATTCAAGGTAGGCGATCGTGTCATGGGCCGCGGCCGGGGCATGTTCTCGGAGTACGGCATCATGGAGACACACCAGATCATTCCGGTGCCCTCGCGGCTTACTTGGGAGCAGGCGGCCGCGACGCCGTTGAGCTTCATTACCGCGTATGAATCCGTGGTGACGTTCGGCAAGCTCAAGGCCGGCGAATGGCTGCTCGCGACCGGGGTGTCTTCGGGTGCGGGCGTTTGCGCGATGCAGATCGCGCAAGTGCTCGGAGCGCGCACGATCGGCACCTCAGGCTCTGCCGCAAAGCTCGAAAAACTCAAAGCGCTGGGACTCGAGGTCGGCATCAATACGCGCGCGCCCGACTTCGCGGCAAAAGTACGCGAAGCGACGGACGGTGCGGGTGCGAATGTCGTGATGAACCTGGTCGGCGGCTCGGTCTTTCCCGAGTGCCTGCGCTCACTCGCGCGCAAAGGGCGGCTGATCGTCGTGGGCTATGTCGACAACCAGCACCATGCCGAAATCGATCTTTCCGCAGTGCATGCGAACCGCTTCGAGCTCTACGGCGTATCCAATTCGAAAGTGACGCCGGCGGAGCGTGCAGAAGCGACGCGCGGGTTCGTCCGCGACATCCTGCCCGCCATCGAAAGCGGCCGCATCACGCCTGTCGTCGATCGCGTGTTCGCATTCGACGAGCTCCCACGCGCGAAAGAGCACATGGAATCGAACGCGATGGTCGGCAAGATCGTCGTGACGATTGCCTGAAAGCGGAATTCTCAAGCAACGGGAGGTGCGATGATCTTTCGTTCAGCTCTCGCAAGTGCGTTCGTGCTGGTTATCGGGTTCGGCAGCCCGGCTACATACGCCGCGGTCACCGGCGCGGGTGAGATTCTCGAGAAGGACATACCGCTCCAGGTGACCGAGGTTGCCCCCGGTCTTTATTTTCAATACCACCACCAGGAATCCAACAGCGCGTTCCTCGTGACCGACGAGGGTGTGCTCGTCATCGATACGCGCCAGCACCCGAAGCGCGCGGAAGAGCTGGTCGCGACGATACGAAAGTACACGGCGAAGCCGATACGCTGGGTCATCAACACGCACGCGCACGGCGACCATTATTTCGGCAACTCGGTGTTCAAGCGCGAAGGCGCGACGATCATCGCCCATCGCGATACGGCGGGCATGATGCAGGCGCAGTTCGACCGCGAGATGAAACGGCGCATGGGGTACTTCAAGCAGCGGCAGTACGAGCCGGCCGAAGTGAAGCTCGTGCTGCCCGATCTCACGTTCGATTCGAAGATTACGCTGACGCTCGGCGGCCGCACGGTCGAAGTGTTCTATATGGGGCCCGGCCAGAACCCCGGTGACACCTTTATTTATTTTCCGAAGGAGCGCGTGCTGTATGCGGGCGGTCCTTTCTCGAAGCAGAGCTGGCCGAATCCTTCTTTCACGCCCTCGATGCAGGGCTGGATCGAAGTTCTGAAGAAAATCGCTGCGATGGATGCGGACAAGTATCTCGGCGGCCACGGCGACATCGGTTATAAACAGGATGTCCTGAACGAAGCGCAGATGCTCACCGATTTCGATGCAGGCATGCGTGCGGCTGTCGCAAAAGGCATGAGCCGCGACGAGATCATCAAGAGCGTGCGCTTCGAGAAGTACCGGGACGTGCGCAACTACTACCGCATGGATCTTTTCATCACGAGCTATTACTACTTTCTCAAGACGGGCAGGCCGGAGAACGCTTATCCATAAGCTGTGAGCCCGGCGGTGTTACGATAGCGCCGTGGCTCTTCCTCCGGGCTTCGTGCCCCCGCCTCGCGGCGACGTTTCCCAACTTCTGCGTCTCGGCCGCTTCATCAAGCCTTACAGCGGACGCATCGCGATTGCGCTCGCGGCGCTCGTCGTCGCTGCGAGTTGCGTGCTCGCGCTCGGCCAGGGTCTGCGGCACGTGATCGACGCGGGATTCGGCAGCGGCGACCCGCGGCTCCTGAACGGCGCACTGATCGCGATGGTAGGCGTGGCGGTCATCCTGGCGGCGGCGACATGGACGCGCTTCTACCTGATGATGTCGGTCGGGGAGCGGCTGATCGCCGACCTGCGGCAGACCGTCTTTGCGCACGTAATCAGCCTCACGCCCGCTTTTTTCGATGTCGCGCGCACCGGCGAGCTCGCATCGCGCCTTACGAACGATAGCGAGCAGATACGCCAGGTCATGGGCTTCGGGCTGTCGATGCTCCTGCGCAACGGCCTGATGATGATCGGCGCGCTGGTTCTGCTGTTTCTTACGAGTGTGAAGCTCGCCGCGCTCGTCGTCCTCGGCGTGCCCGCAACGGTCATTCCGATTCTCCTCATGGGCCGCCGCGTACGGCGCCTCTCGCGCGTGAACCAGGACCGCGTCGCCGACGTCTCGTCCCACATCGACGAATCGCTGCACGAAGTACGCACGGTGCAGGCGTACGTTCACGAGAAGCGCACGCGCGAAGCGTTCGATACCGCGACGGAAGCGGCTTACGCCGTAGGCGTGCATCGCATCAAGGTGAAAGCGTGGCTCATTTCGCTGGTGCTGCTGATCGGCTTCTGCGCGGTCGGCGTCATACTCTGGATCGGCGGTCACGACGTCTTCGCGGGCCGGCTTACGGCGGGTCAGCTTTCAGCATTCGTGTTTTACGCCGTGGTCGTCGCGAGCGGCGCGGGCACGGTTTCCGAAGTGTGGAGCGAGATTCAGCGCGCAGCAGGGGCAACCGAGCGGCTCTTCGAGCTCCTCGACACAAAACCGGCGCTTTCCGTCGCCGAGCCGGTCATCACGCTGCCCCCGCGCGTCGCAGGTGCGATTCGTTTCGACGACGTCAGCTTTTCGTACCCGACGCGGCTGGACACGGTCGCGCTCGGCCCCGTTTCGTTCGTCATCCAACCCGGCGAGCGCGTGGCCCTGGTGGGGCCGTCAGGCGCAGGCAAGTCGACCGTCTTCGGGCTGATCCTGCGCTTCTACGATCCGACGGAAGGCCGAGTGCTGATCGACGGCGCCGACATCCGTCATTGCGACCCGCTGGACTTGAGACGCTCGGTCGCGCTCGTCCCTCAGGACCCGGTGATATTCGCGGCGAGCGTCACCGAAAACGTACGCTTTGGCCGGCCGGATGCGTCGATCGAAGAGGTGCGTGCGGCGTGTGCCGCAGCTTACGCGCTGGAGTTCATCGAGCGGCTGCCCGAAGGATTCGAGACCAATCTCGGCGAGCGCGGTATCAAGCTCTCAGGCGGCCAGCGTCAGCGCATATCGATCGCACGCGCGCTGCTCGCGGATCGGCCCATCCTGCTGCTGGATGAAGCGACGAGCTCGCTTGATGCGGAAAGCGAGCGTCAGGTTGCGCAGGCCCTCGAGCGCCTCGCGCGCGGCCGCACGACGGTGGTGATCGCGCACCGGCTGGCGACCGTGCGGAACGCGGACCGTATCATCGTGCTGGAGCGCGGCCGCGTGCATGCGGTTGGTACCCATCAGGCGCTGCTGCACGAGAACGGCCTCTATGCGCACCTCGCGCGGCTGCAGTTCATGGAAGGCGCAGCCGCCTGAAGAGTCGGGTTACTGGTCTTGTGCGCGATGACTTGAGGAGCCGGGGCGTGCAAATGACTTACAACGCTGCGCTTGTCGTGTCGGCGATCGTGCTCGCTGCGCCGACGCATGCGCAGCTCTATCCCGTGAAGCCCGTCAGAGTGATCGTGCCCAATGCGCCGAGCGGATTAGCAGACATCGCAGCGCGGCTCGTGGCCGCGAAATTGAGCGAAGCGCTCGGACAGCAATTCATCATCGACAACAGGCCAGGCGCCGGCGGCACGCTTGGCACAGCAGTCGTGGTCAAGTCGCCGCCCGACGGCTATACATTGCTTGCGGTGTTCGACAGCCACGTGACCAATCCGCATCTATTCAAGAAGATCGAATACGACACGGCCAGCGATCTCACGCCGATTTCGCTGCTCGTGCGCGGTCCGCTGGTGCTCGTCGTCAACCCGGGCTTGCCGGTCAAGAATGCGGCGGAATTCCTGAGACTTGCCAAATCCCGGCCCGGCGCCATCAATTGCGCCACGGTCGGGCCGGGCTCGCCGAGCCGGCTCCTGGTCGAGCTGCTCAAGCTCACCGCGCGCGTCGATGTGACCCACGTTCCATACAAAGGCGCCGCTTCGGCGCTGACGGATCTCGTCGGCGGCCACGTGGAAGCGATGTTTGCGACTGTGCCCAGCATCATCGGCCACTGGAAAGCAGGCAGGCTGCGCGCGCTCGCAGTGACTTCGGAGAAACCCAGTCCGGCGCTCCCCGGGGTTTCACCGATGAGTCAGACCGTTCAGGGTTTCGTCGCCGAATCGTGGGTGGGGATACTGGCGCCAGCCAAAACCCCGCACGAAGTCATCGCGCGTCTCAACGCCGGGATCCTGAAAGCATTGAGCTTGCCGGAAGTGAAAGAACGGTTCGCCGAGCAGGGTTTAGAAATCGTCGGCAGCACGCCGGCGGAATTCGACACGCGCATCCGCAGCGAGCTCGAGCGCTGGGGCAGGATCATCCGGTCGGCTCGTATAACGCTCGAGTAGCGACCTAAGTTGGCTGAAGCAGGGTTCCCATGCGCAGCTCATTGTGTATGCACGTCGCGGCAATCGCTGCATGGCCTGTTGCGACGGCGATCTGGCTGAGATCGTTAGCGACGTCTCCCGCTGCATAGAGGCGTGGGATCGTGGTGCGCAACCGGTCATTGACGACGACCTGACCCGCGTTGTCGCAGGCAGCGCCCAGTTCCCGCGCGAGATCGGAACGCACGCGCGTGCCTAGCGCGGAATAGAGCGCATCGAAGCGGTGGACACGGCCACTTCGCGTCCGCAGGCCGACGATCGCGCCTTCCTGGGTGCAGACTTCGCTCAACGCCTCGTCCACGATCGTGACGCCGCAACCTTCGAGCAATGTGCGATCGGCCTCGCTGATTTCGTGCGGTGCACCCAGGGTGAACAAAGTGAGGTTCGCCGTGTAATGACGTAGAAAGCGCGCTTCGTTGACGCCTTTCTCGCCGCGCGCGATCACGGCGATGGCCTTGTCTATAACCTCATAGGCGTCGCAGATTGGACAGTGGCGTATGAGTCCGCAGCGTATCGCATCGATGAGGTTGGGCAGGTTCGGCTCCACGTCCATCGCGCCGGTCGCGAGCAGGATCACGTGCGCTGCGATAGCGTCAGTGCCGGCGCGCGCGAGAAACGTGCCGTCGGCAAGGCGCTCGAGTTGCTCCACATCGCCTTCGGTGAGATGAGCGCCGTAGCGAACAGCCTGTTCGCGCAGCCGTGTGAGCAGCTCGCGGCCGCTGACGCCCTGCGGGAAACCGGGATAGTTATGCGAAAGGGGAATGAGTGATGCGCGGCTCCCGCCGCCGTCGATCACTCTAACGGTGCGGCGAAAGCGCGCGAGATAGATGGCTGCGGTCAGTCCGGCGGGACCGCCACCGATGATGAGGCAATCGAGCATCACGAGGCGCGTCGCAATCGACGTGCCGGCTCAAAGCCCACCGCACGCTACGATCAGATTTGCTGATCTGAGATGAGACCGATCGGCCGCGCGCCCTGCGAGGCCTCGCGCTTCATCAGCGCCGGTGCGCGCCTGAATGCGCTTTCAGGCATGCGATCGACCATGTAAGTCATGACGCGATCGCGATCTTCGATCGATAAATCCGCGACGTTGAAGTCGAACGCGCGCCGATGCCGGTCGATCACCACGATGTGCCACTCGGCTGCGCCGCCGCGGTGCTCGAGATAGATGTCCGCGGCGTCTTTCCAGCGCACGCTGTGGTCGTAGCGCAGGAACGCGTACACGCTTCCCGATTCGGGCGTGATCGTCGCGTTGAATGTCGCGAAGTAAAGGCCCGCCCACGCAGCTATGACCGTGGCGAG
>DATLEF010000079.1:0-3086 GCA_035525455.1 Burkholderiales bacterium
GACGAGCAGCGCCACGTGCAGGAAGTGTCCGACCTGCATCTCGCCACGATCGAAGCACTCGCGCTCGCAATCGACGCAAAAGATCGCACGGGCAAATCGCATATCCGCCGCGTCCAGGTGTTCGCCGCCGGGCTCGCAAAAGCGCTCGGTATGTCGGAGAACGAAATTCAGGGCGTCAAGACTGCCGCGCTGCTGCACGACATCGGCAAGCTGGCGGTGCCCGAGCACATCCTCTCGAAACCTGGACCGCTCACGCAGGAAGAGTTTCAGAAGATCCGTATTCACCCGCAGGTCGGCGCGGAAATCATCGCAGGCGTGCCCTTCCCGTATCCCGTCGCGCCGCTCATTCTGAGCCATCACGAGCGCTGGGACGGCAAGGGTTACCCCGCGGGCATGAAGGGTGACGAAATCCCCGCGGGTGCGCGCATCCTTGCGGTCGTCGATTATTTCGACGCGCTCACGTCTGAGCGGCCGTATCACAAGGCGATGAGCGACGAGGGCGCAGTCGGGCTCCTGCGCCAGGAAGCCGGCAAAGCACTCGATCCGAACCTCGTGCTGATGTTCGTCGAGAACCTGGAGAAGCTGAAGGCCGAAGCGGAAACGACGTCGGAAACCGTGCGCACGCTCGCGCTGCCGACCGGCACGAATGAAAAAGGTCGTCCGGCCGTCGGGCTGCTGCCCGAGCCGTCGAACAAGACCGTCTTCGACGACATCGCGCTCGCGCATCGCGAGATTTACGCGCTTTACGAAATTGCGCAGGCGATGGGTACGAGCCTCGGTGTCGCCGACACAATGGCGCTGATCTCCTCGAAGCTGAGCAACCTGGTGCCGTTCTCGTGCTGCGCGCTCTTCCTGCACAACGAAGAGCTCGAGACACTGCGCTGCCGGTTCGCTACGGGCATCGATGCCGAAGTGATTCAACAGATTTCCGTAAAGAGCGGCCTCGGGTTGACGGGGTGGGTCGCGCGCAACCGCCGCACGCTCGTAAACGCGCGGCCGAGCGCCGACCTCGAAGCCGCGGGCATTTCGGCGACGACGTCGCTGCAGTCGGCGCTGGTCTGCCCGCTGGTATTCAACGAGCGGTTCATCGGCACGCTGTCGGTCTACCACATTGACGCGGGTTGCTATACCGACGACCACCGCCGGTTGCTCGACCGCGTGTGCGAGCAGGCCGCCGCGGTTATCTACAACTCGATCGTGTTCGAGCAAACGCAGGAAGATTCGCTCACTGATCCGCTCACGGGTCTGCCGAACACGCGCTTCATGTTCATGCATCTCACGCGCGAGCTCGCGCGCGCGGAAAGGCTGAAATCGGAAGTGTCGCTGCTGGTCATGGACCTCGACCATTTCAAGGAAATCAACGACAACCACGGCCACCATGTCGGCGACCGCGCGCTGCGTGAAGTGGCCGGCGTACTGCGCGCGGCCATCCGGCCGTACGACATCTGCGTGCGCTACGCCGGCGACGAGTTCATCGTCGTGCTCTCGGGCTGCGGCGCCGAAGAGGCGGAGCGGAAGCGCGTCGAGCTTCAGACCGCGATTGACGAGGTCGTGTTCGAGGCACGTCCTGGCAAGCGGCTGCATCTGGGCATCAGCATCGGCGCGGCGGTCTTCCCGCACGATGGGAACACATACGAGACGCTGCTCGCCACCGCCGACAGCCGGATGTACCGCGACAAGACGAAGCGCAAGCAGGTGCTGATCACGAAGCTGGGCCCCGACTATGTGCCTTCTCGCCGCCAAAGCATTGCTCCGACGATTAGCGACGTCGAGCTCGACCGCGCCGCGTCCGGCGTGCTGTAATTAGCGGGTAGCTTGCAGCCGGTAGCTGGTAGCAAAAGCTCTTGCTACGAGCTGCGAGCTACCGGCTAGTCTGGCTCGATCCAGTCCGGGCGACGCCCGCCGAGTCCTGCCGCTAGAAACGCCACTCCCGTCGCGCCACAAATCAACCCGAAGCCATCGGTCGCCCCAGTTTCCCACGGCAAGTCCTGCATCAGCAGCCACGCCGAAGGCGCGACGAGGACCAACCCCAGCGCGATCGCCACCGGCCGTTTCAGTACTAACCGCAGCAACCATCCGCGCGCACGCTTGAGGGCCATGATAGATTTCAAATTCTAGTGCTCACGCTACCGATTCGCGAGTCCATCGCGGCAACTCCGCGCGCGCACATCGTCAGGCTCGATCTTCAAGGACAGTCTTTTCCGTACCTCGCAGGGCAGGCTGCGTATCTGCAGCCGGCTGGGGCTGACAAGCCGCGGCCATATTCCATGGCGTCTGCACCAGAGGAAACGGCACAACACGGCCTTATCGAATTTCTCGTCCAGACCGGCGCTCCCGGGTCGTCGGGGCTGTCGATCGATCTGCTTCGAAACGGCGCATCAGTAGCGGTCCAGGGGCCGCTCGGATCATTTACGTTCCCGGCCCATCCGCGCGAGCGGCGGTTCGTATTCATCGCGGGAGGCACCGGCATCTCACCGCTGCGATCGATGTTGTGGCAC
Organism: Burkholderiales bacterium; assembly: GCA_035525455.1. Classification (GTDB taxonomy): domain Bacteria; phylum Pseudomonadota; class Gammaproteobacteria; order Burkholderiales; family SG8-41; genus JAQGMV01. The sequence goes on from DATLEF010000079.1 coordinate 2,499, forward strand.
ACACTGCTTGCGGAGCGCGATGGAAAAATCTCGCTGATCTACAGCGTGCGATCGCCTGAAGAGTTTGCGTATCTGGACGAATTTCAGCGGCTCGAGTACGAGGGGCGCATCGAATTCCGCCACACCGTGACGCGTGCCACGACGGTCGGCTGGCGCGGCCGGCAAGGCCGCATCGACGTGCACTGTCTGGATGGAGTGATCGAGCCCGGCGAAACGTTGTGCTTTGTGTGTGGACCGCCGGCGCTGGTCGGAGATCTTCGCCCGCAACTCATGGAGCTCGGCGTGAGGGACAATCAGATTCGGGTAGAAAAATGGGGTTCGTAATCTACCAGTTCAGAACCCCATCGCACTGAACCCGGCGTCGACCATCATGATCTCCGCCGTGACGCCGCGACCTGCCGGACCCAGTAGAAAGACGGCGGCGTCTGCCACTTCCGCGAGCTCGGTGTTGCGATGCAGCGGCGCGTGCTCGCGATAGTGGCCGAGGATGCTCGAGAACCCTGAGATGCCCATCGCGGCCAACGTCTTGATAGGGCCGGCTGAAATCGCATTCACGCGAATGTTCTCTGGCCCGAGCTCGGCAGCGAG
>DATLEF010000028.1:0-7107 GCA_035525455.1 Burkholderiales bacterium
AGCGTTCCTCACGCGAGTGTGTGCTAGCGAGAAGAACGCATTCTGCCCGGCCGCGCCGCGCCGGCCAAGCTCGATGCCGAACATGCGACGGTTAATAGACCTGCTCCGCTCCAGGCGGCCTCGTCTTGAAGCGCTTGTGCACCCAGTGATACTGGTCCGGCATTTCGAGGACACGCTCTTCGATGAATGCATTCATGCGGCGTGTGTCGGCTTCCGCATCGTCGGTTGGAAAGTTTTCCCACGCCGGGTAGAACCGCAATATGTAACCCTGGCCTCCTTGGAGCTGTCGCGTGATCACGGGCACTACGGAAGCACCCGCGACGCGCGCGATGCGCGAAAGGCCGGTGATAGTTGCGGTCGGCACGCCAAAGAACGGGACGAATACCGAATCGCGCGCCCCGAAATCCATATCGGGCAGGTAATAGAAAGGCAGTCCTTCGCGCATGACGCGAACGAGCGGCCGCAGGCCTTCCTGGCGAGATACGAGCCGCGGCATGACGAAACGCGTGCGACCGTGATACAGAATCGCGTCGAGTACGGGGTTTTTCTGTCGGGTGAACATCGACGCGGCGCGATATTCCGCCGCGAGGCGCGTCCCACCCATATCGATCCCGACGAAATGCGGAGCCAGCCAGATCACCGGCCGGTCCGCAACCGCCTGCCAATGCTCGAGTCCTTCGATGCGCACGATGCGCAGAATGCGCTCTTTGGCAGCCCACCAGAGTATCCCGCGCTCGAGCGCGGCACGCGCGAATGCCCGGAAATGACGCCGCGCAACGCTTTTGCGCTCTGCTTCGCTCCACTGCGGAAAACACAAACGGAGGTTCGTCAGGGCGACACGCCGTCGGTCGCGCGCAACGACGTACAGCATATTTCCAAAGCCATGCCCGATTCGCGCAAGCAGCGCGAGCGGCAGGAAATGCAGCAGCCAGAAGAGGCCCAATGCAAACCGGGTGCCGAGCGTTCGAAGTCTCACCGGGATCCTGCCCCGCTCATCGGTCGCTTCCCGGCGGCGCATCCGCGCTCTTCGGCACTTTGTATCGGTTGTAACTCCACAGATACTGCGTAGGGCAGCGGCGTATGAGATTTTCGATGGCTCGATTGAGCTCGCCCTCATCGAGGGCAGCGCCTTCGTGCGCATCGAAATGCAGCACGTACCCGCGTCCTCGCGGCAAGCGTTCGGCGAACGTGAAGAGCACGACCGCGCCGGTCTGTTTCTGCAATCGCCGCACGAGAGTCATGGTATACGCAGGACGGCCGAAGAAGTCCGCCCAGACGCCCTCACCCATCTGCGGCGCCTGGTCCGGCAGCACGCCGACCGCCTCGCCGCGCTGCAGCGCCTTGTACAGACTCCGAACACCGCGCAGCGTCGCGGGTGCCACACGCGCATGACCGCGCATGCGTCCGCGGATCATGAGCGGCTCGAGCCAGCGCTGACGGGGCGGGCGATAAAGCACCGTAACCGGAATTTTCTGCGTGACATACATCGCGGATATTTCGAAGCACCCGAGGTGAGGCGTGAGAAAAATGATGCCGCGCCCGCTCGCACAAGCAGCTTCCACCAGCGGCCACTCACGGCACGTGACGAGCTCCGCGACCTTGCTTTCGTCATCGAACCAGACCTTGGCTGTTTCGACCACCGCCTTGCCGGTCTCGCCGATCGAGATGCGCAACGCACGCTCGCGGGCATCGGGGTCGGGAAAGATTCCGCTCGCAGCGAGATTCTCGCGCATGCGCGCTGCGTACACGGGGGACGCGAAGTACACGATCCAGCCGAGCAGCGCGCCGCAACGATGCAGCCAAGCGAGCGGGAGCCTGCCGAGCAGGCGCAACAGCATCGCAATCATGTCCGGAGACTATAAATAATGGAGCAGCGTCTCTTTTTCTTGTAGCGGCGGGAGCCGCCTAAGTACTGCCTCATCATCGTGGTTCTTCACGCGGCGGGAGCCGCCTAAGCGCTGCCTCATCATTGTGGTTCTTTTACGCGCGAGGAAACTAATCTGTTATTCTATCCGCCCTTTTTACCCCCCAAGAAGCATTACGAATGAGCGATTTTCTATTCACCTCCGAATCGGTATCGGAAGGACATCCCGATAAGGTTGCAGACGCGATTTCCGACGCCGTGCTCGATGCCGTGCTCGCGCAGGACAAGCACGGTCGCGTGGCCGCAGAAACACTCGTCGCAACCGGTCTCGTCGTGATGGCGGGACAGATCACCACCGGCGCGAACGTCAACTATGGCGAGCTCGCGCGCGAGGTCATCAAGCGCATCGGATACGACGATTCGTCGGTCGGCTTCGACTACCGCTCGTGCGCAGTGATCACCGCGTTCGACAAGCAGTCTCAGGACATCAAAATGGGCGTCGACGAAGGCTCGGGACTCGATCTCGAGCAGGGCGCCGGCGACCAGGGCCTCATGTACGGGTTCGCGTGCGACGAAACACCTCAGCTCATGCCCGTGCCGATTTACTATGCGCATCGTCTGATGGAGCGGCAGGCGGAGCTCCGCCGCGATGGGCGGCTGCCGTGGCTGCGCCCTGATGCAAAATCACAGGTGTCGGTGCGCTACGTCGACAACAAGCCGCACCATATCGAAACGGTCGTGATCTCGACGCAGCACCGCGAGGACATCTCGCACGAGCCGCTCATGGAAGCGGTCATCGAGGAAATCGTGAAGCCGGTGCTGCCGAAGGCGCTCGTCACCAAGGACACGCGTTACCTCATCAACCCCACTGGCCGTTTCGTCATCGGCGGACCGCTCGGCGACACCGGTCTTACGGGCCGCAAAATCATCGTCGACACCTACGGCGGTTATTCACGCCATGGCGGCGGCGCATTCTCGGGCAAAGATCCGTCGAAAGTCGATCGCTCCGCCGCCTATGCCGCGCGCTATGTCGCCAAGAACATCGTCGCGGCGGGACTTGCGCGCAAATGCGAGATTCAGGTCGCGTATGCGATCGGGGTCGCACGTCCGGTGAGCGTTCTCGTCGAGACTTTCGGCACCGGCCGCATCGCCGACGAGAAAATCGCGAAGCTCGTCGAAAAGCATTTCGACCTGCGACCCAAGGGCATCATTCACTCGCTCAATCTGCTGCGTCCGATCTATTCCAAGACGGCCGCCTATGGCCACTTCGGTCGCGACGAGCCCGAGTTCACTTGGGAAGCAACCGATAAGGTGTCGGCTCTGCGGGACGAGGCGGGAAAGCTCGGCTAAAACGCTGCGGCCGAGGCTTGCGCGTAAACGCAGAACCGACGCGCTCTCCTGTATCATGGTGTGTGAAGGCAATCGCCTGCTTCGACGCTCACGCGCCAAAGGTAGCCCATGCCCACCGCCCGGGTTTTCGAGCTGTTCCTGATCAAGCCATCGCACTACGACGACGAGGGCTACGTCATTCAGTGGATGGTCTCCTCCATCCCTGCCAACACCCTCGCCACGCTGAACGGGCTCGCCATGGACTGTGCGGCGCGGCACATCCTCGGCACCGACGTCGAAATCCGCATCACCGCATGGGACGAGACCAACACGCGGATCCGGCCCGACCTCATCGCACGACGGATTCGTGACGCCGGCGCCGGCGGACTGGTCGCGCTGGTGGGCGTGCAGACAAACCAGTATCCGCGGGCGATGGACCTCGCGCGGCAGCTGCGCGCGCTCGACCTCCAGGTCTGCATGGGCGGCTTCCACGTGAGCGGCACGATCGCGATGCTGCCGGAGACGCCGCCGGAGTTGAAAGAAGCGATGGCGATCGGAGTCAGCCTTTTTGCCGGCGAGGCCGAAGGACGGCTCGACGAGATCCTGGTCGCGGCGCACCGCCACGAGTTAAAGCCGCTCTACAACTTCATGAAGGACCTGCCGGACCTCGAGAACCAGCCGACACCGTTTCTGCCCCTCGAGGCCGTCAAGCGCACGAGCGGCGTGCGAACGAGCTTCGATGCCGGCCGCGGGTGCCCTTTCCTCTGCAGCTTCTGCACGATCATCAACGTGCAGGGGCGCAAATCCCGCTCGCGCAACGCCGACGACGTCGAGCGCCTGATCCGCGCGAATTTGAAGCAGGGTGTCCGCAGCTTCTTCATCACCGACGACAATCTCGCGCGCAACTCCAATTGGGAGCCGATCTTCGACCGCCTCGCCGAAATGCGCGAGAAAGAAGGCCTCAATATCCGCATCATCGCGCAGGTCGATACCGCCGCTCACAAGATCAGGGGCTTCATCGAGAAAGCCGCGCGCGCGGGCGTGAACCGCGTGTTCATCGGCCTCGAGAACATCAACCCGGAATCGCTCAAGGACGCGCACAAGGGACAGAACCGCATCACCGAGTACCGCACGATGCTGCAGGCATGGCACAACGTCGGCACCCTGGTGTACGCGGGCTATATCGTCGGTTTCCCGAACGACACACCTGAGACGATCGAGCGCGACATCCGCATCATCCAGAACGAGCTGCCGATCGACCTGCTGGAATTCTTCATCCTGACGCCGCTGCCCGGCTCCGCCGATCACAAGAAGCTGCATCTCTCGGGCGTGCCGATGAGCGCGGATCTGAACAAGTACGACCTCGTGCACGTCACGACCGGTCACGGGGCGATGTCCGAGGCCGAGCTCTTCGGGATCTACCAGAAAGCCTGGGACATCTATTACTCCGACGAGCACTTCGAGCGCGTGATCCGGCGCACCAAGGCGTGGAGCTTCCCGCACCGCGAGATGATGATGAAGCTCTTCACGTTCTACGCGTGCTACAAGGTCGAAGGCGTCCACCCGCTCGAAGGCGGCTATATGCGGCGCAAATATCGGCGCGACCGCCGGCCCTCGATGAAGCGCGAAAACCCGCTGGTGTTCTATCCGAAGTACGCGTGGGAGATCATCGCGAAGCACGCGAAACTTCTGCGCATGTACGCGCACTACTCGCGCATGTTGAAGCGCGTTCTCGCCGACGACACGCCGCACCGGGACATCGCGATGGAGCCCGTCCGCGAGGAAGAGTTCGAAGCACTCGAGATGTACACCCACACCCAGGCGGCGCGCGATCAGACCGGCCGCGCGCGCAAGAAGGTCGCCGCCGCGGTCCATTAGCTGGTAAAATCCGCCGTTCCCGAGGAGCGTTGCGACGGAGAAGCTTGTCTCCGCCAGGCTCGGGAACCGGTGCAGGATGGTTGTCGCAGCACCGTCACGAACGACGCTCACCGCGTGTGTCCTACAGCACGGGTGAGCACCCCTCAGGTCTTCCCCCCGCACGACATACACGGTCATATGTAGCGCCGCGAGGCGCATAAGCGCGCCCTTGCGCCCGGAGCGTAAGCGAAGGAGCGGCGTAGATTTTTCTGGAGAAAGACATGAGCGCTGTGCCGCAGTCGATCAAGGGCGACTACTACGTCGCCGACATCAAGCAGGCCGATTTCGGCCGCAAGGAAATCGGAATCGCCGAGACCGAAATGCCCGGCCTCATGGCTGTGCGCGACGAATTCAAGGGCAAGCAGCCCCTGAAAGGCGCGCGCATCGCGGGGTCACTCCACATGACCATCCAGACCGCGGTGCTGATCGAGACGCTCGTGGCACTCGGTGCCGAAGTGCGCTGGGCTTCGTGCAATATCTTTTCGACGCAGGACCACGCCGCGGCGGCGATCGCAACGGCCGGCGTACCGGTGTTCGCGTACAAAGGCGAGAGCCTCGACGAATACTGGGAATTCACACACCGCCTGTTCGACTGGCACGACGGTGGACTGCCGAACATGATCCTGGACGACGGCGGTGACGCAACGCTGCTGACTTACCTCGGCACACAGGCGGAAAAAGACCCTTCGGTGATCGCCAAGCCGACGAACGAGGAGGAGCACGCGCTGTTCGCAGCGATCAGGAAACGGCTCGACACGAAGAAAGGCTGGTACTCCAAGGCGCTCGCCGCAATCAAAGGGGTGACTGAAGAGACGACCACCGGCGTGCACCGCCTGTATCAGCTCGAAAAGGAAGGCCGTTTGCCTTTTCCCGCGATCAACGTAAACGACTCGGTCACGAAGTCCAAATTCGACAATCTCTACGGCTGCCGCGAGTCCCTCGTCGACGGCATCAAGCGCGCGACCGACGTGATGATCGCCGGGAAGATCGCCGTCGTCGCCGGATACGGGGACGTGGGCAAAGGCTGCGCACAGTCGCTGCGGGGCCTGGGCGCCAGCGTGTGGATCACCGAAATCGACCCGATTTGCGCGCTGCAGGCGGCGATGGAAGGCTACCGCGTCGTCACCATGGACGAAGCCGCGGACAAAGGCGAAATCTTCGTCACCGCGACGGGCAACGTGAACGTCATCACGCATGACCACATGATCCGCATGAAGCACAACGCGATCGTGTGCAACATCGGCCACTTCGATTCCGAGATCGACGTCGCGAGCCTGAAGCAATACAAGTGGGACAACATCAAGCCGCAGGTCGACCACGTTATTTTTCCGAGCGGCAAACGGCTCATCCTGCTCGCCGAAGGCCGTCTGGTGAACTTGGGATGCGGCACCGGGCACCCAAGCTTCGTCATGTCGAGCTCGTTCACGAACCAGGTCCTCGCGCAGATCGAGCTCTTCGCGAACAACAGCAAGTATGAGAAAAAGGTGTACGTGCTGCCGAAGCAGCTCGACGAGAAAGTCGCGCGCCTGCATCTTAAAAAGCTCGGCGCGCAGCTCACCAACATGACTGAAGCGCAAAGCCGCTATCTCGGGGTGCCGATGGAGGGGCCGTTTAAGCCCGATCACTACCGTTACTAAGCGCCTTTCGGCGCCATGGCGGAATGGAACAGAGGGGCACCCATGGTTCCCCTCGCCGCGGCGGTACACCCTTGCGGGCAACAAGACCGCCCGCAGCCGCGGCTCGATGCACGAACAGAGAGGAACCAATGGTTCCCCTCCGTAACCTCCTCTCCTTAACACCACCTGAAGATACGGGGGTTGAGGGGTCAGTGTGAGGGGTGACATGGAATCACAGAGAAAACACAAACGGTGCTTCAGCTTCGAGTTCTTTCCGCCGAATACGGCGGAAGGCGCGCAGAAGCTCGCGCAGACCGCGAACCAGCTTGCGCAGCTGAAGCCGGAGTTCTTCTCGGTGACCTATGGCGCGGGGGGATCGAC
>DATLEF010000033.1:0-13969 GCA_035525455.1 Burkholderiales bacterium
CTCGTAACCACCGCCGAAAAAGCGATCAAGGCCGCCGAGGCGAAGAACAAGGATGCCGTCTTCGAGATCGGCGGCGAAATCTACGTCGCCTGCCGCGGTTGCCACGATCGGTACGCGAAGCATCTGAACGCCGCCGTATCCCCGGACGCGTCCCGCACCGCTCCGTCAGCTGCGCCGCAATGAGGACCAAAGCGCTCGATCGATTCTGCGCGTGCCTCCATTAAAACGCGCGTGCTATATTCACCGCGATACCCCCAGGGATTCGCCGGCTATCAGTTCACCGAAGTAATGCTTTTTCTGGAGCGCTTATGAAAAGCAACCTTATCAAGGCTGCCGCATATTCCGGTTTGCTGAGTGTCGCGGCTTTCGCTTGGCCGGTCGCCGCGCATCATGCCACGACGATATTCGACGCGGATAAGCTGCTTCCGCTCGTCGGCACCGTGAAAGAGGTTCACTGGAAGAACCCGCACGTGGCGATCGTCATCGAGACGACTGATGTTCGAGGTGCGTCGTCGGGACTCTGGGTGATCGAGCTCCCCAGTCCAGGTAATCTTGTTCGGTCGGGCTGGACACGGGCTGCCGTGAAGCCCGGCGACAAAGTGGCGACAGACATTCATCCATTGCGTGACGGAAGCAAAGGCGGCGCGCTGAGAAAAATCACGCTGAGCGACACCGGCGTAGCGTATGCATACAACATGCGGGATCAGGAACGCCCGAACGAGGAGCAGCAAGCGTCCAGGTGAGTTGCCCCACACGGAGGTTGCCTGATCGAAGAAGCCCCGATGCAGGGGCTTTTTCTTTTTAACGGAGATCACATCGAATGCCGGCGCCGCCACTCTTCAACCATGCGCTCGTCGCCGCCGTGCTGATCGCCGCGCCGGCGCTCGCGCAAACCACTCTTCCCGGCGTCGTCGTCAGAGATACGCGCGACACGCCGCTCAACACCAACTCACCCGCCGAAAGCGCGACGCGCCTGGGGCTGCCGGTGCGCGAGATTCCTGCGACCGTCGACGTCATCGATCAGGAGACGATGAGAAACCGCGGTTTGCGCACAGTGACCGAAGCTGTTCAGGCGTCAGCGGGAGTCACTGCAGGCGATTTTCCCGCCGAGCCCGCAGGGTTCTCGCTGCGCGGATATACGAACAGCCAGATCAACACGCTTTACAACGGCATCAGGACCGGCCCGCAGAATATGACTTCGCGCGTGATGGATGCCGGGAATCTCGAGCGCATCGAGATACTGAAAGGCCCGGCGTCACTCATGTCGGGGGAGGGCGCGGCCGGAGGTGCGATCAACTTCGTCACCAAACGCCCGCATCAAGGCCTTGTCGAGAACGAAGCGTACGTCTCCTTCGGCTCGTTCAATACCTGGCGCACGGGATTCGGCTCGGGAGGCAGTACCTCGATTCAAGGTCTCGACTACCGCTTCGATCTCAACCGCGCTTCGACTCGCGGGTTCATCGGCGATACGCCGAATCAAAACTGGCATTTGTCGACCGCGCTCGATTACCGCGTGAGCGGTGCGTTCAGCGTTTTCGGCGCATTCGAAGCGAAGTACGATCGGGCGAGCGCGTACTGGGGCACGCCGCTCGTGTCGACCGCGGCGTCGGGTGCGAATGCGACCAGCGGTATCGTGTCGGGCACGTACGCGTCCACCTTCAACGGCACGAATCTGGGGGCCGTCACGATTGACAGCCGCACGCTGCGCACCAACTACAACGTGGTCGATAACCGCAATGAAGCCGAGGAATACTGGCTGCGCGGCGGCTTCGAATGGCGCGTGGGCAACGGCGTGACGGTGCGTGACCAGGCGTACTACTACAGCGCCAAGCGCGAATGGCTCAACAACGAAGTGATTGCTTTCAACACGGCCACCGGGCTCGTCGACCGCGAGCGCTTCTATGTCGCGCACGACCAGACGCTCATCGGCAACAACGCGGCCGTGCAGTGGGACGCGAAGCTCTCCGGGCTCGACAACCGGCTGGTGGCCGCGCTCGAAATCAGCAAGCTCGACTTCAAACGTCCGGGTGCTGCGAACTTTCCAGGCGACGCGGTGCCGCTCGTAGACCCGCCGCGCGGCACGTATGGGCTCCTCACTGTGCAGCAGCAGACGGCAGAAATCGTGACGACTGCGCTCGCCGTCGAGGACCGCCTGAAGCTCACGCCAACACTCTCCCTCGTGGGCGGCGTGCGCTACGAAGGGATCGACCTCGAGCGCACGTCGGCCAACGCGGCCGGCGCGAACCGCGCCGGATTTCCGTTCTCGACCCAATGGCATCCGGTGACGGGACGCGGCGGTTTTACGTGGGAGACGCTGCCGGGGTTCGTGGTATTCGGTCAATACGCCACGGGAGCGGACGTCGCCGCCAACAATCTCTTCCTGCTCGGCGCGCTGCAGCCGCTCAACCTGACGCGCTCGCGCACGTACGAAGGCGGCATCCGGCATCTCTTCTGGGATCGCAAAGCCGAGTGGTCGCTCGCGCTTTTCGACATCGAGCGCAAAAACGTCTACGCGGCGCAGGGCGGGCGCGCACTGAATGTTGCCGGCAGGCAGAGCTCACGCGGCGCCGAGGCCGCGCTGGGGGTGCGTCCGACAAATGCGTGGGCGTTCTGGGGAAACGTCGCTTATGTGCGAGCACGCTACGAGGACTACGAGTTCGCCGGTGGCTCTTTTTCGGGTAACACGCCGCCGAACGTGCCGCGTATCGTCGCCAATGCCGGCGCGTCCTATCGCTTCCCGACGTCGACGCCCGTCGAAATCGGGGCGTCGCTGCGCCACGTCGGCGACCGCTACAACACCGACGCGAACACCGTGAAAATGCTCGCCTACACCGTCGCCGATGCGCATGCCGCGCTCGACATCCGGAGAACGCGTCTCGCTTTCCGAGTGCGCAACGTCACGAACGAGAAGTACGCGATCTGGGGCGATCCGTTCTATCCCGACCAGATCCTGCTCGGCGCGCCGCGCAGCTACGAGTTGTCGGCTGCAATGAAGTTCTGACGCGCGCGGCGATGCGCGTTCTCGTTTTCGTTCATCGCTGGCTCGGCGTTCTCTTCTGCCTTTTCTTCGCAATGTGGTTCGCAAGCGGCCTCGTCATGCATTTCGTGCCTTTTCCGGCTTTGTCCGAAGCGGAGCGCGTCGCGGGCCTTGCGCCTATCGATGCGGCGCCGGCGCACGGCCCGGCAGCCGCCGTGAATGCGAGCGGCATCAGCAGCGTAACGCGCGTACGCCTGCTCGCGCGTCCCGATGGCGCCGTATACATCGTGCAGGGTGCATCGCTCGCGGCGCTCTACGCTGCCGACCTGTCGCCAGCGGCAGTGCGCAGCGAAACCGCAGCGCTTGCGATTGCGCTCGATCACGCGCGGCGTCGGGGACTTAACGCGACCGGCGCGCGCTTCGTCGAGCTCGCGGCGCACGACCAGTGGACCGTGCCGAATGCACTCGATCCGCATCGGCCGCTTTACCGGATAGCGCTTCCCGACGATGCGGGTACCGAGCTCTACGTGTCGTCCGTCACCGGAGAAATCGTTCGCGACACCACGCGCACCGAACGCGCCTGGAACTACGTCGGGGCCGTCGTCCACTGGATCTATCCGACAATTCTGCGCAGCAACTGGCGAGCGTGGGACGCGACAGTCTGGACGTTGTCGCTCGCGGCACTTGTAGGCGCAATCGCCGGCGCCGTCCTCGGCGTCATTCGCCTGCGCGTGGTCTCTGGACGCCTCGTCTCGCCGTATGGCGCGTGGCAGGCGTGGCACCACTGGCTCGGCGTCGGTTGCATGGTTTTTCTTCTCACCTGGATATTCAGCGGCTGGCTGTCGATGGACCACGGGCGCCTCTTTTCAAAGGGCGCCCCGAGCCGTGACGATGCGGCTGCAGCAGCGAACGGCGCTGCATGGGCCGGCGTACCGGCGAGCGTTGGAGCGTCCGCGCAGGGCACACGCGAAATCGAGTGGTTCTCGTTCGACGGGAAGATGTACAGGCGGGAACGCCTGGCTTCGAATGCCCAGCGCATGATGACCGCAAGTGAAGCGAGCGCTTCGCGTCCGTTTCTCACAATCGATGAAATGAAAACGTTTGCGGCGAAGCTGACGCCTGACTGCAGTGTCGCGGTTGTGGCGACTTCGCACGAGAACTACCCGGTCGTCTCCGCGGTACCGGGCGCGCCTGTTTATCGCATTGCGTGCGGCGAGCGCTGGCTGCACGTCGACGGCGCGAACGGTGCGCTGCTCGAAACGCTGGACGCTTCCCGGCGTGCGTATCGCTGGCTTTACAGCGCACTGCATACGCTCGACTTCCCGGCGCTGACCGCGCGGCCGCCGCTGCACACTGCGCTCATCGTCACATTGTGTGTGCTCGGCTTTGCGTTCAGCGTGACCGCCGTCGCGATCGCCTGGCGCAGGCTGCGCGTGAGTGTTGTACCGCGCTGACGCGGCGAGCAACAGGAAGTTGGAAGGGAGAGCTACAACTGGCGCGCGCTGAAAGTGTTACACGCGTTGACATCTCCGGTTTCGAGTCCGGTGCGCAGCCACCGCACGCGCTGCGCCGAAGTGCCGTGGGTAAAGGAATCCGGCACGACGTGGCCCTGTGTCTGTTTTTGGAGCGTGTCATCGCCGATGGCTGTCGCTGCAGTCACCGCTTCGTCGACGTCGCCCGGCTCGAGGAAATGTTTGGTGCGGTTGGTCCGGTTCGCCCAGACACCCGCGAAGCAATCGGCTTGCAGCTCGAGGCGCACCGAAAGCTGGTTGTAGGCTGCCTGGGATACGCGGCCGCGCTGCGCGTCCATTCTCGCCGCGATTCCAAGCAGGTTCTGCACGTGATGACCGACTTCGTGGGCGATCACATAGGCTTGTGCGAAATCGCCGGCGGCTTGAAAGCGGTCGCGCATGAGCTTATAGAAGCGCAGATCGATGTATACCTTGGCGTCGCCGGGACAATAAAACGGCCCGGCCGCGGCCTGCCCCATGCCGCACGCGGTGGGAAACGATCCGGTAAACAGCACGAGCTTCGGCGGCTGATAGCGTTTGCCCGACTCGTTGAAGATCTGCTCCCATGTGTCTTCGGTCGTTGCGAGCACGCGCGACACAAACACGGCCATCTCGTCGGTTTGGGGCGGTGGGGGCGCAGATCCGGTCACGACGGGCGCGTGACCCACGGGCGCATCGCCGCCCATCCCCAGAATTACGCGCGGGTCGATGCCGAATATCGCCGATGCGATCAACGCGATCACGACGCCGCCGAGGCTCAAGCCCCGGCCACCGATCGGAAAACCGCCACCGCCGCTCCATCCGCGGCGGTCCTCGACGTTCTCGCTCTGACGTTCGCCACCGATACGCATAGGGTTTACGTTCCTCTCTCGCACCGGGGGTGCGATTACTTCCCGCGTAGCGGCAAGTGACGTACCTGGAGGTGTCGGGCCGAGTCGAAACGGTTATTTCGCGAGCCCGAGGTCGACGAGAAAAGCGCGCAGCTCGACGTGCTCGCGCTCGACGAATTTGCGGGCTTCCGCGCTGCGCATGTACTCGCTTCTCCACGCATTCGCTTCGAGCTCTTTTTTCCATTCCTCGGATTCGACGAGGCGGCGCAGCGCTTCGTCCCAATAGGCGATCTGCGCCTCACTCATGCCTTTGGGGCCGATCATCATGCGCCAGTTCGTCACGACGGCGTCGAACCCGTGCTCGCGCCAGGTCGGCACGTCGGCGAGGACGCCCGGCAGACGCGAGGGCGCGGTCACTGCGATCACGCGGACCTGCCCCTGTTTGGCCATCGAAGCCGCGAATGCAGCGGTGATCGGCACGACGTCGATGTGCCCTCCGAGCATCGCAGTGGTCGCGGCGCCGCCCGAGGGAAAGATGACCGTGCGCATCTTGCGAATATCGATTCCACCTGCCTTGAGCCCTGCGGCGGCGGCCTGATGATTCGCGCCGCCCAAGCTCGTGGCAATGCCGAAGCTCAGCGCGGCGGGATCTTTCCTGAGCGCCTCGACGAGCTCTTTTCCGCTGCGGATCGGCGAATCGGGTTTCACCACGATCGAAATGTATTCGCTGAAAAGGTGCGCGACCATCGTGAATTCCGTGTGGCTCGGTCCGCGCCCGACGATGTTGTTGGTGAGCAGCGCTTTGCTGCCGAGCACCATGAAGTGCGCGTCGCCCGGATGCGTATTCAGGTAGGCGTATGCGACGGTGCCGCCGGCGCCGGGTTTGTTCACGACGTTCACCGGAACGCTCAGCTGCCGGCGCTCCTGCAGGACGGTCGCCATGATACGCAGAATGCGGTCCGAGCCTCCGCCGGGCGCGTTCGTCGCGATGACCTCGACCGCTTTTTCCGGTTTCCACGCAGTGGCGGCGTGCGCCGCTGCGCTGAGCGAGCAGCACGTGGCCAAAATCACGATCGCGCAAACACGGTGTTTAGCCATCGCGCCCCCCTCGTTTGGTGACAGTTTTTTATTTCTCGACGTGGACGCTCACACCTTTCCAGCCTGGCGCTTACGCCTTGTATGACGGATCGGTCTTGTCCAGCATCCTCAAATGCGCTTTCCATTCGACTTCGTGCTGCTTGTAAGCGAGGGCCGCGAACTGTTGCGCGGTCTTCAAGGCGACCGATTCCGGAGGACGGCGCACTTTGGTGCCGCCGCCCAGCGCAGATACCTGGGACTGGCATGCGCGCTCGAGGTAATACATGTAATCGAACGCTTCGCCGATCGATTCGCCGCACGTCAGCAGCCCGTGATTGCGCAGGATCATCGCTTTGTGCGTGCCGAGGTCCGCGACGAGCCGCTTCTGCTCGTCGAGCTCGAGCGCGAGACCCTCGTAATCGTGATACGCGATCCTGCCGGTAAAGCGCATGGCGTGCTGGGACAGGGGCAGCAGACCGTCCTCCTGTGCAGACACGGCGATTCCGGCGCTCGTGTGCGTGTGCATCACGCAATGGATTTCAGGCCGCGCGCTATGGACCGCGCTGTGGATCACATAGCCCGCGCGATTGATGCCGTTGCCGGTCGGATCGTCCACGATCTCGCCTTCGAGGGTGACTTTCACCAGCGTGGATGCGCTGATCTCGTCCCAAAGCAGGCCGAACGCATTGATGAGGAAGTGGTGCTCGGGTCCGGGCACACGCGCAGAAATATGCGTGTAAATCATGTCAGTCATGCGGTAATGCGACGCGAGGCGATAGCACGCCGCGAGATTTACGCGCGCCTCCCATTCTTCGGGAGTGACGCGCTCGCGTACCGACGGCGCCGAAACTTTGCGCAGCTCTGAAGTCGTCATAGGGGTTCTCCTCAGTAATACAATACCCTTTTTTGCAAGGGACAGCACATGCCGCTCACCATTCTCTTCCCCGACAGCCGCTCCGATCCGCTCGATATCGAACGCGAGGTCACGGGCGGTGACGTCGAGCTCATCAACTCGCGCAAAGACCGTTTCGACGCAATCAACGTTGCCGACTGGGAGCGGAGCGATGCGGTCGTCGTACGCTTCGTGCCGATCGACAAGAAAACGATCTCGCACCTGAAGCGCGCGCGCGTCGTGGTGCGCAACGGCGTGGGCTTCGATATCGTCGACCTGAAAGCGGCCGGTGAAGCGGGCATCGCGGTGTGCAACGTGCCCGATTACGGCACGACCGAAGTCGCAGATTCGGCGATCGCGCTGATGCTGACTTTCGCGCGCGGCACCGCGGCACTCGATACGGCTTTGCGCGCCGATCTGAAAGCCGGCTGGACGCATGTCCACAATGTCACCGCCCGGCGGCTGCGCGGCGCGTGGTACGGCGTGATCGGCCTCGGCCGCATCGGTACCGCGTCTGCGCTGCGGGCCCGCGCATTCGGTATGAACGTCGCGTTTTACGACCCACACCTGCCGAACGGTGCCGAGCTCTCTTTCGGATTCACGCGCGCGCGCTCGCTCGAAGAATTGCTGAAGCTCGCCGACGTGGTGACCATACACGCGCCGCTGAATGAAGAGACGCGCGCGCTGGTCAACCGGTCGGCGGTCGATGCGATGAAGAAAGGCGCGTTTCTCATCAACACCGCGCGCGGTCCCATCTGCGACACGGCAGCCCTGCTCGAAGGGTTGAGAAGCGGGAAGCTCGGCGCGGTCGGACTGGACGTGCTGCCGCGGGAACCCGCGAATAACGACGATCCGCTGGTCGCGGCGTGGCAGGCGAACGAGCCCGCGCTGCGGGGACGTCTCATGCTGAACCCGCACGCCGCGTTCTACAGTCCCGATTCGCTGGCCGATCTCAGACGCAAGGCAATCGAGACTGCGTATCACTATCTGCGCGACGGCAAGCTCGCCAACTGCGTGAACGCGGAATATCTGAAAAATCCGCGCTGAGCGCGCGCGAACGCGCTCGCGGCTCTCGCGGTAGCGTCACGCGCGCTCGGCAGTGCGTCGGGAAGACACGCAGATCACCGCGATACCGCTGTCGCCGTGCCACACAGAGCGGAACCCCTCGATCGCCCGGACAGCTGCAGACACCCGGCAATCGAGCTCGAGGCGTTCGCCGGCACGCAACACGGTGTTCGCGCCCTGCTGTGTGACGTGAACGATTCCCGCGCAGCACGTCACCGTGCGGCCGGCGCCATCGTCATAGTGCAGGACCTGACCGCGCGCGAGTCTGACGCTGCGCGCGCCTAGAGTGGTTGCCATGCAGCGATTGTCGGAACCGCGGCGCAACCGTAACAGAGGCAGACTGCGGCGATTGTGTGCATTACAGTGTGCGGGAAGCGAAACTGTACCGGTTGCCGCGCGCGTGAAGTGTGACTGTCAGGCGCGCCAGAGCTTGGTCATGATGTAGACGCCATGAAACCTGTCGATGAAACCGTGCTGTACGAGTCGGTCGCACGAGACATTTCCGCGCTCGTCGCAGCGGGTACGCTGCTGCCGGGCGATCGCGTACCTTCGGTGCGGCACTTGAGCCGCCAGAAGCGCGTGAGCATTTCGACCGTGCTGCAGGCGTACCAGGTGCTCGAGAACCAGGGCGTCATCGAAGCGCGCCCGCAGTCGGGGTATTACGTGCGCCCGCCGCTGCGACTCGCCGCCGAGCCTGCGATCAGCAACCCGCCGAACGCGCCTAAGCCGGTCGGCGTCCACCAGCTCGTGAGCCGCGTGCTCGCAGCGGGACACGATCCTCGCGTGGTGAAGCTCGGTGCCGCTTTCCCGGGTCCGGAGCTGATGCCGGCCGTCAGGCTTCAACGGATGCTTGCGGCGACTGCGCGCCGCCATCCCGACGCGCTCACGACCTACGCGGTACCGCCGGGGCGTATCGAGCTTCGCCGACAGATCGCGCGGCTTGCGCTCGACTGGGGCTGCAATTTCGCCGCTGACGATGTAATCGTCACGACCGGCTGCATGGAAGCGCTGAACCTGTGCCTGCGCGCGGTCGCGAAAGCCGGCGCCATCGTCGCGCTCGAATCGCCGACTTACTTCGGGCTGCTGCAAATCATCGAAAGCCTGGGCATGCGCGCGCTGGAAATTCCGACGCATCCGCGCACCGGCATTTCGCTCGAGGCGCTCGCGCTTGCCTGCGACCGCGAAGACGTGAAAGCGTGTCTCGTCATGTCGACGGTGAGCAATCCGCTTGGCAGCATCATGCCCGACGCGGCGAAAAAGCGGCTTGTGCAGATGTGTGCCAAGCGCGGCATTCCGCTGATCGAAGACCTCGTCTACGGCGACATCCATTTTGGATCGGCCGCGCCGCGCTCGCTCAAGGCGTACGACCGGCACGGCACGGTAATGACGTGCTCGTCGTTTTCGAAGACGCTCGCGCCGGGATTTCGTGTGGGTTGGACCGCGCCGGGCCGCTATCGCGAGCGCGTGGAGCAGCTCAAATTCGTGAGCTCGGTCGGCAATCCGGAATTACTGCAGCTCACCGTAGCCGAATTTCTCGCGAACGGCGGATATGGCCGCCAGCTGCGCTCGCTGCGCCGCGCGCTCGAGAGCCGCATCGAAGCGGCGCGGCGCGCGGTGTTCGAGCATTTCCCTGCGGGAACGCGCACGACGCGGCCGGCGGGCGGCTTCGTGCTGTGGGTCGAATTACCCGATGGCGCGGACTCGCTCGCGCTCTACGATAGCGCGATGGAAGAGCGCATCAGCATCGCGCCCGGACCGATGTTCTCCGCGTCGGACCGTTACCGTAATTGCGTACGCTTAAATTGCGGCTGCACGTGGACGCCGCAGGTCGAGCGTGCAGTGGCCCGCGTGGGCGAGCTTGCAAAAGCGCAGCTCGCCCAGAAGCGTCGTTAGGGCTGGCGGCGCGCTACGTCCCGCGCCCCCACAGCCCACAGTAGCGGCGCGCGACCAGAGGAATTCCGTTCTGATAGCCCGGCCAGTTTTGGTATCTGCATCGCGAATTCCTTCTCCGCGCGTTCCCAGCACGGCACATCGCGCTAACAGCGGAGGAGTCGGGGTTATTCAATCGCCGGGTCGCGCGGCGAGGTTCACCGCCGGGGGAGTTCGAATAGAATACGGGCCGAACCCTATCAACGACATCCGCTACCACCATGACTCCGAGCCCAGACCAGTTGACCCAGACCGTTTCACCCGCAGACCAGATCATGGTGCGGCCCGCCACCGCGGCGCAGCGTGCGCTGCCGCAGTCGATGCGCGACATACTCTCGCTCGAAGACCTCGAGCCCGCCGCCCGCCGCTTTCTGCCGCGGCCGATTTTCGGTTACATCTCAGGCGGCGTGGAAACGGACGCATCGCTGCGCGGCAATCGCGCCGCGTTCCAGGAGCTGCACTTCCTGCCGCGCATACTCGTGAGCACCCGCGGCCGGACCCAGAAAAGAACACTGCTCGGGCGCACCTATGACCTGCCGTTCGGCTTCCCGCCGATGGGCGGAACGTCGCTCGCCGCATTCGAAGGCGATCGAGTGCTGGCGCGCACGGCCGCAAGCCTCAACATTCCGATGATACAAAGCGGCGCTTCGTTGACGCGCCTCGAGGACTTGCGCGCTGTCGGACCGACTGCGTGGTTCCAGGCTTATCTCCCCGGCGATCCCGCGATCATCGTCCCTCTCGTCGAGCGCGCGGCACGCGCGGGTTTCGAGACGCTCGTGCTGACCGTGGACGTGCAGGTCGCGGCGAACCGCGAGAACAACGTGCGCACCGGTTACAGCTCGCCGCTGAAGCCCTCGCTGCGTCTGGCGTGGGACGGCATTATCAGACCGCGCTGGCTCTTCGGCACATTTCTGCGCACGATCATGAGGCACGGCATGCCGCATCTTGAAAACATGGGTTTCGAACGGATACCGGTGCTTTCCGGGTCGATGGAACGTCCGCGGCTCTCACGCGACGGTCTTTCCTGGGAGCATCTCGAGCTAATGCGCCGCATGTGGAAAGGTAAGCTCGTACTGAAAGGCGTCCTCGCGCCGCAGGACATCAAGATCGCACGCGAAAGCGGCGTCGACGGCATCATGGTTTCGAATCACGGCGGCAGGCAGCTCGACGGCACGGTCGCGCCGCTGCGCATGCTGCCTCAGGTCAAAGCCGAAGCCGGCAACATGGCAATCATGTTGGACAGCGGAATTCGGCGCGGCACCGACGTGCTGAAAGCGCTTGCCCTCGGCGCGGACTTCGTTTTCGTCGGCCGGCCTTTTCTGTACGCGGCGACGCTCGCGGGGGAAGCCGGGGTGCACCACGCAGCGTCATTGCTGCGCGAAGAGATCAGCCGCGACATGGCCATGCTCGGCATCACGTCTCTCGACCAGATGAAGCGCGAGATGCTCGTGCCGGCGCAAGGTCCGTTGTAACCGCGGGCGAAGCCCCCCGCGGGCAGGCGATGCATCCCGCCATTCGATACGTGCTGCTGGCCGTCGCGGCGCTTGTGCTGCCGCAAAGCCTTGCCCGCGCCGACGACGACAGCTACTTCCTCAGGTTCGCCTGGGAGAGTTTCTGGCAGCAGGCGGGCTATCCGCGTGCCGTCGCGAAATGGCGCGAGCCAATGCGCGTGAAGTTCAGCGGCCCCTCCATCGATCGGCACAAGACATTTGCGATGTGGGACCTGGCCGAAGCCGCGGAAATTGCCGGCATCTCGATCTCCGAAGCGGCCGCCGACGATGCGTCGGCGAATATGGAGGTCGAGGTCATGGCAACGGCCGACGCGCTCCCGAAGAACCAGCCTTGCCAAACCCGGGTGACGACGCGCAACGGCGCAATCGAGAGAGTGCACATCCAGGCCAACGAAAGTGCCCTGCGGGGTTGCATGATGCACGAAGCGATGCACGCGATGGGCGTTCCGGGTCATCCGCTGGCGAATTCCGTGCTCACCTATTTCGCTCGCAGCGGCCGCTTGAGCGAAATTGACAAGCGATTGCTGCGGTTGATTTATTCGGACGCGCTCCAGCCAAACATGTCGCCTTTCGCCGCGCTCGCCGTGATTGCACGAGACACGGCACGAGGGACCGCTGGAACGACGACCCCGGGTGCCGCAGCGCCTCTACGCGCAAGATCGTTGCAGACATGGAACGTTTCGCCCATGGCACCGGCGAACCGCCAGCGGTGATCATACTTTCGTCGAAAGCCACCGCTACCGGTCTTGCGCGAGGCCAGCTTGAAATTCAGTTTTTCCTGGGGCTCGCGTACCTGAACGGCCATATCGTGGAGCGCGACCAGGCAAAAGCGGTCGAATGGCTGACCAGGGCAGCCGCTTCACACGTTCAGGCGCGCAGGCTCCTCGACAAGATCAATGCTCAAGCGGTGCGCGCGTCCGCCGATGCTTCAACCGCGGACGTCACGCGGAGCCAATAGTTTCATCTCCAGCTTTTTTCTTTTTGTAGTCACATTCCCTTTCCGACATTCGGCGGCGGCATGCCACTTGCCTCGCTTTGTACGCTGTTCAATCACCTACGGAGGGATGCATGACTGACATTCGTGATAAGAAACCAGAAGCAAATCGTGATCCGATCACAGGCGCACCGGGTGCGCATCCGGTCGGTACCGGCCTCGGCGCCGTAGCGGGTGGCGCAGCCGCAGGCGCTGCAGTGGGCTCGGTTGCCGGGCCGGTAGGCACGCTCGTCGGAACTGCGGCGGGCGCGATCGTCGGCGGACTCGCAGGCAAAGGCGTGGCCGAGCATTTCGATCCGACTGCCGAAGAGGCGTACTGGACCAAGCAGTACGAGCTCGAGCCGTACTACGAGAAAGGCCTGACGTACGACGACTATGCACCGGCGTACCGGCTGGGTTATGAAGCGCGTGGCCGCTACGCGGGGCGCACTTTCGACAGTCTCGATGCCGATCTTGCACGCGACTACGAAAGCCGCCGCGGTAAATCCAAGCTCGAATGGAGCCGCGCAAAGCAGGCTTCGCGCGCGGCGTGGGACCGCATCGAGCGCGCGATCCCGGGCGATCTGGACAAGGACGGCAAGTAAGTCCGATTCAGCCTGAAAGAAGACCCCGCCGCGGCGGGGTCTTTTTTTATGCCGCACTGCCGTATCATCACGTTTCCAATTTGAGACTTCCCGATACGACATGGCGAAAAAAATCGCGGTGCTGGGAGCTGGCGCGATCGGCAGCAGCGTCGCCGCCGACCTCACGCGCGCAGGACACGACGTTACGATCATCGATCAGTGGCCGGCGCAGGTGGAGGCGCTCAAAGCGCACGGGGTCCGCATCCAGATGCCGGACGAGGACCTGCAGCTACCGGTGACCGCGTTGCATCTCTGCGATCTCGCATCGGCCAATCTCGAATTCGACGTCGTCTTTCTCGCCGTCAAATCGAACGACCATCGCTGGCTATCAGAATTCATCAAGCCGTATCTGAAGAGCGATGGGGTCTTCGTCGCGATCCAGAACGGAATGAACGACGATTCGATCGCTTCCATCATCGGACGCAGCCGCACAGTAGGCTGCGTGGTCGAGCTCTCGGCGGAAATATTTACCCCGGGTCTGGTGAAGCGCAACACTTCGCGCAAGACGACATGGTTCGCACTGGGGGAGCTCGACGGCTCGTACACGCCGCGCGTGAAGG
>DATLEF010000046.1:0-27618 GCA_035525455.1 Burkholderiales bacterium
CACGGTAGCCCCGAAAAAAATCTGTTCGGTGTCCCCACGCTCTGCCGGATCGACCACGACTGCGGCATCGAGCCGCTTGGTCAGGTAATGAATGCGGCGATCGATTTCGCGGAGCCGCTTCTTGCCGTAGATATAGTCGCCGTTTTCGGAACGGTCGCCGTTCGAAGCGGCCCACGCGATCACTTTGACAAGCTCCGGGCGCTCGAGGTCGAGCAGTTGCGTGAGCTCGGCCTTCATTCGCGCGTATCCCTGCGGCGTCATGTAGTTCCGCGGTGGATTCTGCGCTGCTCCATTCTGCGCAGCACGCGTGAGGCTTCGTGTCCGGTGCGAGTACGCCGCCATGGTGTTGCTGGTGACCTGGGAGTCGATAGTTTACCCACGAAATTTCATCATATAAAATCGAGCGCCTGTTAGCACCCATCGCGCACCCGTCGAGAGCCGTGGCCCCGCAAGAAGCAAAATCTTCTATCCAGGTTATCGAGCGGATGATGAAACTCATCGACGCCCTCGCGGATCATCCTGCGCCGGTCAACCTGAAACAGCTCGCGACGCAGACTTCGCTCCACCCTTCCACCGCACACCGTATTCTGGCCGTCATGGTGCAAAACCGTCTCGTCGATCGCATCGAGCCCGGCACTTACCGCCTCGGCGCACGGCTCCTCGAGCTTGGCGATCTCGTGAAGTCCCGGAACGGCGTACGCGAACAGGTGCTATACCCGTAGATGTTCAACGAGCACGTCGTCTTTCTCGATCTCGAGACGACCGGCGGCAGCCTGGGTTACGACCGCATCATCGAAATCGGCCTCGTGGAAGTCGATCGCGGCCGCTGTATCGGCGAATGGTCGACCCTCGTCAATCCGGGCAGGCCCATTCCGCACGGGATCCAGGTTCTCACCGGAATTACGGACGAAATGGTGGCGTCCGCGCCTTCGTTCGAAGCGGTGAGCGCGCCGCTCGCGCGGCGGCTGGCAGGTAAAGTGCTCGCGGCCCACAACGCGCGCTTCGATTACGGTTTTCTGAAAGGCGAATTCAGCCGTGCAGGTGTGCACTACGCGGTACCGGTGTTATGCACGGTCAAGCTCTCGCGGCGCCTCTTTCCCGAGCATCGCCGGCACAATCTCGATGCGCTGCTCATCCGCCACGCGTTGTTCTGTATCGACCGTCACCGCGCACTGGGTGATGCGCGCGTGTTGTGGGAGCTCGCGCAGCTCTGGCGAGGCGCAATCGGCGAGGAATCGCTGAATGGTGCGTGCGCCGAGCTCCTTAGAAAACCGACTGCGCCGCCCGGTCTGCCGGCGGATTTTTTCGAGGAGCTGCCGGAGAGCCCCGGCGTTTACATTTTCTACGGCGCAAACGACGCGCCACTGTACGTGGGGCGCAGTGCGAATATCCGCTCGCGTGTGATCGCGCATTTCTCCGCGGAACAGCGTACCAACAAAAACGCGCAGATCGCCAACGAAGTAAAGCGCGTGGAATGTATCGAGACGGCGGGCGAGTTGAGTGCGCATCTTCGCGCCGTGCAGCTCACGAAACAGCTCGCGCCCCTTTACAACAGACAACTTCGATCGTCCGCCGAAACCTGCGCGTGGCAGTGGCGCAGCGAAAGCCCGCAAATACCTCCGCAGCTCACCAGCGTCAGCGCCGTCGAGGCCGCGGATCTCCGCTGTCTATATGGTCTCTTTCCGTCGTGCGCGACTGCGCTCAAAGCGTTGCGCGCGCTCGCTGATGCGCACAGCTTGTGCCGCGTTACGCTCGGGCTGGAAGCGCGCGGCGACAACGGGGCGTGCGAGGCGTACGGCTCGGGGCAGTGCCGCGGAGCGTGCGCTGGCGCCGAAAGCGCCGTTGCGCATGCAATACGGGTCGTGCAGGCGCTGTCGAGACTGAGGCTCAAGCCGTGGCCCTATCCGGGTGCGATCGCGGTGCGCGAACGCGACCCGCACAGCGAGCGCGTCGACATACACGTAGTCGATGCCTGGCGCTACCTGGGGACAGCAAGCTCGGACGCGGAGCTGCACGAGCTCGCTCATGCGCAAAGACCCGCTTTCGAGGTTGAAACCTACAAGATACTCGCGCGCTTGCTCAAGTCGCCGCCGCGCAGCTGCGAGATCGTGGCCCTGCCGCGTCGGGACACTGCTGATGACGCGATTTCCTTTGCGGCATAATTCACGGCTGTCTTTGCTTTCATAATCGGAGGGCTCGCCATGCGGTACGCGCGCACGTTGGTTGTCGTTGCGATAGGAGTGATGACGAGCGCGTTGGCTCAAGCGCAGCCGTACCCGTCTAAACCCGTGCGGGTCATCATCCCGTTTCCGCCCGGCGGTCCCACCGACATCATCGGCCGCATGGTCGCGGATACGCTCACCAAGGCGCTTGGCGTTCAATTCATTGCGGACAACCGCGCCGGCGCCGGCGGCAACATCGGCATGGAAGTCTGCGCGAAGTCGCCTCCCGACGGTTACACGATCTGCATCATGACGGTCGCGCAAAGCATTGCGCCCGCGCTTTTTCGCAAGCTGCCGTTCGACCCGATCAAGGATTTCTCACACGTGACGCTGATGGCACAGTTGCCCAGCATGCTGACGGTCCATCCATCGCTGCCGGTCAAAAACGTGCGGGAACTGGTTGCGCTGGCGAAATCGAAGCCCGGCCAGATGTCGTACGCGTCGACCGGCAACGGCACGAGCCCTCACATGCTCATGGAGATGCTGAAGTCGATGACCGGCATCGACGTCGTGCACGTGCCCTACAAAGGACAGGCGCCGGCAGTCCTCGACCAGATGTCCGGGCAGACCCAGCTCGCATTCAACACGGCAATCGGCGTCATTCCGACCGTCAAGGCAGGCCGCCTGAAAGCGCTTGCGATCTCGACGCGCGAGCGTTTTCCAGCGATGCCGGAGTTACCGACGGTAGACGAAAGCGGAGTCAGAGGATTTGACGGCGGTTCGTGGAATGGCGTGGTGATGCCGGCAGGGACGCCTCAGGACATCGTCAACAAGATTCACGCGCCGCTCGTAGCGGAGCTCCGCTCGCCCGCGGCGAAGGAGCTTCTGCTGCGTAACGGCGGACTCGCGGGCGGCAACACACCTGCGCAGTTCGCCGCCTTCATCAAAGCGGAGTCGGAGAAATGGGCGAAAGTCGCCAAATTCGCGAAGATCCATCTCGACTGAGATAGACCGCGAGCGACCCTGCCCTCGATGTCAGTGGAATACGACCGGCTGATTGAGGAGCACGTCGAAGTTATCGAGAAATTCGTCCACGTGCTCGGCCGAAGCGTCCTCTGAGATCGCAGTCTTCATCGACTCGAGGAATTTGTCGGCTGCATCGCCGTGCAGGTACATGCCGCGCGCTGCGTGCTTGTCGACGAGCTCGTAGCCGTGCTGCGCCGGATACTCGACGACATAGTAGTTCTCGCTGTTGTAGATCACATTCATCACATGTCCTTGTGCGCTCCCAGCGCTTGGCGATGCTGTCACAGCCTATCCATAGCAATGTGGGTACCCGCATCTAAACATCGGGTGGACCATGCTTTTTTCAAGAGCACCCGATACCAATAACGCGCAGACAGCGCATCGCGTATACATTTTGACGATGTGTCTCCGCGCGGCGACGCGTGAGGTGGCGCGAAAGCAGTCAGGCAATCGAGTGACGGCGGCGTTGGGTCAAAGCAATGCCGCCGAGTATCAGCGCGAGGCCGGCATAAGCCGATACGCCAGGTTGTTCGCCGAGCAGTGTCACGCCCAGAAAAACCGCGACCATCGGACTCAGATAATTCACGAGCGACATGAACGTGGGGCCCGCCGAGCTGATCAGTCGGAAGTAGCAGATCGTCGCGATCGCGGTCGGCCCGACACCCAGCCACACTATGGAGGCGACTGATGCGAAGCTCGGTTCCAGCGTCCACGGTCGATCGCAAACGAGCGCGATGCCGAGCATGAGCGCGGCCGGCACCAGCAGCGTACCTGCGGCAGCCAGCATGAAATCGGTCTTGATGAGCAAACGCGCGAGCACGCTGTTCGCCGCATAACACAGCGCGCCGCCCAATATCGCGAGCTGCGAAAGGACCTGCCGCGTCGCGCCGCCGAGTCCGGCCACCGCGGCAGGCTCCATCAGGAAGACGATGCCGGAAAAACCGAGCACAAAGCCGACGACGCGGCTCGCCGTCATGCGTTCGCCGCGCACCAGAAAGTGCGCGAGCACCAGCGTCGCGAGCGGCATCACACCCATCAGGATTCCGGCGAGCGCGCTGTCGACGACCTGCTGGCCCCACGTGATGAGAAAAAACGGCCCCGCATTACCGATAACGCCGAGCGCGGCATAGGCAACCCAGATGGGTCCCAGCGGCGGCAGGCGCAACCCGCGGGCATATAACAATGCGAGCATGGTCAGCGCGCCAAGCGTAAGCCGGCTCGCGACGAGCGTGGCCGGGGGAACGGTCGCGACGCCGAGCTTGTTGAACATGAACGACGAGCCCCACATCGCGACGAGCGCGAAAAGGAGCGCCCATTCGATGAGCGTTCGCTGCTGCTGCATGGAGCTCCGCGTTCGGTTTTGCTGCAGGAGTATATGCGATGCGCAGGCTAAGACGGGCCGCGCGTGCATGCTAAAATTCGCTCTTACAACAACGCGTTCCGGTCATGGCCTTTTCGGCGCTTACGGCACTCTCTCCCCTCGACGGACGGTATCAGAGCAAGGTCGCTCCGCTGCGCGCACTGTTCAGCGAATACGCGCTCATACGCTTTCGGGTGCAGGTCGAAGTCGAATGGCTGAAAGCGCTCGCGGCCGAGGCTGCAATTCCTGAAGTGCCTGCGTTCTCGGCAGCGACGGTGCGGGCGCTCGATGCGCTGGTGAGCGGCTTTTCCGAAGCCGATGGCGCCGCCGTCAAGGCGATCGAAGAGCGCACCAACCATGATGTCAAGGCGATCGAGTACTTCCTGAAGGATCGGCTCGGCGGCAACGATGAAATTACCCGCGTCTCCGAATTCATCCATTTCGCGTGCACTTCGGAGGACATCAACAATTTATGCCATGCGCTGATGCTCGTCCGCGCCCGGGACGAAGTCATGCTGCCCGCCCTCGACGGCATCGTTCACAAGCTGACGGCGCTTGCGCATGACCTCGCCGATGCTGCAATGCTCGCGCATACGCACGGCCAACCAGCGTCGCCGACGACGCTCGGCAAGGAAATGGCGAACGTGGCGTACCGGCTCAAGCGTGCGCGCGAGAGCATCGCACGCATCAAGTTACTCGGGAAAGCCAACGGCGCGGTCGGCAATTACAACGCGCACGTCGCGGCCTACCCCGGCGTCGACTGGGAACGCTTCGCGCGCGAATTCGTCACGCGCCTGGGCCTCGAGTTCAATCCTTATACGACCCAGATCGATCCGCACGACGCCATGGCTGAAATGTTCGACGCCTACGCCCGCGCGAACACCATCCTGATCGATCTTAACCGCGATATCTGGGGCTACATCTCTCTCGGCTATTTCCGGCAGAAGCTGAAGGCAGGCGAAGTCGGCTCCTCGACCATGCCGCACAAAGTGAATCCAATCGACTTCGAGAACTCCGAAGGCAACCTCGGGCTGGCGAATGCGCTGCTCAGGCACATGAGCGAGAAGCTGCCGGTGTCGCGGTGGCAGCGCGATCTCACCGATTCGACCGTGTTGCGCAACATGGGCGTAGCACTCGGCCATACGCTGCTCGCCTGCGACTCGTGCCTCCGGGGCCTGAACAAGCTCGAAGCGAATCGCGAGCGCCTTGCCGCCGACCTCGACGGGAATTGGGAAGTGCTGGCCGAGCCTATCCAGACCGTGATGCGGCGCTATGGCGTCACGGACGCGTACGAGCAGTTGAAAACCCTCACGCGCGGCAAGGAAGGTATTACGCGCGAATCGCTCCATGAATTCATCAAAGGCTTGACTGCGATCCCTGAAGCGGAACGTAAGCGTCTGCTCGCGCTGACACCCGCCGCTTACATCGGCAAAGCCGCCGATCTTGCGCGGAAAGTATGAGTGCGCACAGCGTCGACGTCGCTAAGACGAGCTTCGACGCAGTCGTCATCGAAGGTTCGCGCAAAGCTCCGGTCATCGTGGACTTCTGGGCGCCGTGGTGCGGCCCCTGCCGCGCGCTGACGCCCACGCTCGAAAAGCTGGCCGCGGAATATGACGGCCGCTTCGTGCTCGCGAAAATCAACTCCGACGAGAATCCGGAGCTTGCCGCGCGCTACGGCGTGCGCGGTATACCGAACGTAAAAGCTTTCGTGGACGGAAAAATGGTCGACGAGTTTTCGGGCGCCCTGCCCGAAAGCGGCGTGCGCGAATTCCTGGATCGCGTCGTCCCGTCGCCCGCTGACGAGCTGCGGATCGAGGCGGCGAAGACCTACGATGAGACGCACGACGTCGACCGCGCGCTTGCCCTCCTTGTCCGGGCCGAGGCGCTCGACCCGCCGAACGAGGACGTGCGTATCGATCGGGCGGAGTTGCTCACCAGCGCCGGACGCCACGCCGAAGCGCGCGAGCTCCTGGCCCGTCTTGCGCCGCTTACACGCATGGACGATCGCGTGAGCGCGCTCGAGGCGCGGCTCGATCTTGCAGAGGACGCCGCAGCAGCGCCGTCCGCACCGCTCCTCGAAGAGCGCATCGCCCGCGACGGCGGCGATCTGGAAGCGCGCCTGCAGCTCGCGCACTCGCACGTCGCGCGTAAGGACTATCGGGCGGCGCTCGAGCAGCTCCTCGAGATCGTCAGGCGCGACCGCAGCTACCGCGATGACGTGGCGCGCAAAACCATCCTGAAAGTCTTCGAGCTGCTCGGGGGGAGCGGCGAGCTGGTGAGCGAATTCCGCAAGCGCCTTGCCAGCGTAATGAATTAAGAGTCCCTAAGCATGACCAAACATTACAAGTGTAAGGGTTTGTAATAACGGGTTCTTCGATGAAACCCCCGACCTACACTGACGCCAAAGGAGTATCGGCTA
The DNA here is from genome assembly GCA_035525455.1 of Burkholderiales bacterium. Lineage (GTDB taxonomy): Bacteria > Pseudomonadota > Gammaproteobacteria > Burkholderiales > SG8-41 > JAQGMV01. Next base: position 6,968 of record DATLEF010000046.1, read on the forward strand.
GGCGTCGTGCGTAAAAAGCGGCGCCGGGATGCCGAGTGATAGGAGCGTGACGTCATGCTGCGCAAACTGAGTATCCTGCTGCTGTTGCTGTCCGCGGCTTTGGCCGGCACGGCGTACGCCGATCCGCCGGGACGCGTGGCCCGCCTCAACCATGCCGCGGGTGCGGTGTCGTTCGCGCCGGCCGATGCGCCGGAGCAGTGGACTCAGGGCGTCATCAACCGCCCGCTTACCGCAGGCGATCGGCTCTGGATCGACGGCGGCGGCCGCGCCGAGCTGCATGTCGGCTCGACAGCCATCCGGCTCGCATCGGCAACCAGCCTCGATTTCCTGAATCTAGACGATGACACGCTACAGGCGAGGCTTGCGCAAGGTGTCATGAACCTGCGCGTACGCGATCTCGCGCAGGGCGAGACGATCGAGATCGCCACACCGACGGGCGCCGTGCTGATCCGGCGACCCGGCAGCTATCGCATCGCTGCGGACGACCGGAGCGATGTCACCCGCGTGGCGGTAAATTTCGGCGAGGCCGAAATCCTGACGCCGGTCGAGAGAGTCATCGTGCCGTCCGGCCAGGCTGCGGTCATCGCGGCGAACGCGCCTGCTTCGTACGAGCTCTCGGGGCACGCCTCAGGCGACGATTTCGACCGCTGGAGCGCCGAGCGCGATCGCCGCGAAGATGGCGCCACATCGGCGCGCTATGTATCGCGTGACATGACGGGCTACGAAGAGCTCGACCAGTACGGCTCCTGGCAGACTCTGCCCGAGTACGGCGCCGTGTGGGTGCCGACTCAGGTCGCGCGCGATTGGGCCCCGTACCGTTACGGCCACTGGGCGTGGGTTTCGCCGTGGGGGTGGACGTGGATCGATGATGCGCCCTGGGGCTTCGCGCCATCGCATTACGGCCGCTGGGTGTGGGTGAACGACTATTGGGCATGGGCGCCCGGCACGTACGCGCGGCGCCCCGTCTACGCGCCTGCGCTCGTCGCATTCGTCGGCGGCGCGAGTTTTTCGATAAGCGGCGGACCGGCCGTCGGTTGGTTCCCTCTCGGCTGGCGCGAGCCGTACATACCGTGGTACCGCGCAAGTCACGCGCACGTGCGCAATCTCAACGGGACGCATTGGACCGATAACAATACGTATGCGCGTCACGGGAACTACGCCTATCGCACGAATCCGCGCGCGGTCACCGTGGTCCCGCAGCAGACATTCGCGTCGTCGCGTCCGGTGGGGCGGTCGAACCTGCGCGTTGGGTCGACCGAGCTCGCGAGAGCGCAAGTCCTGCAGGCGGGATCGCCGGCAGAGCCGCTGCGCGCGAGCTTTGCGGAGCGGCGGGCCGGGCAGCGTCCGCCGGCGCAAGTGACTGCACGCGAAGTCGTGGCGGCCAGCGCTCCGGCTGCGGCCGCGCAGTCGAGCGTGTCCGCACCCGGCAGTGCAGCCACGCCGCGCTTTGCCGAGCGAGATGGGCGAGTGCGCGTGTTATCGCGTGATCGCACTGAAGCGAGGGCGGGCGAGAGAACGCGTTCGGAGGCAGCAGTGCCAGCACCCGTGCAGGCCGCGCCCGCAATAACGACGCAAACAGCGCCGGCCGTGCGGAGCGCACCGGTAGTCACTCCACAAAGCGCACCTGCAGCCGCTGTCCAGGCAGCGCCTGTCGTCACGCCACGCGTAACGCCTCCGGCAAGTACCGCATCCCAGGTGACGCGGGAAACGGACGAGCGCTTCCGCGGCAATGGGCGCCGATTCGAGCAACAGGAGCGCCGTGCATTCCCCACGCAGCAGCCGTCGCAAGCGCCAGTCGAAGCTGACCGCCGGAGCATTCAGCGTCCGATCCCACCTGCGGCGACGCTTCCCTCACAGGCGGAAGAACGAAGAGCGGCGCGCTTGGAACAACAGCGTGCCGCTCCCATCGCGCAACCCCAGGCACCGGCGATCGCGCGCCCGGCAGCGCCCATGCACGACGCGCGCGCCATGCAGCGCCCGCCGCAGGCGGAAGCGAGACCGGCGGCGGCCCCGGCTGCGGCCCGGCAGCAGCAGCCAGCGGAAGCCGGCAACGAGCGCGCTGTACGGGAGCAACAGAGAGCTCAGCGCGGCCGGGACTAGTGCTCGTAACAGCGGGTTAATCACGCCGCGCGTCTTCGACTGCGCAGATACTCGATGGCGGGCGGTGTGAGCGAAAGGAGCACGATGCCGATCGTCACCAGCGAGAAATTTTCTCGCACTATCGGCAAGTTGCCGAAGTAATAACCGGCGTACGTCAGACTGCCGATCCAGAAGACGCTGCCCGCGAAGCTATAAAAAACGAAGCGCGGGTATTTCATGTTTCCCATGCCCGCGACGAAGGGCGCGAAGGTCCGGACGATTGGAATGAAACGCGCTATGACGATCGTCTGCGGACCGTGCTTTTCGTAGAAATGCTGCGTGCGCTCGAGGTGCCGCGGGTTGAGCAGCCGCGAGTTTTCGCGGCTGAAGAGACGGCGCCCGCCGAGGCGTCCTATCCAATAGTTGGTGTTATCGCCCGAGAACGAGGCGAGCGCGAGCACGGCGAAGAGCGCGTGCACGTAGAGCCCGCCGCCCGCCGCGACCGCGCCGGCGACGAAAAGCAGCGAATCGCCAGGGAGAAATGGGGTAACCACCAGGCCGGTCTCGCAGTAAATGACGGCGAAGAGGATCAGATAGACCCAGACACCATAGTTCGCGACCAGCCACTGCAGGTGTCGATCGAGATTGAGGACGAAGTCTGCGAACCCGGCAATGAGCTCCACGTTTCAGACCGCGCCTTCGGGCTGCGCTTTCTTTTCGGCCTTAGCGAGGTCCTCGCGAGTCACACCCAGCCACATGACGATCGGGCTCGCGACCAGCACCGAGGAATAGATCCCGAACAGAATGCCGATGGTGAGCGCAAGCGCGAAATAGTGCAGCGTCTCGCCGCCGAAGAGGAGCATCGAAAGCACCATCAGCTGCGTGCAGCCGTGCGTGATGATCGTGCGTGACATCGTCCGTGTGATCGCGTTGTCGAGCACCTGCGGCACGGTCGCGTTGCGGAAGCGGCGGTTGCGGAAATTCTCGCGCACCCGGTCGAAGACCACGACGGACTCGTTGACCGAGTAGCCCAGAATAGCCAGCACTGCCGCGAGCACCGGCAGCGAGAACTCGAGGTGGAACAGGGAAAAGACGCCGAGGATGATCACCACATCGTGCAGATTCGCGATGATCGCAGCGACGCCGAACTTCCACTCGAATCGCAGCCACAGGTACAGCACGATGCCGATGGAGACGAAGAGAAGCGCCATCGCGCCGTTCTCGAACAGCTCCTTACCGACGGTCGATCCCACGAATTCCACGCGCTGTACCGCGAAGTTCGGGTCGTCCTTTCTGAGCTCCTGCGTGACCGTTTCGGAGAGCTTCGCACTGCTGACGCCCTCTTTCACCGGCAGGCGGATCAGGACATCGCGTGTGGAACCGAAGTTCTGCACGCTCGCGTCGTTGAGATTCAGCCGCGTCATCGCGGCGCGTATCTTGTTGAGGTCCGCCGGCTTCTCGTAACGCGCTTCGATCAGCGTGCCCCCGGTGAAGTCGATGCCGAGATTCAGTCCGCGCGTCGCAAGCGAGCCGACCGCCACCAGGAACGTGATGATCGAGATCACGTTGAAAACGAGCGCGTACCGCATGAACGGTATGTCGCGCTTGATTCTGAAGAATTCCATGTGTGCTCAGGCTCCTAGCTCTTGGCGGCGGCTTCCGCGCCGGGCTTCCAGACCTGGCCGATAGAAATGCGCTCGAGCCTGCGGTGGCGGCCGTAATAGAGGTTCACCATCGCGCGCGAAACCATCACGGCGCTGAAAATCGAAGTCAGGATGCCGAGGCACAGCACGACGGCGAATCCTTTGACAGGCCCCGAGCCAAAAGCGAACAGCGCCAATCCGGCAATCAAAGTCGTGACGTTCGAATCGAGAATCGTGCCCCACGCCCGCTCGTAGCCCGCATGGATCGCCGCCTGCGGCGTGTTGCCGTTGCGTAGCTCCTCGCGTATACGCTCGTTGACGAGGACGTTGGCATCGATGGCCATGCCGATCGTGAGCGCGATGCCGGCCATGCCCGGCAGCGTGAGAGTGGCCTGAAGCATCGAGAGCAGTGCGATCAGGAACAGCACGTTCGCTGCGAGCGCGATCACTGAAAACACACCAATGAGAAGGTAGTAGCTGATCATGAAAGCGGCAATCGCTGCAAAACCGATCCACGTCGAATGAAATCCGATCCTGATGTTTTCCGCGCCCAATGACGGACCGACCGTGCGTTCCTCGATGATGTCCATCGGCGCCGCCAGCGCGCCCGCGCGCAGCAGCAGCGAAACGTCGTTCGCTTCGCGCGTGGTCATGCGGCCGCTGATCTGCACGCGGCCCCCGCCGATTTCCTGGCGGATGACCGGCGCAGTCACGACTTCGCCTTTGCCTTTTTCGAACAGCAGGATCGCCATGCGTTTGCCCACGTTATCGCGGGTTACCTGCTGGAAGATGCGCGCGCCGGTGCCGTCCAGACTGATATGCACGGCCGGCTCTCCGGTCTGGTTATCGAAGCCAGGCTGCGCGTCGGTGATGCGGTCTCCCGTCAGGATGACCTGTTTCTTCACGAGCACCGGTGTGCCGCTGCGCTCGACGTAGTATTCGGTGCCGAACGGAACCTGCCCGGCCGCGGCCGCGGTCAGGCTGGCAGGATCCATTTTCTCTTCTTCGAGCAACCGCACTTCCAGGGTAGCGGTCCGGCCGAGTATGTCTTTCGCTTTTGCAGTGTCCTGCACGCCTGGGAGCTGCACCACCACGCGATCGACACCCTGCTGCTGAATGATCGGTTCCGCGACGCCGAGCTCGTTCACGCGATTGCGCAGGGTCGTGATGTTTTGCTGGAGCGCAAAATCCTGGGTGCGCCGCTGGCCCTCCACCTTGAGCGTGCCGACCACCCGGAACTCCGCTGCGTCGTCGACCGTGCGCAGCTCCAGATCGGGCATCGTTTTCTCGATCTCGCCGAGCGCTTTGTCGCGCAGCGCCGCTTCACGAAAGCGCACGACCACCGACTGTCCTTCACGCGTGACGGCGCTGTACTGAATCCGCTTCTCGCGAAGCCCAGTGCGAATATCGTTGCTGTACGCCTCCATTTTCTTCTGCAGCGCGCCTTTCATGTCGACCTGCAGCAGAAAGTGCACGCCGCCGCGCAGATCGAGACCGAGGTACATCGGAAGGGCCCCAATAGCCGAGAGCCATCGGGGATTGCGCGATAGAAGGTTCAGCGCGACGACATAGTCGTCGCCGAGCGTGCTTTGCACGATGTCCTTCGCGCGGAGCTGCGTGTCGGTGTCTTCGAAACGGGCCTTGACGCTCTGCTGATCAAGAAAGACGCCCTGTGAGGGAAGCTTGTTCTTGGCGAGGATATCTTCGACGCGCGCAAGCAGCGCGCTGTCGGCTTTCAGAGTACTGCGCACCGGTGAAATCTGGACTGCGGGCTCTTCGCCGAAGAAGTTGGGGAGCGTGTACACGAACGCTGCAACAAGCGTGAAAGCTATGAGTGCGTATTTCCAGAGCGGATAACGATTCATCTACGTGTTCTTGAGAGTGCCTTTAGGCAGGACAGTCTGCACCGCCGAACGTTGCACCTGGACTTCGACGTTGTTCGCGATTTCGACGCTGACATAACCTTCGCCGACCTTGCTGATGCGGCCGAGCACGCCGCCGGCCGTAACCACTTCATCGCCTTTTTGCAGCGCGTCGACCATGGCCTTGTGTTCTTTCGCACGCTTCATCTGCGGCCTGATCATGAGGAAGTAAAGCACCGCGAACATCGCCACGATCAGGAATATGCTTTCGAAGCCGCCGCCAGCTGCGCCTGCGGTCTGTGCCCACGCTTCGTTTACGAACATCGGTGAACTCCTCCGTTGGAAAGCGCTGCAGCGCCGGGGATGCGCCGCGAAAAACGTGGCATTTTAGCATCAATCATCGTGCACGCTGCCCGCAACCTGCGCCGCGTAAGCGCTGTAGCGACCCGCTGCTATAGCGGCTCGCGCGCCGCGCATCAACTGCTGGTAATAGTGGAGGTTATGCAGCGTGTTCAACCGCGCGCCGAGTATCTCGTTCACGCGCTGCAGGTGATGCAGATAGGCGCGCGTGAAATTGCGGCAGGTGTAACACTCGCAGGCGGGATCGACCGGGCTCAAGTCATCGCGATAGCGCGAATTGCGCAACTTGATGACGCCTGCGCTCGTGTAGATCCAGCCGTTGCGCGCATTGCGCGTGGGCAGCACGCAATCGAACATGTCGATGCCGGCTGCGACGGCTTCCACGATGTCCTGAGGTGTGCCTACGCCCATGAGATAGCGCGGCCGCGACTCCGGAAGCCGCGGCGCCGTGTGCTGAAGTATCCGCATCATCTCGGTTTTCGATTCGCCGACCGAAAGTCCGCCGATCGCGTACCCATCGAAGCCTGTTTCGACGAGCTTCGACAGCGATTCGTCGCGGAGCTCCTCGTACATGCCGCCCTGGACGATGCCGAAAAGCGCATTCGCGTTGCCTTCGTGCGCGCGTTTGGAGCGCTCGGCCCAGCGCACGCTCATCTGCATCGAATCGCGCGCCTCCTCGAGCGCCGCTGGATAAGGCGTGCATTCGTCGAACACCATCGCGATATCGGAATTGAGCACGCGCTGTATCCGCATCGATTCTTCGGGAGACAGAAAGCACGCATCGCCATTCACGGGGGACCGGAATTTGACGCCGTCTTCGGTGATGTTGCGCAGTGCGCCGAGGCTGAACACTTGGAACCCACCCGAGTCCGTCAGGATCGGACCCTCCCACGCCATGAAGCGATGCAGCCCGCTGTGCGCCGCGATTACGTCGAGACCGGGCCGCAGCCAAAGATGAAACGTATTGCCCAGCACGATCTGCGCACCGACCTCGCGCAGCTCCGCCGGACTCATCGCTTTGACCGTGCCGTAGGTGCCGACCGGCATGAAGACAGGCGTGTCGATTGCGCCGTGGGCTGTGACAAGCCGTCCCAGACGCGCCGCGCCGTCCCGCTGCAATACGTCGAACTGCATCGCCTAGGGCGCTACACGCAGCGCTTCGAGCGCCGCGCGCACCGGCGCCGGCATCGGAATCGGCCGCTGGGTTTTGCGGTCGCAGTACACCTGCACGAAAAAGCCGTGCGCAGCCGCAAGCGCTTCGCCGTTGCGGAAAATGCCGACTTCGAAACGCATGCTGCTCGTGCCGATGTGAGTCACACGCAGTCCGCACTGCACGGCGTCGGGAAACGCGATCGGACGAAAATACGTGCAGCCGTTCTCGACGACGAGATAAGCGACCGGATCGTTGGCAAGGTCCCGGCTGATCGCGTCCGCCATATAGGAAGTCACCGCGGTATCGATGAACTCGTAGTAAATGGCATTGTTGATGTGGTTGTACAAATCGTTGTCCGCAAGACGGGTCGTCATCGGGATGAAGTGCCGATACCGGTCCCGCGCGAGCGGCTCGAGTCTCGCGCTCATTGCGCGTGCGCTCGATCGATCATCATTGCGTCTCCATAGCTGAAAAACCGGTAGCGCTGCGAGACCGCGTGCGCGTACGCGCGTCGGATATTCCCGGAGCCTCCGAAAGCCGACACCAGCACGAGCAGCGTCGATTTAGGCAAATGAAAGTTGGTCACCAGCCGGTCGACTACGTTGAAGCGATAGCCGGGCGCCACGAAAAGTTTCGTCTCGCCCGACCCCGCCTGCAGACCGGATGCGCCTGCGGTTTCAAGTGCGCGCAATGTCGTGGTGCCGACTGCGACCACTCGGCCCCCGCGCTCTCGCGCAGCCGCGATCGCGTCGACGGTGAGCTGCGGGATCAAAAACCATTCGCTGTGCATCTCGTGCTGCGCCAGATCGTTCACGCGCACCGGTTGGAACGTGCCTGCGCCGACATGCAACGTAACATACACGACCTGGTTGCCGCGTGTGCGCAAGCGCTCGAGAAGCGCGTCATCGAAATGCAAGCCCGCCGTCGGTGCCGCGACCGCGCCCGGCTCACGGGCATAGACGGTTTGGTAGCGCGCTTCATCGATCGCATCCGGTGCGTGCTCGATATAGGGCGGCAGCGGCACGGCGCCGTGGCGCTCGAGCAGAGTCAGAACATCGTCGCCGCCTTCGAAGCGTAATCGGAAAAATCCACCGGTGCGCTCCATTACTGTCGCCTCGAGAGTATCGGCAACGGTGAGCACGGAGCCTACGATTGGCGGATGGCTCACCCGCATCTGCGCGAGCACTTCGTGTGGACCGAGCACGCGCTCGACGAGCAGCTCGAAGCGCCCTCCCGTTTTCTTGCGCCCCATCAACCGTGCCTTGATGACGCGCGTGTCGTTGAGCACGATGACGTCGTGCGGTGAAATCAGCTCGACGATGCTGGAAAAACGCAGATCGCGCAGCGCGCCCGTGGCGCCGTCGAGGTGCAGCAGCAGGCTCGCAGTGCGTTCGGCCGCGGGCATCTGCGCGATCAACTCAGGGGGCAGATCGTAGTCGAAATCTTCGAGCGTCATGGAAGGGACTGCGACTGGTGCCGGGAGAGAGAATCGAACTCTCATGGTGTCGCCACCGCGGGATTTTGAGTCCCGTGCGTCTACCAATTCCGCCATCCCGGCAAAGTGGGATATGCACCGGCGCTGGATTTCATCCGGACCGGGAGGGCGCGATTATGAACGAAGGGGACCCCTCTCTCAACCACGCGCCGTAAGGGCGCTACTTTCTTTCGATTTCCACGTTGTCGATCAGCCGCGTGCGCCCCAGTCGCGCAGCCGCGACGACAACGAGCTCGCTTTCGCCGTTTTCCGAAGGCTGCAGGTCGGACTGGCGACGAACCGCGACGTAGTCCGGGCGCCAGCCGTGCCTCGCAAGCTCTCCCATCGCATCGAGCTCGAGCCGCTGATAGTCGCGCGCGCCGTCCAGCAACTGCCGCCGCGTATCGCACAGAACGCGGTACAAGCGCGGCGCTTCCTGACGTTCTTCCTGTGTCAGATACAGATTGCGCGAAGAAAGCGCGAGTCCGTCGGGGGCTCGCACGGTATCGGCGGGAATGATCTCGATGGGCAACGCGAACTGTTTCACCATGTCGCGCAGCACCAGATATTGCTGATAGTCCTTCTTGCCGAATATCGCGGAGTGCGGCTGCACCAGATTGAAAAGCTTGAGCACCACGGTCGCCACGCCGCGGAAATGTCCGGGGCGATGCGCGCCTTCGAGGATATGCTGCAGATCCGAAGGCTCGACGAGGTAGGTCTGGGGCTCCGGATAGATTTCCCTTTCGTCGGGCGCGAACACGACGTCGACGCCGACTTCCTGCAGCCTCGCGGAATCGACTGGCAGCGTGCGCGGATAGCGATCGAAGTCTTCGCGCGGGCCGAACTGCAGCCGGTTCACGAATATGCTGACGACCGTGCAGCTCGCGCGCGGCTTGGCGATGCGTATCAGCTCGATATGGCCTTCGTGCAGATTACCCATGGTGGGCACGAAGACGTTGTTGGGCTCGCGTTGCAGGCGCTCGCGCAGCGCGGCGACCGAATGGATGATGTCCATCAGAAGGAATGCTCTGGACCGGGAAACGTCTTCGCTTTCACTTCCTTCACATAGAGCTCGGCGGCGCCCTGAACCGTCCCCGCGAGACGCATGTAGTTCTTGACGAACTTCGCTTTCTTGCCGGGATAGATATCGAGCATGTCGTGGAGGACGAGCACCTGCCCGTGGCAATCGACGCCGGCGCCGATGCCGATCGTCGGGCCGCGCACTGCGGCGGTGATCTGTTTGGCCAGGGCGGCCGGAATCGCTTCGAGCACGATCATGCCGGCGCCGGCGTCTTCGAGAAGCTGCGCCTCCTCGATCATGCGCTGCGCCTCGCTCTCCTGCTTGCCCTGCACTTTGTATCCGCCCAGCTGATTCACCGATTGCGGCATGAGACCGAGATGGCCGCACACCGGGATTCCGCGCTCGGTCAGAAAGCGCACTGTTTCGAGCATCGTGCGCCCGCCTTCGAGCTTCACCATGTGCGCGCCCGCAGCCATGATCTCAGCCGCATTGCGAAACGCGTCTTCGCGCGAAACCTGGAAGGTGCCGAAAGGCATGTCACCGACAATGAATGCGCGCTTCGACCCGCGTGCCACACAGGCGGTGTGATAAACCACGTCGCGGAGCGTCACGGGCAGCGTCGAATCGTGCCCCTGCAGTACGTTGCCGAGCGAATCCCCGATCAGCAGCGTTTCCACGCCCGCAGCTTCGAGCACCGCGGCAAAGCTCGCGTCGTAGCAGGTGAGCTGCGTGATCTTGTTGCCCTCCTGCGCCATCTTCTGGAGGTTGGTGAGCGTGATACGCATATGGGCCGATCGTGTATGGAGTAAAGCGTTACGCGGGGGGCAGCGCAGCCTGCAACGACATCAAAATTCACGCAGGCGACGCTGGGGCGGACAATTATATATAGCCCCCTGCGCGCCCGCCATCAGGCTCCGAGATTGAAGAATTCGCGCGGACCGCGCATGCCCGCAATCCGCTCCATGAGCAACGCGACGTCGTCCTGCGACTCCAGAAAATTGAGCCGATCCGAATTCACGATGAGCAGCGGCGCGCCGTCGTACTGGTAGAAAAAACGCGTGTACGTTTCGGCGAGCCCCGATAGATAGGCATCGGGGATGTTTTTCTCGTACGCGACGGCGCGGCGGCGCACGCGGTCGATCAGCGTGTCGGCCGCAGCCTGCAGGTAGATGACGAGATCGGGCGCCGGCGCCTGCGGCTTCAAATGCGCATAGAGCTGCTCGTACAGCTTCAGCTCGTCGTCCTTCAGATTCAACCGCGCAAACAATGGATCTTTCTCGAGCATGAAATCGCCGACGGTCGCGCGCTTGAAAAGATCGGCCTGGTTCAGGCTCGCGAGCTGATCGATGCGCTGAAACAGAAAGAAGAGCTGCGTGGGCAGCGCGTAACGATCGGCATTTTCGTAAAAGCGCGGCAGAAAAGGGTTCGCATCCGGGTCTTCGAGCATGACCGCCGCACCGCTCGCTTCGCTGATCGCGCGCGCGAGCGTGGTTTTGCCGACGCCGACCGGGCCTTCGACGACGATATAGCGGTATTTATCTGGCAGTTTCATTCTTGTGACAAGTTGAGCTGGGTGACACTGTTCTCATCGACACGCTTGACGAGCTCGCGCGCGCTTCCGCGGCCCGGCACTTGTGCATCCGGCGCAATTTCGGCCAGTGGCACGAGCACGAAAGCGCGCTCGTGCATGCGCGGGTGCGGAATGGTCAGCCCGGGCTCGTCGAACGCGCGATCACCATACAGAAGGATATCGAGATCGAGCGTGCGCGGCGCATTCGCGAATTCGCGCGTGCGGCCGTGGCGCCCTTCGATCTTCAGGAGCTCGGCGAGCAGTGCCTGGGGTCCCAGCGCTGTTTCGATCTGTGCCACTGCATTCACGAATTCGGGCTGGTCGGCATAGCCCACGGGCGCGCTTTTGTAGAGGGAAGAGAAAGCTGCAAGCCGCGTATCAGGCAGCATGGCAAGCTCTTCGATCCCGTCCCGCACCTGCGCGACCGGGTTCCCGAGGTTCGCGCCCAGCGCGATATAGGCGCAGGTGAGGTTCATTCATGCTCCGCGGGTTTCGCGGCGTCCGGGCCCGGACGCCGGCGCCTGCGGCGGCGCTTGCGCTTCTGCGGCTCCGCGTCCTGCGTGAGCAGCGCTTTGCGCTCGGCTTCGTCGCCGTGCTGAAAGCGCGTCCACCACTCCCCGATGGAAGCGTCGACTTCCCCGCTCGCACAGCGCAGCAGAAGAAAATCGTACGCGGCCCGAAAGCGCGGATTCTCGAGCAGTCGGTAAGGACGTCTGCCGCTCCTCTGCAGGAGCCGCGGCTGCATGACCCAGATCTCTTTCATGTCGGCGCTGTAACGGCGCGGAATGGCGAGTTTCTCGGCTTGTACCTGCGCGACGTGCTCCATCGCCTGGTACAACGCGGGTATCGACGACATGCCCTCGGCTTCGAATTTTTTCCACGCAGCCAGCACTTCATGCCACAGGAGCGACGCGAAGAGAAAGCTCGGCGAAACGGTTTTCTCGTTCTTGATACGCGCGTCGGTATTGCGCAGCGCCATCATGACGAAGCGTTCGCCCATCGGCTGCTCGAGTATCACGTCGAGCATCGGCAGCAGTCCGTGATGCAGGCCCTCGCGGCGGAGCGCCATCACGCATTCGTAGGCGTTGCCGGAAAGCAGGAGCTTCAGCATCTCGTCGAAGAGGCGGGAAGGCGGAACGTTCGCAAGCAGCGGCGTCAGCGATTTGATCGGCTCGCGCGTCGCATGATCGATCTCCAGGCCGCGGCTCGAGGCGAGCCGTACTGCACGGAGCATGCGCACCGGATCTTCGCGGTAACGCTGGTCGGGGTCGCCGATCATGCGCAGCCGCTTTTTCTTCAGGTCTTCGACTCCGCCGTGATAATCCCAGACTTCCTGCGTCGCGGGGTCGTAGAACAGCGCATTGATCGTGAAATCGCGGCGGATCGCATCCTGCTCCTGGGTGCCGAAGACGTTGTCCCTCAGTAAGCGGCCGTGCTCGTCCGACACGCGCTCGTCGTTGTCTTCGTTTGCGACCGCAACGCCGCGATACGTCGAGACTTCGACGGTTTCCCTGCCGCACATGACGTGCACGATTCTGAAGCGGCGGCCGATGATGCGCGAGCGCCTGAAAAGCTGGCGCACTTCCTCGGGTGTTGCGCTGGTCGCCACGTCGAAATCCTTGGGCTGCCACCCAAGTATCGCATCGCGTACCGCGCCGCCCACCACGAACGCGGTGTGATTGTGCTTCTGAAGCGTCTCGGTCACGTTGCGCGCGCAGGCGCTGATGCGCTCGCGCGCGATGCCGTGCGCGCTGTACGGCACCATTTTCGGCTGCCGCCCTTTGAACATGCGGCCGGAGAACACTTTGCCGAGGAATTTTGTGATCATCGAAAATTATACCGGGTCACGATAGCGTGATCACCGGCCAAGCATTGCGCTCGGCATGCGCGCGCAGCGTGTCGTCGGGATCTACTGCGACCGGATGCGTGACGCGTTGCAGGAGCGGCAGATCGTTGAATGAATCGCTGTAAAACGCAGACGACTCGAACGAACCAAAATCGAGCCCCCGATCACGCAACCACGCTTCGACACGCGTCACCTTGCCTTCGCGAAAGCACGGCGTCCCGCTCACCTTGCCGGTGAACTCGCCGTCGCGCTGCTCGGGTTCGGTCGCAATCAGATGTTCGACCCCGAACTCGCGCGCGATGGGCGCCGTGACAAAACTGTTGGTCGCCGTAACGATGGCGCACAACTCACCTTGATGACGCGCGATCAGAGCCCGCGCCGACTCGCGGATCAGCGGAACGATCGTCCGCGCCATGAACGCGCGATGCCACGCGTCGAGCGTAGTGCGCGGGTGGCGCGACAGCGGTTTCAGCTGGAAATCGAGGAATTCGAGTATGTCGAGCGTTCCGGCCTTGTACAGCTCGAAGAACTCCTGATTGCGCGCTTCATACACCTCGCGGTCGAGCACGCCCTGTTCGATCAGGAATTGCGCCCACTCGAAATCGCTGTCGCCCGCGAGCAGTGTATTGTCGAGATCGAACAATGCGAGCTTCATCGCCGTGCGAGCCTCGCACGCACCAGCCGCGAGCTTCGTTTCTTGCCCGGAGCGTGCATCATTTGTCTGCCGGCGCCACTGACAGGAGCTCACGCACGAGCGGTACCGTCACGGCTCGCCTGGCTTCGAGCGAGTAGCGGTCGAGCGCATCGAGAATCCCAAGCAGCGCCGGCATGTCGCGCTGCACGTGCGTAAGGAGATACCGTCCGACGTCGGGCTGCAGGGTAAATCCGCGCGCCGCAGCGTGCTCCTCGAGTGCGTCCACTTTTTCCGCGTCCGTGAGGCCGTGCACTTCGTACACCGCCCCCCAGCCGAGCCGGGTCGTGACGTCGGCACGCAGGGCGAGCTTCATCGGCGGCGCATTACCCGCGGCGAGCAACGTCTTGCCGCTTTCGCGGAATGCGTTGTAAAGGTTGAAGAGAGCAATCTGCCCCGATTCCTCCAAGCGCTCCACATTGTCGAGCGCCACGACATCGAGCTCGTCCGCGAGAACCGAAAGGCGCGTGTCGATCGCGCAATCCAGGCAGCTCACGCGGCTACCGGCGTCCTGCAGCTGCGTGAGGACCGCGCGCAACAGGTGGCTGCGTCCGCTGCCTGAGGCGCCCCATATGTAGACCGATCGATCGTCACGCGGCGCGCTGCGTATACCGCGCAACCGGTGCACGAGCTCGGCGTTACGCCCGACGACGAAATTATCCAGCGTGGGCAGCGGTGCGAGAGAGAAGTCGAGCGCGAGCTGTTTCACTATTTCCGGTAGAATTCGCGTTATGTTGCGCGCGGAGCAAAGGCACGCGCTGCACGATGCCGGCAGCGATTATTGCGGTTGCGTATCTTAGCGTATCCACCTCACTTTCTTCCTCTCAATTTCCGCCGATCGAAGCGCATGTCGAATTCCTCGCCGTTGACGTATCGCGACGCAGGTGTCGACATCGACGCGGGCGACGCGCTCGTCGAACTCATCAAGCCGTATGCCCGACGCACCATGCGGCCGGGGGTGCTCGCGGGTATCGGCGGTTTTGGCGCGCTCTTCGAAATACCCAAAGGCTATAGCGAGCCGGTGCTCGTGTCGGGAACCGACGGCGTCGGCACGAAGCTGAAGCTCGCGTTCGAGCTCGGACGTCACGACACGATCGGCATCGACCTCGTCGCGATGAGCGTGAACGACATACTGACGCTCGGCGCGGAACCGCTGTATTTCCTCGATTACTACGCGTGCGGCAAGCTCGACGTCGAAACGGCGAGCGCAGTCGTGAAAGGGATTGCGGCCGGTTGCGAGCGCGCCGGCTGCGCGCTCATCGGCGGCGAAACCGCCGAGATGCCGGGGATGTACGCGACGGGCGAATACGACCTGGCGGGGTTCGCGGTCGGCGTAGTGGAAAAATCGCGCATCGTCGACGGCTCGAAAATCACGGCCGGAGATGTCGTGCTCGGTCTCGCGAGCAACGGCGCGCATTCCAACGGCTATTCGCTCATTCGCAAGATCATCGAGAGAAGCGGCATGGAGCACGCAATCGCCGGCGCGCCGGGGGAAAACGGCGCACCGCCGGGCGCGACCGAGACGCTTGCCGACCTGGTACTCGCGCCGACGCGCATTTACGTGAAGCCGATACTGGATCTGCTGCGCCACGTGACTGTCAAAGGCATGGCTCATATCACCGGAGGCGGTCTCGTCGAGAACGTTCCAAGGGTGCTCCCTGATGACCTCACCGCGCACATCGATCGCCGCGCGTGGACGATGCCTCCACTCTTCAGCTGGCTCAAGACGCAAGGCCTCGTCGCGGACGACGAGATGTTCCGCGTGTTCAATTGCGGCATCGGCATGGTGTTGATCGTAGACGCGGCCGACGCCGATCGCGCCGCAGAGCACCTGCGGCAGAGCGGCGAAACCGCCTGGCACATCGGTGTCGTGGAGAGGCGCCAGCCGAACGAGCCGCAGACGATCGTCGCGTGACCCTGCGCCCGGCTCTCCTCGCGCATCGGCACATGCCCACACGCACAGTGAACACGAAGCGCATCGTCATTCTCATTTCGGGCCGCGGCAGCAATATGGAAGCGCTGCTCAAAGCCCGTCTGCCCGTCACCGTTGAAGCAGTCATCAGCAACGTAGCGGATGCGCAAGGTCTCAGCATCGCACGCGCGCGGGGGATCGCAACGGCGGTGGTCGATCACCGCGCCGCGGGCGGCCGGTCGCAATTCGACGCGGCACTCGCCGCTGAAATCGACCGTCATCGCCCTGACTTGATCGTGCTCGCCGGATTCATGCGTGTACTGACCGACGCTTTCGTCGAGCGCTACGCGGGGCGCATGCTGAATATTCATCCTTCGCTGCTTCCCGCATTTGCAGGGCTGCACACGCACCGGCGCGCATTGGAAGCAGGCGTCCGGTTACACGGGTGTACGGTGCATTTCGTCACGCCGGCGCTCGACCACGGTCCGATCGTCGTGCAGGCCGCGGTGCCGGTTCACGCCGCCGACACCGAGGAGACACTCGCCGCACGCGTGCTCACGCAGGAACACCGCATTTTTCCGCTCGCCGTGCGCTGGTTTTGCGACGACCGCTTGCGGCTTGCCGCAAACGGCACGGTCGAGCTCGATCGCGCCGCAGCCGCGGAGGGCGCGCTCATCTCACCCCCCGCCGACCTCTGAGCGCACACATCGAACGCGTGCGCCGCCAAGTGGTCTTAGACACACTATGAATCGACTGACCCTGAATGCGGCCGGGATCGCGCTTGCGTGTTTTTTAGCGCTTGCTGCGCCTTTGGCTGCGAGCGCGCCGAAGTCGGTCCGCGCAACCTACAACGGCTTCATGAACGGCATGTCGATCGGCGTCATCAGCGAGCAATTCGAAAGCGATGGCACGAATTACCGCATCGTGAGCGATACCAAGCCGATGGGACTTGCCGCATTCGTGCAACGCCAGCCGCTCAGATTCTCCAGCACGGGACAAGTCGCACGCGACGGTCTCAAGCCCGTGCGCTTCGAAGCGCGCCGTACCGCCGGCGAGAGCCCGCAGGTCGCCGCCGATTTCGATTGGGGGCAAAGCCAGATTGTGCTGAAGCACCATGGAAAGACCGAATCGTTCGCGCTCAGTGCGGGCACGCAGGACCGGCTCTCGGTCATGTACCAGTTCATGTACCTTCCGCCCGATCGCCTGCGCGTCCTTGAATTCGCGATGACGAACGGCCGCAAAGTCGACCGCTACCGTTATCGCGCCACGCCCGATGTCGAGATCGACACCGGTCTCGGACGACTCAAAACTCTGCATCTGGTAAAACAGCGCGAGCCGGGCGACACTGTCACCGAGGTATGGCTCTCCCCTCAGCACCAGCACTTGCCGGTGAAAATGTTGATCGTCGAAAAAGACGGCATGCGTTTCGAGCAAGTCATCCAGAACCTGGAGCTTCGTGATTAACGCACGGCTCGGGGCCTGGCGCAGACTCGCGCTGATGGGCGCGCTGTCGGGCGCCGTGCACGCGGCGATCGTCTCCTTCGGGCATATCGACCTTCCGGAGAAGCCCCGCGAGTTGCCGCCGCTAGCGGTGCGCATCGTTGCTGTCCCGCCTGTCGTGGCTCCGCCTGCCGCAAGCGCGCCGCGGATGCAACGTCAACACCGCATTGCGCACGCGTCCGTCCTGAAGCCCTCCGTCGCGTCAGCGCCGTCGGCCTTCGCGCCGGCTGCCGAAACGCCGGCCCCGCAGCCAGAGGATACGGCGAGCGCCGAAGAGCCGGCGATTTCGGCTGCATCACCCGCTCCGCCGGAACCGCTGGTGATAGCAACAGCGCCTGCGTCGACATTTGCGCCCGAACCGCCGCCGCTGCGCGTTCTACCGCGCAGAGGCCGCATCACGTATGAGCTCGTGTACGGCCGCGATCGCTTTCCGATCGGGCGCACCATCTCGAACTGGGAAATGAGCGAAACGCGATATCAGATCGCGAGCCGTTCCGAAACGAGCGGTCTCGTCGATCTGATCCGCTCGCAACATCGCACCTATCTCAGCCGCGGCAGCCTCACTCGCGACGGGCTTCGGCCGGAAAAATTCCTGATGAGCCGCAACCGCGGACGCGGAACGGAAGAGGCGCAGGCGGAATTCGACTGGGAGAATGCGAGCCTGAGGCTCGGCAGCGCCGCCGCGCAGCACAACGAGAATCTGCCGGCACGCACGCAGGACATTCTGAGCTTCATTTTTCAACTCGCGCTCGACCCGCCGCCGCCGGGCCGCTTCCGGCAGTCGCTCACGAACGGCTCGAAGCTCGAAGCGTACGAAGTCGATGTGTTGCCGGAGGAGACGATAGAAACCCAGATCGGTGCCCTGCGTGCGCTGCCGGTGAAGCAGGTGCGCAAGACCGGACGGGAAAGCCTGGAGCTCTGGCTTGCCGTCGAATATCGCTACCTGCCCGTGCGGATACGCTTCTTCAACCGTGAGGGCGAGCCTCAGGGCGAACAAATCGTCACCGAAATCCGGCTCGGCGATTGACCCCCCCGCACCGCAAAGTATTCGACGCCGCAGCCGAAGCGCTCGGGCTCGTCCTGAAGTTCGAGCATCCGGCCGACGCGGTGCTGAGCAACTACTTCCGGCAGCACGCTGCGCTCGGCCAGCACGACCGCGCGTTCGTCGCCGAGGCCGTGTTCGGCATCCTGCGACACAAGCGCACTCTGGATTTCCTGACCGACAGCGGGAATACGCACAGTCTCCTACTCGCCTGGCTGGCGCGCTTTTCGGGCATTCGCGAGCTCGCGCCGCGTCTGCAAGCGGCCGAAACTCATGCCGTTGCGGCTTATCAAGCCGTTTCCTGCGATGCCCTGCCCGCTCCGGTCCAAGCCGAGCTGCCCGATTGGGTGTACGAGCGGCTCTCGGCGCAGTTGGCGGAGCCCGAAATCCTGGCGCTCGGCCGCACGCTCACGCAGGCGGCGCCCCTCGATCTGCGAGTGAATACCGTGCGCGGCAATCGTGAGAGCGCATTGCAGGCGCTGGCAGCCGGCGGATTTGAGGCCTCCGCCACACCCTATTCGCCGATCGGCGTGCGCATCGCGGGTAAGCCGGCCATCAATCGTCATCCTTTGTTCCTGGACGGCACACTGGAAGTCCAGGACGAAGGCAGTCAGCTCGTCGGCTACCTGCTCGCGCCCCGGCGGCACGATCTCGCGGTGGACTTCTGCGCCGGAGCCGGCGGGAAAACGCTCATGCTGGGGGCGATGATGAATTCGCAGGGCCGGCTGTATGCGTTCGACGTCTCTCCCGCGCGTCTCGCCCGGCTCAAACCGCGGCTCAAACGTTCGGGGCTTTCCAACCTGCACCCGCACGTCCTCGCGCACGAGCACGACCAGAAGGTGAAGCGCCTCGCCGGCAAGATCGACCGAGTGCTCGTCGACGCCCCCTGCAGCGGCCTCGGCACCCTGCGCCGCAATCCCGATCTCAAATGGCGGCAATCGCCCGCAGGCGTCGCCGAGATGCGCGTCAAACAGAAACGCATCCTCGCGGCGGCCGCAACGCTCGTAAAACCGGGCGGGCGGCTGGTTTACGCAACCTGCAGCCTGCTCACCGATGAAAGCGAGGACATCGTTGCGGACTTTCTTGCCGCGAATCCCGATTTCAGGAGCCTCGATTGCAGTGACTTGCTCGCGCAACAAGGCATCGTTCTGGATACTGGCAAGCAAATGCGCCTGTGGCCGCACGTGCACGGTACCGACGGCTTTTTTGCGGCAGCGCTCGAGTGCGTAAAAATGTAGCATCTGGCGGCGTGGATGGGCCGTATTTTTTGAACCCGGTCAGCCACATAGTCGCAGCTGGACTAGCGCTCGAATACTTTGGCGGCGGGGGTTGAACTTAGGTAGACTCGACCCGTCCAACGGTGGCACACATCAGTCAGGAACGATATGTTTACAGGGGTTTACGATCTACCGTGGTGGGGTTACGTAGCGTATACGCTGGCGATGACCCACATTACGATCGCAGGCGTAACAATCTTCCTGCATCGCCATCAGGCGCACCGCGCGCTGGATCTCCATCCCATTCCGAGTCACTTCTTCCGTTTCTGGCTGTGGCTGACGACCGGCATGGTCACGAAAGAGTGGGCCGCGATCCATCGCAAGCATCACGCGAAGTGCGAAACACAGGACGATCCGCACAGCCCCAAGACCTACGGCATCAACCGGGTGCTGTGGGCGGGCGTGCTCCTGTATGTGAAGGAGTCGTTCAACAAGGACACCCTCGAGCGCTACGGCCACGGCACGCCGGACGACTGGATGGAGCGCAACCTCTATAGCCGCTCCGCCATCTACGGCGTGAGCCTGCTGCTTGCGCTCAACCTGCTGGTGTTCGGCTTGGTGCCCGGCGCGCTGATCTGGCTGACGCAGATCGGCTGGATCCCGTTCTGGGCGGCGGGCGTGATCAACGGTGTCGGCCACTTTTTCGGCTACCGCAACTACGACGCGGCCGATGCCAGCACCAACATCGTGCCGTGGGGCATCCTGATCGGCGGCGAGGAACTGCACAACAACCACCATGCCTTCGCCTCGTCGGCGCGGCTGTCCTCCAAGTGGTACGAGTTCGACATCGGCTGGATGTACATCTGCATCCTGCAGAGCCTTGGCCTCGCCACGGTCAAGAAGATCGCGCCGCGGCCGCGCTTCTCCGAGCCCAAGGCGGCTGCCGACCTCGAGACCCTGCACGCGGTGATCGCCAACCGCTATGACGTGCTGCAGCGCTATGCCAAGTCGTTCAAGCGCACTTACGCCGAGGAGGTGGATCGGCTCAAGCACTGGTCGCCGCGCGACGCGGATGTGCTGCGCTCGCTGAGGCGCGCGGTGCTGTGCGGACAGGCGCTGGCGGGCGCCGAGCGCGCCAAGCTGGGCGAAGCGCTGCAGAACTCGCGCGGACTCGCTACTGCGATCGTGATGCGCGACGACCTGGTCGCGCTGTGGGAGCGCTCCAGCGCATCGAAGGAGCAGCTGCTGCGCCAGTTGCAGGACTGGTGCCATCGCGCCGAG
>DATLEF010000093.1:0-25163 GCA_035525455.1 Burkholderiales bacterium
GAAACTTGATTTTGCGGTTGTCACGAACGTCTCTCCTCGAAGTGTTTTTTGAGTGCGTACTTTAACGCGTGCGAGCATACCACCGTTTACGAAGGACTGAAGATGGCGCGGCGGTTGCCGTCAGTGTGGCGTCGCAGCTCAATCGACGCACGCCTCATGTCGCGAATATCATTCTCCGCTGACCGTCTGCGGCACCCAGCCGCGCTGCGCGCGCGCCGCGCGATCGCTAACGACATCGACGACCGCAGGCCGCCCGGCCGCGAGCGCTTTTTCGAGCGCACCTTTGATGTCCGCGGGTTTCTCCGCGCGAAAGCCGACGCAGCCGAGCGACTCCGCGACTTTCGCGAAGTTCACTGATTTTTCGAATGCGACGTTCTCGAGCACACCGCCCGAGTAGTTCGTGTTCACGACGACCACCACGTTCAACTTGTTGCGCGCGGCGGTCTCGAGCTCGCCGATGTGATAGTAGAAGCCCGCATCGCCGACGAAGGCCACGACCGGCTTGTCACGCATCGCCGCTTTCGCGCCGAGCGAGGCGGGGAAACCCCAGCCCAGTGAGCCGCCGCAGCGCAGGTAGTTCTGCCCGGCTTTCATCCTGATCATCTGGGCGGTCCACATGGCCGCGTGGAACGTATCGACGACGACCGTCGCATCGCCCGGCAGCCATTCCTCGATTTCCCTGCAGATACGCTCCGGGCGCATCGGCGTCGCATCGGAAGTCCGCAGCGGTTCGCTTTCGGCCCAGAAATCGGCCACGTAGCTTCCCACCTGCTCGACCCACTCGGCCCGGCGTGTCGGCTCTTTGCCTGCCGCTGCGATTAGCTGTGCCGTCACCACCTTCGCGTCGCCGCACAGCGAAACGGTGTTGGGATAGTTGCGGCCGAGCTCTTCGGGATTGATGTCAAGCTGTATCGTGGGCGTGCCCAGCTTCGGGATCTGCCAGCCGTTCGTCACCTGTCCGCCGCTGTGGCTGCCGATGAAGAACACGAGGTCGGCCGCCTGCACCGCTTTGTTCGCGCACCAGCGCGAATAGCTTCCCGGCACGCCGACGTTGAGCGGGTGGCCGTCGGGGACGATCGCTTGGGCGTGCAGGCTCGTCGCGATGGGGATCGACAGCAGCTCGGCGAGCTTGATGATTTCCGGTCCTGCATCCGACGCCGTCGCGCCGCCGCCCGCGACGATGATCGGTTTTGATGCGCGGGCGAGTACCGCGATCGCCGCTTTCACCGCTTCCGGTTCAGCCGCAGGCCGGAACGCCGGAAATTTCATGTAGCGCTCTTCCCACGTCAGATCGAATTCGCCTTCCTTGTCGAGCATCTGGCCCGCGTTGCCGCGAAGCTCCAGGTGCACGGGGCCCGGCGTGCCGGTGGTGGCGACGCGAAACGCCTGGCGCAGAAGATCGGGGAAGCGATCGACCGTATCGACCGAGAAATTCGCTTTGGTGACCGCGTTCCAGGCGCTGAAGTCTTCCGCGTTCTGGTAGGCGTGGCGATAACGCGGCAGATCGTTCTGGCCGCCGGTGATCGCGATGACCGGCGAGCTCGCCATGTGCGGGTCGCGCAGTCCCGCGAGCAGGTTGGTCGAGCCGATGTCCTGCGCGAGACAGACGCCGGGTCTCTTCGACGCCCGCGCATACGCATCCGCCATGTACGCCGCCGCTTTCTCGCCGTGCGCGATCACGCGCTTCACGCCGACGTTCTCCATTTCCTTCATCGCGTTGCCGACGATGGAGTTCACGTAGAACAGATGCGAGACGCCATAGCCGCGCATCGCTTCAGCAAAGTACCGGTTGCCTGTCATTTTCGCCATGGACCTCTCCTGAAATGCCTTGTCGCGGTGTTCTGGTCGACGTAGGTCATACGACGTTGCGTTTCCGCGCGCAACGTCATCTTCTGCTTTACTGAGGTATCTCCGTAATTCCCGTCGGCGCGAAGTACGCCGACACCGGCGCACGCTCGGCGCGCCACGGCAATTCGACAGCGTTGTCGTACGGTTCCTGCAAAACGTTTACCGTGCCTTCGATTAGATCGCCTTGCACTGTGCCCCTGAACTGGTGCCGCACGAGCTTCGTGCCTTCGATACTGATCAAGAGCGAAAAAGAGATGTCATCCCCCCTCAACTTCATATCGTTCAGCACGCCGCGGCGGCTGCCCACCCGCGCCATACCTTCGATCGTCTGAAAGCGCTGCTCGAGTATGGCTGAATAGGAAAGCGCGCGATTGGGAAGCTGGAGACTCCAGTTCCAGTATCCGGCGACTCGCGCCGGCACGATCCACTTGTAGAGCGTCGCGCCGTCGGTCGAAGTTTCATCGGCCGGCCACGTGCCCAGATCCCACATACGCGTGATGACACGCGTGCCGGGCTTCGCCTGTGCAAGGATCTTCGGCCTCAGCATGTGCATGACTTCCGGCCACAGCCACATCGTGATCACGGTCGCATCTGCAAGCTCTGCATCGAACGCGTTCTGATGCAGGATCTCCACGCGCTCGCCGAGTCCGCCTGTCTGCGCCCGCGCGCGCGATTCGTGAACGAGCTTCTCGTCGATTTCAATGCCGCGGCCGCGCACGCCCGGATGCATGCGCGCGGCTTCGAGAACGATACGGCCGTCGCCCGAGCCCAGATCGTAGACGACATCGCCTTCGCGCAGCCCCGCCAGCTTGAGCATGCGCACGACGTCGGTTTCCTCGGTGGGGACGAATGGCGAGAAGCGCTCCTGTGCGCAAACGCCCGTGCAGAACACGAACGAAAATAGCGCAACACGAATCCACTTCATGCCACCCTGCTCCACTGGATTGTCGGCCGTGTGTACCGCCTGCGCGGTGTATGCTTGCGGTCTTCCCCCAGACGAGCGGCGAGAATATCACGGGGCGGCATTCGCGAAGCAACCCGTCCCGCCGTGGCCTGCTCCGAAGACGTAAAGAAAAAGTCCGATGTCCCGCATCGCAACGACACTCGCCCCGGTACGCTATCGCGATTTTCGCCGTCTGTGGCTCGGCACGTTCCTCGCGACCGGCGGCCAGTGGGTGCAGCAGGCGACGCTCGGCTGGGTGGTGTATGAAGTGACGGGCTCCGCCAGTCTGCTCGGCGCCGTGCTGGGTGTGCGGGCCATCCCGATGCTGCTGCTCGCGCCCGTGAGCGGCATGGTCGCGGATCGATACGACCGCCGGCAGGGGCTCGCCGCAGCGCAGTTTCTGATGGTCGTCATTTCAGTCGTGCTCGGCGTCCTGCTCATGCTGAAGACGGTGCGCGTGTGGCATCTGTTCGTGTTTTCGCTGCTTTCAGGCGTAAGCGCCGTCTTCGACCGGACACTGCGCAGCACACTGGTCTTCGAAAGCGTGCCTCGCGCTGAGGCCGCCAACGCCGTCGCGCTCAACAGCATCGCGTTCAGCGTGACGCGCGCGGTCGGTCCGGGGGTCGCGGGCTTTCTCATCGGGTCGGTGGGTGCCGCGTGGAATTTCATGATCCAGGCTGTGCTCTATTTCGGCGTTGTCGTGGTGGCCCTGTCGGTTCAGGCTAAGCCGCATGCCACGCCGGCCAAGGCTCGCGCATCACCCTGGCAGGAGATGAAGGAAGGCCTGCGCTTCGCGTTCACCGACAAAATCGCTCGCATGATGTTGCTGCTGGGGCTCGTGCCGCCGGTACTCCTGATACCTTCGTTCGGCGCGCTGATGCCGGTCTTCGCCGCGGACGTGTTTCACGGCGGACCCGAAGGCCTCGGCATCCTGCTCTCCGCAGTCGGCGTCGGCGGCATCGCCGGCGGCGTTGCGTCAGCGTGGGCGACGCGTTTCGAACAGACCGGCCTCGTGCAGACTCTCGCGCTCGCCGTGTTCGCCTTTGCGCTCATGGCTTTTGCAGTGAGTCCTACCATCGGCGTCGCAGTCATATTCCTGGTGATCGCAGGCGTGGCCGAGATGGTTCATCACACGCTGTATGTGACGACGCTTCAGATGTGCGCCCCCGAGAACATGCGCGGGCGCATGGCGAGCATGGTACCGGTGTTTCCGGCGTTCATTTCAGTCGGCGCATTGCTCGCGGGCGTCGGTGCGGATCTCATAGGAGCGGAATTCGTCGTGATCATTTTCGCCGGCGCCGCGCTCGCCATAGTCGTCAGGGCGTGGACGCGCTCGAGTGCGTTGCGCGGCATGCGCCTCTCGAGGCTCATCGCGCGCTCGCAGGAATAATCGCACCAGCGCGCCCCTGTTTTTGCCATTGAATCGCGGTATCCTAGGTGTGAAAATTCCGCCGACACTCACAGCACGAAACTTAGGAGCGAAGGTGAACCCGGCGATCGACGAGTTTCAGTTTTTTCTGGAGAAGGAATGGTCGGACGGCTTTCCGGTCGTCACGCCGACCGACGATCGCGTGCGGTGGATGCTGCAGGGCACACGCCGCGATCCCGAAAGTATCGTCGGGCATGTGCCACCCGCCGGGGAAGTCGCCACCGTGCGCGACATTGCAGTTCACGCGCTGATGGCCGGTTGCAAACCGGAATACCTGCCGGTGGTGCTCGGCGCGATGCAACTCATACTGCGCGACGAGTTCAACATGGCCGGCGTCCAATGTACGATGCACGGCGTGGCACCGCTCATGATCGTCAATGGTCCATATGCGCAACAAATCGGGCTCCATGGCGGCAACGGCTGTTTCGGGCCCGGCTTTCGTGCGAACGCGACGATCGGCCGCGCCATTCGTCTGCTGCTGATGAATCTCGGCGCGGGTCTTGCCGGCAAAGCGTCAGCGACGGTGTTTGCGACACCGCTGCGCTATACCGCGTGTCTCACCGAGAACGTTGAGCGCACGCCGTGGGAAACGCTCGCAGTCTCGCGCCGCTATGCGCAACATGAGAATGTGATCACCTGCGCGATAGTCGAAAGCCCGCGGCTGCACTTCGACGATGTCAGCATCGAGCCGCAGCGTCTGCTCCGCGGCATCGCGGATTCGATGACCTCGACCGGCTCGTGGAATATGTGGTTCAGCTCCGATGTCGTAGTCGCGATGAGCCCGCAGCACGCGGCTCTCTGCGCGAAAGCGGGTATGACGCGCGCCGAAGTGCAAAAGCGGCTGTGGGAGCTCGCCGAGCGGCCGCAGGCGAATCTGAAGCAAGGCGGCAACTGGCGGCCCGAGCGCGCACGGGCCATGGGTATCGATCCCGATGACGACGATTACCCGATCAAGGCGGTGAAGGACCTCGAGCGCCTGCATCTCATTGTGGCCGGCGGCATGGGTCCGATCACGGCGATCTGCCACGGCTGGAACGATTCGAGCCGCGCGGTTCATGGCACGTACGAAACTTAGCGAGGGTTACGAATGGCCAATGATCTTCCCTTTATCGACCCGACGCGCGGCGGGAGCAAAACGCAGCTTGCGCGCGCGCCGCGTCCGATGGACCTCGCGGGCATGACAGTCGGCCTGCTCGACAATACGAAAGAGCAGGCAGACATCATCCTCGAGACGATCGGCACGGCGTTGCGCGAAAAGTACGGCGTCGCCGAGGTAATCATGCGGCGGAAAGGTTACTACTCGAGACCCGCGCCGGCCGAGCTCATCAACGACATGGCGAACAAGGTGCAGGTGGCGATCGCCGCCGTCGGTGGGTGAGGATCCTGCACGTTGTGCAGTGTGCACGACACGGTCGAATTCGAGAAGCGCGGCATACCGGCGACGATGGTGTTGACCGGTGTATTCAAAAATGCAGCCATCCACCAGTTCCGCGTTCGCGGCCTTGACGGACATCCCTTCGTCGAGCTGCCGCATCCGATCAGTAACCTGACACCCGCGGAGATGCGCGAAGTCACGTTGCGCTACATCGACGAGATCGTGCGCAATCTCACGACCTGAAAGCAAGCTCGTGAAGGCAACCTGCGCAAAGCCGGAGTAAGCATCGCACTGTTACGTGAGGCGCGTGTGCGGTGACTATGCGTTTTACGAGCTCAGCACTTCGCGCGCCGCGCGAACGCCGCTTTGCAGCGCGCCGGCAACCATTCCTGCTTCGCCTTCGGTGTCTGCGGCTTCGCCGGCAAAAAACAGCGTGCGGAGCAGCGGTTTGGCGAGTGCTTCGCGCGCATTATCGCCGCCGACGGTGACATAGCTGTAAGCGCCGCGTGCGTGACGATCGCGCTGCCAGTCGTGCACCCAGGCAGATTCGAGCTCGCTTTCGATTTTCGCGCGGTCGCCGAAAAGCGCGGTCAGGCTCGTGAGCGCGTGCTCCACGATTTTCGCCTTGGACGCGCCCGAAAGCGCAGCCGCTTTCGGGCCGCCAGCCCACGCGACGAGCAGCGGCGCGCGCACCGGAAGCGCAGTCCAGAACGTCGGAAACGCTTCCTGCCTCGGATGAAAGAAAGCGACGTTGCGATAGCGCCCGCCATCGAGCGTTTCCCAGAACGCAGTCCTGAAACGCAAGACCATCTTGATGACCGGACCCAGCGCGAGATGCATCAGCGCGTCGCGTTTCGCTTTCAATGCAGGCGTGAAACGCACTCCCCCCGGCGCGCTCGCCGGCAGCTGCAGGACGCCCACCGGCAAGGTCACGATGGCGCGCTTCGCCCGCGCTTCGAACGGCCGGCCGAGGAACGTTCCTTCCACTTTTACGCTACCGCGCGCCCAGCGCACCGCTTTCACCACGGTATTGAGTTGCAGATCGACGCTCGTGCCGTGCAGCTGGCTCGCGAGATGTGACAGCAGCGGCCCATACCCGCCGAGCGGACGAAACTGCGACATCTCGACCGAGCCGCCGCCTGTCCACTCCTCGATGATTGCGCGCGAACTCGCCCGCTTCGTGTCGACGGCGTCGTAACCCTCTGCCAGCATGCGCGCGAAGGCGCAGGCTTCCGGGCTGACCTCTTTGCGCAAATGGCGCGCGAGAAAGGCATCGAACGAGACGTCTTTCTTAAGCTTGGGCATGCGCTTCATCGCGTACCGGATTTCCGAAAACAGATCGTCCGAGGGCTCGAGCTTGCCGTCACGGAGTGACCAGCGCTCGCCGCGCGAGCGCCCCGCCGAGTCGACCGCGGCCGTGTCCGCCTTCTCCAGCAGCATGAACGTCGCCTCGGGGCGGCCGTGTATGAACTCCGCACCCAGCTCGACCGGGACGGCCAGGCCGGGCTCTTGATGCGACCAGATGCGACCGCCGATGCGATCGCGCGCTTCGAGCACCAGGGCGGAACGACGCGCGCCCGCGAGTCTTTCCGCAGCGGCGAGGCCTGCCGCGCCCGCGCCGATGATGATCACATCCCTGTCGGACAATTCCTGCTTTCCGCGACTCAACGCCGATTACCTCCTGCAGCGTGAAGTATAGTATCCGCAAGGCAACTCCCCGCACGTAAGGACATTCCCGTGGCCCAGAAGACACCGAACTATTTCATGTACTTCCCGGACAACTATCGCTGGTCCGCGGAGATGCTCGCGATACTCAGCACGATCCCCTACGGCAGCGCGGACATCGCGGAGGCCGATCGCTGCGTGCGTGCGCTTCGCGCACACGTGGGCGACGACGAAAAGTGGTTCGAAGTGTGGCGGGAAGCCGGCGACCGGCTTTTCAAGAGCGCGCGGGCGAACGAAGAACAGGGCCACAAGCTGACAGCGGCAGGAACGTACCTTCGCGCGTGCGCGCACTACCAGCACGGCGAGCATTTCCGGCAGCCGAAAGACGACGCCGCACTGACGGTGTACCGGCAATCGCTCGATTGTTTCCGGCGCTATGCCGGCCTCATCGATCGGCCCCGCATCGAGTGGGTCGAGCTGCCTTTCAAGGGCGGTGCGTTCCCTGCGATTTTCGTGCACGCCGAGAATTCGAACGCCGGGCGCAATCCGACAATCGTGCGCTTCCCCGGTTTCGATACGCAGAAAGAGCTGCAGTACCTGCGCGGCATCACCGACATCACGCGACGCGGGATGTCCGTGCTCATTGTCGACGGGCCCGGACAGGGCGAAGCGTTGCGCCTGCGCGGCCTCCATCTTCACCACGAGTACGAGGTCGCAGGCAGCGCCGCGATCGACTATCTCGAAACGCGCCGTGACGTGGATAAAGACCGCATAGGCATCGTCGCGCTCAGCCTCGGCGGCTACTTCGCGCCGCGCTGTGCCGCTTACGACAAGCGTTACAAGGCGTGCGTCGCGTGGGGCGCGATCTGGGATTACTACGCGACCTGGGAGCGCCGCATCAAGGCGCTCAAGGAAGCTTCACTCCCCGTGCCGGCCGACCACCTGCTCTGGGTCACGGGAACCGACACCTTCGAAGAGGCGCTGACGAAGCTCGAAGGCTTCCGCCTCGATGGCGTCGCGCAGAAAGTCGAATGCCCTTTCCTGCTCACGCACGGCACCGAAGACGCGCAGGTGCCGATGGGCGACGCGCGGAAGCTTTTCGATGCGATCGGTTCGAAAGACAAGACTTTCCGCGTCTTCGACGCCGAAGAGGGCGGCGCGCAGCATTGTCAGCGCGATTATCTGACGCTGGTGAGCACGACGATCGCGGACTGGCTTGCCGAAAAACTAAAGGCCTAAGGGAAAATCAATGTCACATCGCGGTTGCTCGCGTCCTTAAGTGCGGGTACCTGGATTGCTCCGCTCGCAATAATTCACGATCTTCACGTTTGTGCTAAAGCTCGAGTGCAATGACAAATTGGCGTTTTTATCAGGGGTTACGCGGCGAATGGCGGTGGTACCAACTCAACGCCGCGGGAGAAATCACGAGCCAATGCGACCAGGGCTTTGCAGAATTACGTGCTTGCATGGGGAATGCGGAAGCCGTGGGATTCGGCGGCAATTCTTTCCACGTCCACGCCAGAGACTCAACCGAGCCCCATAATGGCCCTGTCCCGGACGCCAAATCCGCGCCGGTTCATCCTGCCGTTCCCGCAGAAGCTGCCGACGGGCCGCCCGCGACCTGCCCCCCTCAGCAATAGCACCGACCGAAGCTGTACTTGGGCACTGCGGCGCCGCCCGCTCCGTACACCTGCCCGACACTTCCCGAACTCCGTGGCATCACCCTCAAACGTGACCTAATACCCTCTTTGGGCGCTCACCGCGAGCGCCCACGCGGCAATTTTCCGATAAGATTCAGGCCGTCGCCGAAAACGCACCTAGAACGGCGCATTCCCGGGGGCTGTCCAATGATCGGGACCTATAACTACTGGCTGGTGATGGTCTCGCTGCTGGTCGCGATGCTCGCGTCGTACACGGCGCTCGACCTCGCCACCCGCATCACGGCTTCCCGGGGCAAGTCTGCGCGCGCCTGGCTCATCGGCGGCGCCTTTTCGATGGGCATCGGTATCTGGTCGATGCACTTCGTGGGCATGCTCGCCTTCAGCCTCCCGATACCGATGAGCTACGAGGTGACGATCACGCTCGTCTCGATGCTGATCGCAATTGTCGTCTCGGGCTTCGCGCTGTACATCGTCAGCCGCGACACGATGAGCGCGACCAATTTCAGTGTCGCCGGCGTGCTGATGGGTCTCGGCATCTGCGCGATGCACTACACCGGCATGGCCGCAATGGAGACGCATCCCCCGATCACGTACGATCCCCTCCTGCTCGCGACCTCTGTCGCAATTGCGATTGCAGCGGCATACGCGGCATTGTGGATAGCCTTTACGCTGCGCGGCGAAGCCGCGTGGAACAAGCTCGCGAAGCTCGGCAGTGCGGTGATCATGGGGCTCGCGATTACCGGCATGCACTATACCGGCATGGCGGCCGCGCGTTTCGCTCCGGACACGATCTGCCTCACCGGCGGGATCGTCGACAACTCGTGGATGGCGGGGACGCTCATCGGCACGACACTGGCAATCCTCCTGATCACACTGGTGCTGTCGGTGATCGATGCGCGCATGGCGTCGAAGACCGCAAGGATGACCGACTCGCTCAAGCGCGCGAACGACGAATTGCAGCGGCTCGCGCTGCAGGACCCGCTGACGAAGCTGCCCAACCGCCTGCTGCTCGAAGATCGCATCGACCAGGCGATCGTGCACGCCAAACGCGGCAAGCTCGAATCGGCTGTGCTGTTCGTGGATCTCGACCGGTTCAAATCGGTCAACGATTCGCTGGGACATTTCACTGGCGATGAGCTCTTGAGATCTGTCGCGCAGCGGCTGCAGGGGCTCATGCGGGCCGAAGACACGGTAGCGCGTCTGGGCGGTGACGAGTTCGTGATCCTGCTGCGGCAGGTCGCCAGCTCCAATGATGCGCTCGAGGTTGCCAATAAGCTCCTCGCCCAGCTCGGTGAGCCGTTCCGCATCCACGATCAGGAGCTGTACGTCACGGCGAGCATCGGCGTGAGTCTCTTCCCCGCGCACGGCGACACCGCGCAGATGCTCGTCACGCGCGCCGACGCGGCGATGTATCACGCGAAACAGGACGGTCGCAATGCATGCCGCGTGTTCGAATCCGACATGAACACGTTTTTTCCGGAACGGCTCATGTTGGAAAACGACTTGCGGCGAGCGCTCGGCGCACGCGAGTTCGACCTTCATTACCAGCCGAAAGTCGACATCCTCAGCGGCAGCGTGAGAGGCATGGAAGCGCTGCTGCGCTGGCGGCATCCCACCCGTGGGCTCGTCGCACCCGATGAATTCATTCCGCTTGCGGAGGACACCGGCCTCATCGTATCGATCGGACGCTGGGTGATACAGGAAGCATGCGCCCAGAACATGGAGTGGCAGAAAGCCGGGTTGCCGAAGCTAAGCGTGGCCGTGAATATCTCCGGCGTCCAGTTCCGCCAGAAAGACCTACTCGACACGGTCGCGCACGCGCTGGCAACGAGCGGTCTCGCTCCCGAATGCCTCGAAGTCGAGATCACCGAAAGCGTCGTCATGCAGAATGCGTCCGAAGCGATCGTCACGCTCGAGAGATTGAGCAAGATGGGGGTTCAGGTGTCGATCGACGACTTCGGCACCGGCTATTCGAGCCTGAGCTATCTCAAGCGCTTCCCCATCGACAAGCTCAAGATCGATCGCTCGTTCATACGCGACATCTCCTCAGACATGGAAGATGCCGCGATCGTGCGGGCGACCATCGGTCTTGCGCACAACCTGAGGCTGAAAGTCATAGCGGAGGGCGTCGAGACCAAAGACCAGCTGGATTTTCTGCGTTCGCTGGGTTGCGACGAGTACCAGGGGTACTACAAGAGCAGGCCTCTGCCGCCTGCTGAATTCGAGCGCAGCATCCGCAGCGACCTGGCCGAAAAGCCGGGGGCGCTCAGTATCGTCTCGGCTTGAGGAAGCCTGGCTCGGCTAACGGCTCCGACGCGCGCGAGACAGGCCTCTTCGCGCGCTCCCCCTCGGTCTCCCCCGTCAGCCCGTGCATTTTGTCCGGACATTTCGGGACACCTCCGTCTGAAAGCGTGATTTTTGCCGCACTTGGGTACACAATGAGGGCGGCGCAGCGGTTTGGGGTACGCCTTATGCATTCCTACATCCGCTCGCACAAGAAGTCATATCGATAGCACCAGAGCGTGCGATAGAGTCGTGACTCACAGCGACGAGCAGCTCGAGTGCCGCGACCAGAGCGGCACCGGTGAAACCTAACACAGGGAAGTGAAGCCACAGGGGTGGTGCGCAGGCCGTGCTGCGTGTGTAGCAGTGTGGGAGTGTGTATGGAGCAGGACCTCAAAGTCCTTATCGTCGAGGACCAGGCGGTTGACGCGGAGTTGTGCGAGCACGAGCTGCGCCGGGCCGGCCTCAGTTTCGAGATGCGTCGCGTATGGACCCGCGACAGTTTTACCCGTGCGTTAACCGATTTCCCTCCGGATCTGATCCTTTCCGACTTCAGCATGCCGAGCGATCTCGACGGCTTTGCCGCGCTCGGCATCGCGCGCAGCCGCAGCCCCGAGACGCCGTTCGTCTTCGTATCCGGCACGATCGGCGAGGAACGTGCCGTCGAAGCGATGAAAGCCGGCGCGACCGATTACGTTCTCAAGGACCGCCTGAGCCGGCTGGGCCCGGTGGTCAAGCGGGCGCTCAAGGAAGCGCAGGACCGCCGTTCGATCACACGCGCGGAGCATGCGCTCCACGACAGCGAAGCACGCTTTCGCTCGTTCATGAGCCATCTGCCGGGGCGCGCATCCATACGCGATCGCGACGGGCGCTATACGTACGTGAACCAAGTCTGGCAGGACTACTTCGGCCTCGAAGCCGGGGACGTGCTGGGCGAGAGCTACGGCGCCGTCTGGAATACCACCCGCAGCGCCGAGTTGAAAGCACTGGACGAACGCGTGCTCGAGTCCAATCAGCCGGTGAAGCGTGTGGTTCACCATGGTGCCGGCGAGAGCGCGACGTGGTCGCTTGCGCACCATTTTCCCATTCCCGGCACCGACGGCAAGCCGGCAATGATAGGCGCGATCTCGATCGACATCACCGAGCAGAAGCTGCAGGAAGAAAAACTCGAGCGTCTGTCGCACATCCACGCGGTCTTGAGCGGCATCAATTCCGCGATCGTTCGCATACGCGACAGAGACAAGCTCCTGTACGAAGCGTGCCGGATCGCGGTCGACGACGGCGACTTCGGGATGGCGTGGATCGGCATGTTCGATTCCGCGACCGGCGCCATACAGCCCGTTGCCAGCGCGGGACTGCTCGCAGGAGAGAAAACCGAAACGAGCGCGCTCGTCGTCTCCGGCCCGCCCCAGCCGACGGGGCTGATCGCGCGCATGCTCGAACAAGGTAAACCGGCGATCTGCAACGACATGGTTCGCGGCGGAAGCCCGAGTGAACGATCGGCTGAAGCGATCCGCCGGGGTTATCGCTCCGTCGTCATACTCCCGCTCAAGCTGGGCGGGCAGATTGCCGGCTGCTTCGCGCTGTACGCACTGGAGCCGAATTCCTTCACACAGGAAGAGATGAAGCTTCTGATGGAGCTCGCAGCGGACGTGTCATTCGCGCTCGAATACATCGAGAAGGACCAGAAGCTCGTCTACCTGGCCTGGCACGATCCTGTGACCGGTCTCGGCAACCGCACGCTCCTGCACGATCAGCTCACGCATGCAATACAGGCGGCCCAGAGCGAGAGCATCGCGGTCGTCGTCTGGGACATCAAGCGCTTCAGGGTCCTCAACAACACGTTCGGACGCGACGTCGGCGACGCGCTTTTGCGCGAGATCGGGACGCGCGTGGAGCGCGCGTGGCCGGGGCTCGCCTGCCTTGCGCGTCTTTCTGCCGACTATTTCGGCGGGTTCATCGAGCACGGCACGCGACCGTCCGATGTGGCGCACATGGTCGGACACACAGCAGCTTCGATGTCGCAACCGTTGACGATCGACGGCCACGAGTTGCGTGTCGACACCTGCGCCGGAATCGCATTCTGGCCTGCCGATGGCGTCGGCGCCGACGTACTCCTCGCGAACGCGGAAGCCGCTTTGAAGCAGGCGAAGGCACGCAGCGAACCGTATCTCTTCTACGAAGCCGCGATGAATGCACGTGTTGCCGAGAAGCTGAGGCTCGAGAATCGGCTGCGCCATGCGCTCGAAAGAGACGAGCTCGTCCTGCACTATCAGCCGAAGATACACCTCGCGACCGGTTCGGTGAGCGGCGTCGAAGCGCTTCTGCGCTGGGACGATGGCTCAGGCGCCCTGGTGCCGCCGTCGCAGTTGATTCCGCTGCTCGAGGAGACGGGACTCATACTGGAGGTCGGCCGGTGGGCGATCGCGAAAGCGCTCGACGACCGCAAAACACGGCTCGCAATGGGACTGCCCGCGCCGCGCGTCGCCGTTAACGTCTCCGCGATTCAGCTGCGGCGCCCCGATTTCATCGATGTGCTGGAAAAGGCCCTGGGCGATGCAGGCGCTGAAGCTCACAGCCTCGAGCTCGAAATCACCGAGACGATCCTGATGGAAAATATCGGCGCGAACAGCCTGAAGCTTCGCGCACTGCAGGATCTCGGCGTGAACGTGGCGATCGACGATTTCGGCACCGGCTATTCGTCGCTCAGCTACCTTTCGAAGCTCCCGGTGAGCTCGCTCAAAATCGACCGTTCGTTCATCAACACGATGATGGACCAGCCGCAGAGCATGACGATCGTCTCGATCATCATTTCGCTCGCCCACGCGCTGCACCTGTCGGTCGTCGCCGAGGGCGTAGAGACGTCTGAACAGTCGAGAGTGCTGCGCGCGCTCGGCTGCGATGAAGTGCAGGGATTTCTCTTCAGCCAGCCGCTCCCCTGGCATGATTGCCTCGAACGCTGCAACGCCGCCGCGAGCATCCCGGGCGTCGACTGACACGCGCCGGCGCCGCCAGCCGGTCTCAGAGCCTGTAACACAATGAAACACGTGTGCGTTGCTGCCAGAACGGTCGATAACGCGAAGCGGGGCGCAGCTGATATCGCGAATATCAGCAAGCCACGCGACAAAGTGAGCGGCCGTTCTGGCAACAACCCTTCGGGCTGGCACGACTTTTCGCCCATCTCCGCGTCGTGCTCCTCGCCAATATTCGCGATATTGGCTTCGTCGCACTCCTTGACCTGAGCGAAAAATCGTGACAGCGCATCACGCGTTTCATTGTGTTACAGGCTCTCAGGACAACCGATGATATCCGTCCGCAGCAGGCTCGTGCTGGTGATGCTCGCCACTACGATGACCGCGCTCATGGTCGCGGGGGCGGCGCTCCTGCTTCACGACCTGAAGGTGTACCGCGCGGCGTTGCTCGAGGACTTGCGCACGCAGGCGGAGATTCTCGGCCGCGCGAGCAGCGCCGCGCTCGCTTTTCGGGACGCCGACATCGCGCGCGAGAACCTGTCGCTACTCAGGGCTAAAACCGGCATACGCGCGGCTGCGCTGTACAACGCCAAAGGCGAGCTTTTTGCGCTTTACGTGCGCAGCGGCACCGCGAGCAGCTCGGAGATACCGGGCGTGCCGGAGACGCCCGGCGAGCGCGTGGCGGGCGACGCGGCAACGATCTTCAAAGCGATTACGCTCGATGCAACAGCGCTCGGCACGATCTATCTCAAGGGCGATTACGAGCAGCTCGCACACCTGCACAACTACCTGGGCATCATCGGCGCGGTGTTGGCGGCGGCGCTCGGTGTGGCGCTCGTCATGTCGACGTGGCTCCAAAGCACAGTCACCAAACCGATACTGGCCATGAGCGATCTTGCCCGGGCCGTCGTCGAGAAACGCGACTTCACGCTCCGCGCGCCGAAAACGACGAACGACGAGATCGGCTATCTCGCGGATGCATTCAACCGCATGTTGAGCGAAATCGGCGAGCGCACTTCGGCGCTCGAGCAATCGAACCAGCGGCTCGCGCGTCAGATCCTCGAGCGCGAAACCGCGGAAGCGGCTTTGCGGCGTGCCGAGGAAGAGCTGCTGCGCCTCAACGCCGAGCTCGAGCAGCGCGTGATCGACCGAACCGAGCAGCTCAATGTCGCAAACAAGGAGCTCGAAAGCTTCAGCTACTCGGTTTCGCACGACCTGCGCGCGCCGGTGCGCGCAATCGCGGGATTCTCGAAGCTCCTCGCCGAATTTCACGGCTCGCAGCTCGACGAGGAGGCGAATCGCAAGCTCGGCATCGTGCGCAGCGAAGCTGCACGCATGGGTGCGCTGATCGACGATCTGCTGCGCTTCTCGCGGCTCGGCAGGCAGGCGCTGCAGATGCGCGTGGTCGACATGGAAGAGCTCGTGCGCATCAATTTCGAAGCACTGACCGCGCAGCACGCAGGCCCGCAACCCGAGCTCAATCTGCATGCGCTGCCGCAGGCCATGGCCGACCGCGCCCTGCTCGCACAAGTGTGGATCAACCTGCTTTCGAACGCGATCAAGTTCTCGGCGAAAGTGGAGAAGCCGTTGATCGAAGTCAGTGCGCAGAGCGACGAGCTTGAGCACACCTACAGCGTGCGCGATAATGGCGCGGGATTCGATCCGCGCTACGCGGCCAAGCTCTTCGGCGTTTTCCAGCGGCTGCACGATCAGAGCGAATTCCAGGGCACCGGTGTCGGACTCGCGCTGGTGCACCGCATCGTGTCGCGGCACGGCGGGCGGGTATGGGCTTCGAGCGAGCCCGGCGCGGGCGCGACGTTCTTTTTCACATTACCGCGGAGCGAGGACGATGGAAGGGTTTGAACAGATCGAAATCCTGCTGGTCGAGGACAATCCGCTCGACGCGGAGCTGACGATGACCGCTCTGAAAGGCGGGAAGGTCGCGAGCAATATCACCTGGGTCAAGGACGGCGAGGAGGCGCTCGATTACCTCTTCCGCAATGGTCCTTACGCCGATCGTGCCGACGTCCTGCCCCGCCTCATGCTGCTCGACCTGAAAATGCCCAAGGTGAACGGCATCGAAGTGCTGAGGGCGGTCAAAGCCAACGAGCGCACGCGGCGCATCCCCGTCGTGGTCATGACCTCCTCGGAGGAGGAGAGCGACCTTGCCGAAACATACGATCTCGGCGTCAACAGCTATGTGGTGAAACCGGTCGATTTCAATGCATTGGCCGAGGTGACTCGCCAGGCGGGCTATTACTGGCTCGCCATCAACCGCAGCATCCCAGCCTGATCCTCCGCAAACGCCCGCGTCGGGCATTGCACTTGCTCCCCGGACGGAGGCAGAGGCTACGGCTGCGGGGGCTTCATGAGTCTCGCCGTTGCGGCGCGTCAATCCGGCGCCAGCGTAGTATCCTTTGTAGACGGGCGGACACGGGCGTAAAGCGACAGCGTAGCGGGCTGTCAAAGTCGCGCTCACGTCACAATTCTTACACTGATGCCCTGGAGCGAGGCCCACATGTAGGGGACCTACGCAGTCGAATTTGTAGCGCTGTCGGTGGTGGTCGCGATCATAGCTTCGTACACCGCCCTCGATCTCGCAGGACGGGTGAGCTCCGCCAGCGGCAAGCGCATGTGGTACTGGCTTACCGGCGGCGCCGTGGGCATGGGCAGCGGCATCTGGTCGATGCATTTCATCGGCATGCTCGCGTTCAAACTGCCCATACCCATCGCATTCGACCTGCCTACGACGCTGCTTTCGCTTGCAATCGCCGTTCTGGTCTCGGGCTTTGCGCTGTACACGCTGCGCCGCGGCGAGCTCACTACGTCCACCCTCACGCTCAGTGCGACTTTGATGGGCATCGGTATTTCCGCGATGCACTACACGGGAATGCTGGCGATGCGCATGTCGCCGCCCATTCACTACACGCCTATCCTCTTTGTAGCCTCGGTCCTGATCGCCATAGCGGCCTCGCTTGCCGCGCTGTGGATCGCGCTTCAGCTGCGTCAGAGGACTTCGGGGTTCGCCATCGTTGCGAGACTTGGCAGCGCAGTCATCATGGGCTTCGCGATCACCGGGATGCACTACACGGGGATGGCCGCCGCGGAATTTGCGCCCGGCAGCATCTGCCTCGCCGCGGAATCGGGACGTGCGGTCGACAACAGCGTGCTCGCCGTAATCGTGGGCATCGTCACGCTCGTGGTGCTCATCGGCACTCTCGTGGTGTCGTCTATCGATGTCCAGTTCGCAGCACACACCGCGAAGCTCACGGAATCGCTGCAGGTTGCGAATCAGGAGCTGCGCACCGTGGCGCTCTACGACGCACTGACCGGTTTGCCGAACAGGATTCTGCTCGAG
This sequence comes from Burkholderiales bacterium, assembly GCA_035525455.1. Lineage (GTDB taxonomy): Bacteria > Pseudomonadota > Gammaproteobacteria > Burkholderiales > SG8-41 > JAQGMV01. The sequence goes on from DATLEF010000093.1 coordinate 17,535, forward strand.
GATCGGGTACACCAGGCAATCAATCGCGCTGCACGTTCGGGCAGGCTTTTCGCGCTGATGTTCGTCGACCTTGACCGCTTCAAACCGGTCAACGACGATTTTGGGCACCCGGTCGGGGATCTTCTGCTGCAGCAGGTCGGCGCGCGTCTCGAAGCAGTCACACGCAAGGAAGATACGGTCGCGCGCATGGGCGGCGACGAATTCATCGTGCTGCTGACGGAGCTCACGAGCCGGAACGAGGCGGCGATCGGCGGCCAGAAACTGCTGAACGAGCTGAACCGTCCGTTTCGGGTCGAATCTCACGACATATCCGTTTCGGGAAGCATCGGCGTGAGCATCTATCCCGAAGACGGCCACGATATCGGCGCGCTCGTTTCGAAAGCAGACGCGGCGATGTATCAGGTGAAGAGGGAAGGCCGCAACGGCGTGACATTTTCGGGCGTTTCTGCGCCGCTGCCGGCGCGCTGCTGAACGGCTCCAGCGTCAGGCGGGCGGTTCGGTTTCCTTGAGCGGCTCGAGCTCGGCATCGCGCCACGACGCCGGGTCTTCTATCGGTTCCAGGTGCGTGATCCCCGTCGTGTTGGGGAGCGCCTCTCGCATCTCCGCTTCGATGCGTTCAAGGAGATCGTGGCCGCGCTGCACGCTCCAGGCGCCCGGCACCAGGATGTGCACCGACACGAAGCGGCGCGCGCCCGACCGCCGCGTCAACAGGGCGTGGTAGGCGATGCCCTCTGCGCGGTAAGCGTCCAGTATTTTCTCGATCGCCGAGCGCTCTTCGAGCGGCAGCGCGGTGTCCATCAGGCCGCGTGCCGAGCGGCGCACCAGCATCGTTCCGGTCCAGACGATATTGGCCGCAACGAACAGCGCCGAAGCTGGATCCAGCCACTGCCAGCCGCTCATTCCGGCGGCGCCTACACCGACCAGCACGCCCACCGAAGTCCAGACATCGGTCATCAGATGGTGTGCGTCCGCTTCGAGTGTGATCGAGTCGTAGCGGCGCGCGGCTGCGAACAGTATGCGTGCGACTGCGAAATTGATGACCGACGCGACCATTGCGATACCGAGGCCGAGTGCGAGATCGTGCAGCGGCTGCGGATGCAGCATGCGCTCGATCGCCGCAACCGCGATACCGAGCGCAGCAATCAGGATCATGCCGCCTTCGAGGCCGCTCGAGAAGTATTCGGCCTTGTCGTGGCCGTAGGGATGTTCTTCGTCCGCAGGACGCGCGACGATGCCGAGCACAACCAGCGCCACGCACGCCGCCACCAGGTTGATGATCGATTCCAGCGCGTCGGACAAGAGGCCGACCGAACCGGTGACCCAGTACGCGGTGCCTTTTAACCCGATGATGGCGATCGCCGCGGCGATCGAGAGCCAGGCGAAGCGGGTAAGCGAAGCGCGAGGCGCTGTCATGCGTTAAGTCAAAGTGATTGAGTACCGGCGGCGCATGGCGGGCTTCAGGCGATTGCCCGCATTATCTCAAGGATTTGAAGGCCGTGGCACACGCAATGCTGAAGCGATTGCGCCACGGCTTGCATTGCGCTACGAATTTGATGCGATCACATGACCTGCCACGCGAGCACGATCAACGAGGCGAGCGATGTAAGACCGATGCCTGCGGCAGTCAGGCGTGTGCCGTGCAAACGGCTCCACAGCAGGATGCCGCTCAGCGCAAGGACGATCAGTCCCCCCGCGAGCGTGTCCACGAGCAGGACCCACGCCGCATTGACACCGGTCCCGGTGTGCAACCGGTTCACGAGCGCGAATACGTTCGGATCCTGCCGCTTCACCGTCGCATAGGCATTACCCACCCAGTACTCGGCGTTCAGCGTGCGCTGGGGACTCGCGAAGGCGACCCGCCAGAGCTCGGGCTGCTCGATCGCGCGGCCGTTCCACTCGAGCCTCTGCGCAGGTTCTGTCTTCACGAGCAGAGCGGGCTTGTCGATGTCGAGCGCATGCTGAACCTCGAGCGCGAGGATTTGCGGATTCGCAGGCGGCGGTCCCGGCAGCGGCACCTGGATGACCGTAAGCCTCAATTCGGCCGCGGGGATTTTGAGCACCGCGCGATGGTTCAGCAGAAATCCGGTGCACCCGAAAAACAGCGCAAGTGCGGCGCCCCAGAGGCCGGTCCAGGCATGGGTGCGCCGCAGCCAGATCAGGAATTTCGCGCGTCGCCGCAGCGTCGAAGGAAGAAAAAGGTGGCCTGCAGCCTGCGGCCGATCTCGGGCGGCAGTGGTAAGTGCGATCGGCATCACGAGCTTTAGATACGAAAGCGAACGGTGAGAACGGCGCTGCGCGGAGCGCCGGGCAGATTGAGATTGGGCGCCGAGCCGTGGCCTGCGACGATGTACCTGCGGTCGAAGAGGTTGTACGCATTCAACTGCACGTCGTACCTGCGCGCGCGGTACCACGCCACTGCATCGAAGGTCACGTACTCCGGCAGTGTCACCGTATTGCCGGGATTCGCGTAGCGATCGCCCACGTACGTAACTCCGCCGCCCGCGCCGAAACCGCCGCCGAGATTTTTCGTCAGCCACACGTTCGCGCTGTTGAGCGGCGTGATGGTCGCGCGCTTACCCTCAACCAGCTGGCCTGCGTCGATCGCGACCGAGGAAATCACGCGGCTATCGAGGTACGCGTATCCGGAATAGATTTCCCATCCCTGCGGCAGGCGTCCGCTGAACGAAAGCTCGAGGCCGTCGGTGCGCTGAACGCCGACGGGGATCAGCGTATTCGTGGTGGGATCGACGAACTTGATGTTGGTGCGTGCTAGCCGGAAAAGCGATGCGGTCGCGCTCGCATAGCCTTCGAAAAAGTCGAGCTTCGCGCCGATCTCGCGATGGGTCGTCTCCTCCGGTGCGATCTGCGCGTTATTCGCTGCGAGAGGAAACGCTTCCGCCGAAGGCTGAAACGATTTGCTGTAAGCGGCGTAGTACGATTGCGCGAGCGTCGGCTGATAAACGACTCCGACGCGCGGGCTCAATGCCCGGTCGGTGCGCGACAGGTCGACCCGTCCGGGGATACGCTCCTTCGTTTCCTGCTCGAACACGTCGTAGCGGACGCCCGCGAGCGCCTTCCAGCGCTCGCTCAGGGAGACCAGGTCCTGAACATAGCCGCTCATGACAGTCATCACGCCGACGTTGTTCGACGATGGCGCCACATCGGCTTCGAGCGGCAGCACCGGCAGGATAGGGTTGAACAACGAGACCGTCGCCACACCGTTGCGCGTCGCGAAGTACTGATCTTTACGCTGGCGGCCGAGCTCCACTCCGTACAGGAGCTGGTGATCCATCGAGCCGAAGCGTGTCTTCTGAACGAGCTCGGTCTGGTTGAAGATGCCGGCCTCGCGCCGCTTGACCGTGCTGTGATTGAGCGTCACGGTCTGCGCCGACTCGTTCACCGTACCGGGCAGCGTGTTGTGCCGGTCAAGCTCGTAACCGTAGCCGCGCAGCGCGTTGCGTAGCGACCATTCGGCGTTGATGCGATGCGTGAGGGTGAAACCAAGCGCCGATACGCTCGCCGCAGACACGTCAACGGCACGCGCATTCGCCGCGCCATAGTAGGTCGAGGCCGGAACGTTGACTGGCCGCCCACGAAACGAGGGAATACCAAAGTCGGTCAGACGACGATCGTTCAGACGCTCGCCCTGCACGAGAAGCTCGGTGTCCGGGCCCGGTCTGAATGCGAAAGAGGGCGCGATGGCCTCGCGCTCGAGAAACTGTTGGTTGCGATAGCTTTCGCCGCGCTCGATTGCCCCGGTCACTCGAAATGAGACGCCTCCCTGCTGAAACGTTCGCGCGACGTCCAGTTCGCCGCGCCGCGCATCCCAGCTGCCGATCTGCACGGTCGCGTGCATGAGGTCGATGCCAGGCTTCCTGGTGACGCGATTGATGAGACCGCCCGAGGAGCCGCGGCCGTACAGCACCGATGCGGGTCCTTTCAGCACTTCCACGCGCTCGATGTTCGATAGATCCCGAAAATAAAGCGCATCGTCGCGCAGGCCGTCTATGAACTGGTCGCTGATCGCGGAAAAACCGCGTATCGAAACCTGATCGCGCTGGCCGTCGCCGCTGGAAAGTCCGATGCCTGGAATGTTCTTCAGCGTGTCCTGCATCGAGCGCGCCGCCTGATCGCGGATGAGCTCCTGCGGAACGACGTTCACCGTCTGCGGAATGTCGCGCAATGGCGCTTCGATTTTCGTCGCCGACGTCGCAGTCGGCGGGTTATAGCCGGTGGCTTCGGTTGCCCCCTGCACCTTCACTTCCGGAAGCTGCTGCTCCGCCGCGGTTTGCGCGAGCGCTGAGGTCGACAGCGTCAGCGCCACCAGCATCGTTGTGTACGAACGCAATCGATCGATTTGATTCATGCCAGCCTTCTTTCATTCGAGTCTCTTGTTTTTGGCTGGCTGGCCGGCGAGGCCGGCGTGGCTGGCTGAATGCGCTACACGGCAGGCCTCCGCCGTTGAGGAAGCCGATACCGTTATCGGCGTTCGCTTCCGCGCGCCGAAATTCGACTCCATGCAGGCACCGCAATCACCGCGATGCACACGAACGCCTGTGCAGCAAGCGATTGCACGGTCGGGAAAATTCCAAGGAGCGGAACGCGTGGCGCATCGATGAACGTTGCGCCGACTGCCCCTGCTTCCTGCAGTGCGCCTATACCCTGCCCTGTAAAAATGATTGCAAGGAGCGCGAGAAACACGGAGCTCACGGTAAAAAAAAGCGTGATCGGCAAGCGCACGCCATAACGGAATATGAGCCATGCGATCACCGCCAGTGCCGCCGCTGCCGCGATAAAGCCCACGATGATGGAACCCTGTCCGCCTTCGCCTGCCTGCAGCCACAGCGCTTCGTAGAACAGCACCATCTCGAAGACTTCGCGATACACGGCGAGGAAAGACAGGCTCGCAAGCGCTCCGATCGTACCCCTTGAGAACGCACCGGCGAGGCGCTGTTCGATAAATTGCTTCCAGGCGCGCGCGTGGCTCTTGTCGTGCAGCCACCAGCCGACGTAGAGCAGGATCCCGGCGGAGACGAGCGCCGTGACCCCTTCGGTCATCTCGCGGCCGGCGCCGCTCACCGCGACGAGATAGCGCGCGACGAACCACGTCACGATGCCGAGCGCGAGCGCGGCGATCCAGCCCGCGTGGATATAGCGCAGCGCATCGCGACGGCCCGCCTTTACGAGGAACGCGACGATCGCGGCGAGGACGAGTATCGCTTCGAGTCCTTCGCGCAGGAGGATGATGAACGCGCTCGCACCCGCCGCTCCCGGTGTCAGCGAAGAGCCGCCGAGCTTCTCTTCGGCAAGCTCGATCGCTTTCGCAGTGCGTGCGATATGCGCTTCGACGACGCTCGCGTCGGCACGGTCGCGCATGAGCGTGCGCACCTGAAGCATATCGCGCTCGATCGCCTCGCGAAGCTCACGATCGATGGAGTCGAGCGCCGGCTCGACGAGCTCGAAGCCTTCGAGATAAGCGGCAACCGCGAGCTGCTGGGCGCGGGCGTGCTCGCCTTTGCGATACGCGTCGAGCGTCTCCTTCAGAGTGGCGCGCGCGTACGCGAGCGGAGACTGCGCTCCCGCACCGATGCTCGCGACGTGATAAGCGAGTCCCCAGCGGTCGTCCTCCGAGAGAGTGCCATAGCCCTGCATCGCAGTGCCGGACACGCCCAGCGTGATCGTGTTGTAGAGGCCGTAGCGGTCGCGCTTCGCCATGCGCTCGGCATTGTGAAAATTGGCCGGCGGAGGCTCCATGCCTTTCGCCGCCGGACCGTCGCCGCGGCCTTCAGCGCCGTGACACGCCGTGCAGTGCTGCGCGTAAAGCGTCGACGCCCGCGCGAGATCGGGCGCTTTGGTCGGCGCGACCGGCACGTTGTACGCTTCGATGATCGCCCAGCGCAGCGCGCCCGCGGTCTTTGCGACCTGGGCCGCGTCCGCCTTGTCCGCGACGAGCTTGGCCAGGTCGTTCGCCTGAGCGCTCAGCCGTTCGCGCTGAGGCGCCGCAGGCAGCGCTTTGATCTGCTCGACGACCTGAGTCGTGAACTCGGTCATCTCCTTGTATTCGTCTTCGCTCGTGATCTTGCCGCCCTGCACCGCGCCCGAATAATCGACGCCGACGTAATCGAGGATGTGCACGATGGTCTGCGGCGCGCTCGTGCCCGCCGCAAACGCCGGTGCGCAGAGCAGCAATAGAGCAGCGAAGACGATGCGCGCGATCATCACTCGCCCGCCGGTGGTTCGGTCACGAAGCCGATCTTGATCAGCCCCGCTTTCGCGGCAGCCGACAACACCTGTGCGACTTTCTCGTATGGCGTCGTACGGTCGGCGCGCAGATGGAGCTCGGGCTGGGGATCGAGGCGTGCCGCCGCGCTCATTCGAGACGCGAGCTGTGAAGCCTCGACAGCTTGCCCATTCCAGAAGACCTCACCGTTTGCGCGGATCGCAAGCTGAACGTTTTCATGTGTCACGTTCGATGCGCTCGTCGCTTTGGGCAGGTCGATCTTCACCGCGTGCGTGAGCAGCGGAGCCGTGATGATAAAGATCACGAGCAGCACGAGCATTACGTCGATCAGCGGCACCATGTTGATCTCCGCTGTCGGCGCTGTATCGGCGCTCTGCGAGAATCCGCCGAAAGCCATCACGCAGCTCCGTGCGCTGCCTGAGCGCGAATCGCCGCGACGTTAGGCGGCGTATCGGCGACGTGCGAGCCGGTTGCGAGGAAGGAGAAGAGGTCGTGCGCGAACGAATCGAGCTGCGCGAGCACGAGACGGTTTCTGCGCACGGCGAAGTTGTAGGCGAGCACCGCGGGAATCGCAACGGCGAGTCCGAGCGCGGTCATGATGAGCGCTTCGCCGACCGGCCCGGCCACTTTGTCGAGCGTGCCCTGCCCGCTCATGCCGATGTTGACGAGCGCGTGGTACACGCCCCACACCGTGCCGAAAAGGCCGAGGAAAGGCGCGGTGCTGCCGATCGACGCGAGGACGGTGAGTCCCGATTCGAAGCGCGCAGTCTCTTCGTCGATCACGCGGCGTATGGCTCGCGTGAGGAATTCGCCGGTCGTTCCGGATTGGTTGAGTTTGTCAGCACCGTAACGCTGGTGATGGCGTGCGGCGACGATCGCGTGATCGACGAGATGCGAGAACGGCTCGTCCGGGTGTTTGTCCTCGAGGTGCTTCTCCACCGCTTTCAGCGAAGGCGAGTTCCAGAAGATGCCGAGAAAGCTTCGCGTGCGCTGGCGCATGAGGAACGCGGCCAGCGCCTTGGTCGCGATGAGATACCACGTCGCGACCGACATCCCGAGCAGAAGAAACAGTATCGTAGAGCCCACGGCGTCGGTCTGCGACAGGAAATGAGCGAAACCCACGGCGGGTGCTGCGTTCAAGATCAACTCCTCAGGCTGAATGAGATCGGGACCAGCACCCACGCGACGACCGGCATGTCGCCGCGCCGCGCGGGGACGAATTTCCATTGCTTCACGGTCTGCAGCGCGGTGTCGTCGAGACGCTGCGAGCCGCTCGAGGCTTTCAGCTGCACGTCGTCGGGGAGTCCGCGCTCGTTCACGTGCACGCGCAGCATGACTTTCCCTTCCTCGCCCATGCGGCGCGAGATCGGCGGATACGCGGGCGCTGG
>DATLEF010000117.1:0-2044 GCA_035525455.1 Burkholderiales bacterium
CTCGTCCGCAACAGCGACGGCGATGAGCTCATTTTCATCCACGAAGGCGCGGGCGAGCTCTTTTGCGACTACGGCCATCTGTCGCTTCGCGACGGCGACTACCTCATGCTGCCGCGCGGCACGATGTGGCGCATCGACACAAGCGGGCTACGCGCACTGCTCGTCGAAGCAACCAATGATAGCTACGGTTTACCCGAGAAAGGCATCGCGGGACAGCACGCGGTGTTCGATCCGGCAATGCTGGACGTACCGTGCATCGACGATGCTTTTCGGGCTCAGCAGGAAGATCGCGAATGGCGCATCGTGATCAAACGGCGCGACGCCTTGAGCACGCAAACGTTTGCCTTCAATCCGCTCGACGCGGTCGGCTGGCACGGCACGCTCATGCCGGTGCGGCTCAACTGGCGCGCGATCCGGCCGCTCATGAGTCATCGCGCGCATCTGCCGCCCTCGGCGCACACGACCTTCGCCGCCGGCCGCTTCGTTGTCTGCACGTTCTGTCCACGGCCCCTCGAGACCGACCCCGGCGCGCTTAAAGTACCTTTCTTTCACAGCAACGACGACTTCGACGAACTCATCTTTTATCACGCAGGCGAGTTTTTCTCGCGCGACAACATCCGCCCCGGCATGATCAGCCTGCATCCGAGCGGATTCACCCACGGTCCGCATCCCAAGGCTTTCCAGATCGGCGCGAAAGCCGCGCGGACCGAAACGAATGAAGTCGCGGTCATGATCGATGCGCGCGACGCGCTCGAGGTTGCGCCGCTGCCGCCCGATGTCGAATGGGCCGGTTACGTCGATTCGTGGAAAAGCGCTTGAACGCGAAGCGCATACTCGAAAACGAGGACGATGCCATGCGCGATGCAACAGCAACCGGCGCCGTCGAGGAGGCGGAACTCGCCGGGCTCACGGAAGTGACGCTGCAGGCGATCCGGCAGGGCCGGAGCGGATACAGCGTTGAGAGAGGCGTCGCGTTTTTGCGCTTCAAAGCGCGGATCGAGTCGGAGCTCCTGAATCACCGCGCGATTACGGCCAATCACTACACGGCGTGGTTCAGCAACGGCGAGCAGAACGACGCTCAGGTGAGGGCGTTCGTCGTGCAGTTCTCGGTTTTTTCCAATCAGTTCCTCATCGCGCAGCTGAACAAGACGATCAACGCCGATACGCTCGAAGGCATGCGCGCATCGAAGGAGATACTGGCGAACGAGCTCGGCGTCACGTTCAGAAAAGGGGCGGACCCGGTGGCGGCCGCGCCGCGGACCCCGGGATTCGACCCGGATCACGCCGGCACCGAAGGCAGCGTGCAGGGCGGCACTTTTCACTTCGAGGCAGGCCATTATGAGTGGCTATGGACGATCGCCAAACATCTGGGGCTGCAGTTTCACGAGATCGGCCACCGCCGCAACGGCACGGCGTCGACGTTGCTCTTCTGCGACGAGCTCATCCGTCTCTACGGCGGAGACAACTACGAAATTTCGCAGGCGGCGAGCTTTGCGGTGGAAAACTGGGCTGAGGCCGGTTTCTGGAAAGAGCTGATTGAAGGCTTCAGGCACTACAACGAAAAGCACGGCACGCGCCTTCCGATCGGCTTCTTCGTGTGGCACGACCGTCTCGAGGCCCAGCACGCACGGCACACCCAGGAAGAGCTCGAGGAGCACTACTTCCAATCGGCCCTGAATGAAGACGCCTTCATCCGCTACGGCAACGAGATGCTCGACGCAGTCGCAGCGTTCTGGGACGGCCTCGAGGACCAGCGGGTCACACTATAGACCGCTAAATCCAGCCGGCTCTCCGAAAGCGGAAGAAGAGATAGATGTCGATCAAGCCCATCGCCGCGAGCGCGAGCGGATAGCCGAATATCCACTGCAGCTCTGGCATGAATTCGAAATTCATTCCGTAAATGCCTGCGATCATCGTTGGTATTGCAACCAGTGCTGCGTACGCGGCCAGCCGTTTCATCGTCTCGCTTTCATGCACCGTGATAAGCGAGAGGTTGACCGTTATCGCAGTCGAGAGCATGTCGCGCAGACTGTCTATGGACTGA
>DATLEF010000125.1:0-23626 GCA_035525455.1 Burkholderiales bacterium
ATCGTCAACGGCCCGATCGGCAAACAGATCCGTCTCAATTCGGGCTTCGGCTGTCTCGGGCCCGATCCGCAGCAGCCGGCGGGTGCCAGTATCGGACGCGCGCTCCGCATGCTGCAGCAGAACGTGGGCGGCGCGGTCCCCGGTGTCGGCACCATGGCGATCTGGGGCGCCATGCGCTACACCAATGTCGTGTTCGCCGAGGACGAAGAGGGGCTCCCCGAAGGGTGGCAGCCGCACGGCACCGATCGCCACGGCTTCGATCGCGGCACGAATTCGGTGTCGCTCGTATTCGCAAGTGGTGTCACGAACGTGCGCCGGCGCAGCGCGAAGAAAGAGACGCTCGAGGAGGACGTGTTCCAGGGCCTGCACCGCATGGCCGATTACATGCGCACGCCCAATATCGGCGGGCTCATGGGTTACGAGGAAGGCACACCCGGGATCATGATCGTGCCGCGCGTCGTCGCGCACATGATGGCCGAGCAGGGCTTGACGAAGCCGAAGGTGAAGCAGTTCCTGTACGACAACTCGAAGATACCGGTCGAGCAGTTGCGGCGCGGCGGAGTGCTGTCGTTCTTCGAGATCGATTCCAACCCGCTCACGCGAGACTCGATCCAGCAGGACCCGTGGCCGGTGTCGCTCAAGCCGGAGAACATCGTGTTCGTGGTGGCGGGTGGATCACACCCGACGCACGCTTACTGGCTGCAGGGCACCGGTCCGAAAGTCAGCGGACGCGTCATCCGCACGCCGGAAACGTTCGATCGTCTGCTCGCCGAAGCCGATCGCGATTTAGGCTGCGGCTCGGAGGAGTGCCGGATTTAGCTTGGCTTATGCGAATACGACTTGCGTAAGACAAGCGCCGCTAGATTCTGACTCCGGTTGTCGTCTGGCTGGGCACGAACATCGTTTCACCGCCGCTCTGCACCTCCGGCTGCATCATCAGAAGCTGCAGCAGCAGGAGTTGCATCGCTGCCATTTCTTCGGCGCTCGCCGGCCCGCCTTGCATGGGTCCCAGCTCGAGAATAATCACGCCGTCGCTCGTGGCGCCCGATGCTTCGGGTGTCTGGGCCGCTTCCGGAGCAGCGTGGGCCGTTCCGCATATCAGGCAGAGACCCGCTATGGCCGCTGCGATCCGTTTCAGAAACATGTGTGTCTCCTGCGTTGGCAATTTACGCCTGATGCACGGCAAACTCCGTGCCGCCAGACTTACGCAGGGCTTTCAGTGTCGTGATGGAGCGACAGGGATGACGTCACGCCATGGCGAGGGTCATGTCGAAGATGCCGAGGTAGCCGTTTTTCTCTTCGCGTAAAGGCAGGATCAAGGCGCCGCCGCCGGCGAGCGCGCCCGCGTCGCGACTGTTGCGCACGCGGCGCTGTCCGCGCGTCAGATAAGGCGGTTGTGCGTGTATCGCGTCGGTGAGTGCGTCGTCGAAATAGATTTGCGAAGTGAACTCCCTGCCGCCGCGGGCTCGCACTTTGAAGTGGATGTGAACTGCGCGGCCTGGGTACCAACCGGGAAAAATCGTCAGAAAGCTCGCATTACCGTGATTGTCCGTAATCTGGTGGCCGCGCAGGAATTTCAATCCCGCGGTGCTTCTCTGGAAATCCTGCACGTCTGAGTAGAGACCGTTCGCGTCGCATTGCCATACGTCCACCTGCGCGCCCGGGAGCGGCGCGCATGCCGTGTCGCCACTCGTTTGGGAGACTCTGAATACGACCTGCAGCGGCGTGCCCTCGCTGACAGCTTTCGTCAGCGGGTCGCTGCGTATGTCCGCGCGGTTGAGCTTTTCGTCGACGAAAAACGGGCCTTCGGTCTGACGCGGCCGGGCGACGCACGCGAGAGCGCTCGCGCGCTCCGCCGCGCGGGAATAGTCTCCGGTCAGAAGCGCAAAACCGCCCGCACCGAGATACGCCAGCGTTCTTCTGCGGCCAGGCGCGAGGTCGATGTGTTTGCCTTTTCCCATGACCGGCGAGTGTGCCACCGGCACATCCGGGCGTAAACAAACCGGCGTGCGCATGCTCGAAGCTCCCGCCGTAAAATCAACCGGCAGGGGACTTGTCGCTCAACGGCTTCAAAAATAGATCCTCGATCGAGTCGAGGATGACGACTTGAAAGGATCAACCGGGCTCACGTCATTCCGAGGTCCGACAGGACCGCACATCCGGAATCCATTGGAAAGCCAGACGATCAGGGAAACAGACATGAACCAGATATCCGATCTCGCACGAACCCAGCCCCGGCACACGCTTCCCAACCCCTGCGGGGCGCATCTCGTTGCCCGCGCGCTCGTGCGGCACGGTGTGGAAGTCATGTTCGGGCAAAGCCTGCCCTCGGCGTTGTATCTCGTGATGCCGCAATTCGGCATACGCCAGATCGCCTATCGCACCGAGAACGCGGGCGGCGCGATGGCGGATGGGTACGCGCGCGCGTCCAACAAAGTCGCAGTCGTGACCGCGCAGAACGGACCGGCCGCCGCGCTGCTCGCGCCTGCGCTCGCCGAGGCGAACAAGGCTTCGGTGGCGATCGTTGCCATAGTCCAGGATGTGCGCCGTAATCAGACCGACAAGAATGCATTCCAGGAGCTCGACCACTTCGACATTTTTCGCGGCTGTGCGAAATGGGTGCGCCGCGTGAGCGAGCTCTCGCGCATCGAGGACTACGTCGACATGGCGTTCACCGCGGCTGCGAGCGGCCGCCCCGGACCTGCCGTGCTGCTATGTCCCCAGGATCTGCTGACCGAGGCGGTGGAGCACGACGTGCCGGCAACGCGCGAAGCGAAGCTCGGGAGCTATCCGCTCGACCGCTCTCTCGCAGATCCCGGGCGTATAAGCGAAGCGGCCAGGCTGCTGGCGCAAGCCGCAAGTCCGCTCGTCGTCGCCGGCGGCGGCGTTCACTCGTCGCGGGCGTATGAAGCGCTCGCGCGTCTTCAGGAGTCGGCTGCGCTGCCCGTCGCCACCTCGAGCATGGGCAAAGGCGCCGTCGACGAAACGCACCCGCTGTCGGTAGGACCGATCGGCTACTTCATGGGTACGCGCGGCGTGGCGCGGCACCTGCGCAGTCTCGTCGCTGAAGCCGACGTGATCCTGTTCGTCGGTGCGCGCACCAACCAGAACGGCACCGACTCGTGGACGTTGTTTCCGAAGACGGCGAAATACATCCATATCGACATCGACGGTCAGGAGGTCGGACGCAATTACGAAGCGCTGCGGCTCGTCGGCGATGCGAAGCTCACGCTGGCGGCGCTCGCTGAGGCGCTGGCGCGAGAGGACCTCGGCAAGCGGCGCGCGGCAAGACCCGAGCTCGAGCGCAGAATCGAAACGGCGCACCGGGCTTCTCGCGACGAAGCGCGGAGCATGCTCGACTCGAATGCAGTGCCGATCCGCCCCGAGCGCATCATGCGCGAGCTCGATGCGTTCCTCACCCCCGATACGCTCGTCGTGCCCGACGCGAGCTACGCGTCGATCTGGTCCGCGAACTATCTCACTGCGAAGTCCGGCATGCGGTTTCTGGCGGGGCGCGGTCTTGCCGGTCTGGGCTGGGGATTCCCTGCGGCAATCGGTGCGAAAGTCGCGCATCCGGATCGGGAGGTCATCAGCCTCTCCGGCGACGGTGGTTTCGCGCACGTCTGGGCCGAGCTCGAAACGGCGAAGCGTCTCGGCGTGAAGCTCATTGCGATCGTGCTCAACAACCAGATACTCGGTTATCAGTGGCACGCGGAGGACGTCATGTACGGCGATCACACCGACGCGTGCCAGCTCGCGCCGGTCGATCACGCAGCGATCGCGCGCGCGTGCGGCTGCGAAGGCATACGGGTTGAGAAACCCTCCGAGTTGAATTCGGCGCTCGAGCGCGCGCGGGCGTCGCAGGTCACCACCGTGATCGATGTGATCATCGACCCGCGGGCGTATCCACCGATCACGTCGTTCGAAGGAAAGATTTGACCTCGAGCCGGACTGGACTTGAGGCATGGACCACGACGGACATGAGATTTAGTGCTCTTGGACAGAGCGCCCCGAAACCCGCCGACCGCAACCGGCGGGACCGGCGCGCCATGCCACGGCGCGCGCATGGCGGATCCTGAAGGCGCGTTCGACCTGCGCAAGTTTCCACGCGACGACCGTTCGCGCTTCGTCACCGCCGTCACCAGAGGCAAGAGCAGCATGCCGCCGTGGGGCGATTTGCTGAAGCCCGATGATGTAGACGCGCTGTGGGCGTACGTCGTTGCGGGCGAAAAGAACTGATGCGCAACGAGGGCGAGCAGCACGGTCAGACTCAAAGCAACACAGGCACTAATTCTGCGTAACAGTGCAGCCAACTTGAATCACATCGCAGCAGGGAGCCGATAATGAAAAAAACCACCACCGAAACCAAACCTCCGCGCGCTCACACCAACCGCCGCGATTTTCTGCGGCGCGGCGCTGCGTTAGCCGGCGCCGCTGTGAGCGCGGCCGGCGCAGCCGTCACGCCGTCCGCCGCGCGCGCGGCAGACGCGGCCGCGCCCTGGCAGAAAGTGCCGGGCGCAGTCTCCGGCGAGTACGGGCAGCCTTCGCAGTTCGAGAAGCACGTCAAGCGCTATCCCGCCACAGGTTACCCGCAGGTCGCGCCGGGCGCAGGCGTCGCGCTTTCGCCGATCGAGAATTTCCATGGCACGATCACGCCGAGCGGGCTCCACTTCGTGCGCAATCACAACGGCACGCCGGCGATCGATCCTGCCGTACATCAACTGATGATTCACGGACTGGTGAAGCGGCCGCTCATGTTTTCGGTCGCCGCGCTCTCGCGCTATCCGATGGTGACGCGTACGTACTTCATCGAGTGCTCGGGCAACAGCGGACGCAATTTGACGCCGCAGCCGCAGCAGATACCGGCAGGGATGCTGCACGGCCTCATTTCGAACAGCGAATGGACGGGCATTCCGCTCGCGCTGCTGCTCGACGAAGCCGGTTTCGACTCGAGCGCGAAGTGGCTGCTCGCCGAAGGCGCGGACTCGGCGAGCATGACGCGCAGCATTCCGATGGAGAAAGCCCTCGACGACGCGATGATCGCGCTCTATCAGAACGGCGAGCGCCTGCGCCCCGACCAGGGTTACCCGATGCGGCTTTTCCTGCCCGGCTGGGAAGGGAACATGAGCGTGAAGTGGCTGCGGCGACTGAAAGTCACGCACGAAGCGACACACACCAAGGACGAAACATCGAAATACACCGACCTGCTTGCCAACGGCAAGGCGCTCCAGTTCACGTACGAAATGGGTGTGAAGTCGATCATCACGCAGCCGTCTTCGACGATGAAAGTCGATGGCCACAGCTATTGCGAAATCGCGGGCCTCGCGTGGACTGGAGCAGGCCGCATCGCGCGCGTCGAAGTCACGACTGACGGGGGTACTACGTGGAAGGATGCGATGCTATATGGCGCGCAACTGTCGAAGAGCGTCGTGCGGTTCCGATTGCCGTGGGAATGGCACGGCTCGCCGGCGGTGCTCATGAGTCGCGCGACAGACGAGAAAGGTCAGGTGCAGCCGACGCGGGCTGCGTGGCTTGCGCAATATCACTCGCAGCAACGCTTTCACAACAATTCGATCGCGTCGTGGGAGCTCGGCGCGGACGGGAGCGTGAAAAATGTTTTCGCATAAGCGCGTCACACTTTTGGTTGTTGTTGTCGCAGCGCTTGCCGCATGCGCCACGCAACAGCAAAGCGACTCAGGCGTGCCGCCGCAGCGGCCGAATCTCGGTCTCGCAGCGACGCCTGAGCAGATCAGGGCGTGGGACATCAGCATTCCGCCGAGCGGCGAAGGCCTGCCGCCCGGCAGCGGTACGGCGAAGCAGGGTGCCGCGGTCTACGCGGCGAAATGCCAGTCGTGCCATGGCGCAAAGGGCGCGGGCAAGCCGGCTGACGCACTCGTCGGCGGCGTGGGCACGCTTGCCGATGCGAATGCGGTACGCACCGTGGGCAGCTACTGGCCGTACGCGACGACTTTGTTCGATTACGTGCGGCGCGCGATGCCGACCAACGCGCCGATGTCGCTTACCAACGATGAGGTCTATGCGTCCAGCGCGTACATCCTGTACCTGAACGGCATCATCGCCGAGGACGTGCCGATGAACGCGCAGACCCTGCCCGCGGTGAAGATGCCCAATCGCGACGGGTTCTTGAGTGACTGGCCGCCGCGCAAGCGCTAGCTGCCCGTACAGCGCGGCGCTCATCGAGGTCGCGCTCGCTCACCGCACGTCGCGAGTGACCGTTTGGCTATACTCTCACCGGGGATAGACCAGAGGGCGCGTGTGTCGCAAGCACGATCCAATGTCGTCGTCGTAGGCTGCGGTATCGCCGGCTTGGCCGCTGCTGTTTCCGCTCTGGAAGGCGGCGCAACCGTCACGATACTCGAGCGCGCGCCGAAAGAAGAGCGCGGCGGCCAGACGCGCTATACCGAAGCGTACCTGCGCATGAAAAGCGAGACCGAAGTCACCGACGACTTCGAAGAGATGTTCGCGACGAACGGCGGTGGCTATCTCGATCCGGCGATCGTGCAGGAGGCTACGCAACCGCGCGCGCAATGGCCGGCTGTTCTGAAGACGCTGGGCTTCGCCGATCCCGAGCTCGTCTCCGCTTTCGCTGACGCGGCCGGGCCGACGGTGCAGTGGTTGAAAACATTCGGCGTGCGCTTCGATTTCCTACCGACGCAGTTTCTGACCCGGTCGCAGCCGCGACTGCTGCCGATCGGCGGCGGCCTGGCACTCGTCGAAGCGCTGGCGGCGGAGGCGGAAAAGCGCGGCGCGACTTTCGTCTACGACACGGCGGCGACGCGTCTTATCCAGGATGATGGGGGCGCCGTAACCGGTGTGCGCGCGGTCGGGCCAGGCGCGAACCCTCTTGAATTCCGCGCGAAATCGGTCGTGCTCGGCTGCGGCGGCTTCGAAGGCAATCCCGAGATGCAGACGCGCTACATCGGCCGGCGCTCGCTTTATCTGCGGCCGGTGTGCCGCGGCGGCTATTACAACAAAGGCGAAGGCATACAGATGGCGCTCGACATCGGCGCGGCGCCCTGCGGCGATTACGGCAGCTATCATGCGGAGCCGATCGATCCACGGTCAGGCGTTGCCGAACCCTCGGTATTCATTTTTTCCTATGGCATTCTGGTCAACAGCGAGGGCAGGCGTTTCGTGGACGAAGCGCCTGCGACGATCGACGCGTGCTACGAGCGCATCACGCGTGAGATCTACAACCAGACCAACGGGATCGCCTACGCCGTGCTCGATACGCGCCACACGCGTATTCCAAACTATAAGCTGGGACTGCGCACCGATCAGCCGCCGATCACCGGCAAAACGATCGCCGAGCTCGCAGGCAAACTCGGGATTCCCGGAGAAGCGCTTGAAATGACGGTCACCGAATACAACCGCGGCTGCCGGGAAGCCGAATTCACGCCGCTCGTTCTGGACGCGCTTGCGACACGCGGCGTGACGCCGCCGAAATCGAATTGGGCGCATGCGCTGAACGAGCCGCCTTTCCACGCCTATCCGGTGATTTCTTCTAACGTGCTCACGTTCGGCGGTCTCAAAGTCGATCGCGACGCACGCGTCTTGAATCAGCAGGGCGATCCGATACCGGGCCTGTATGCCGCGGGTGAAGTGGTCGGGCTCTATTACAAGAACTACACCGGCGCGACTTCGGTGCTGAAAGGCGCGGTGTTCGGCCGATTTGCCGGCACGCACGCTGCGAAAGGGAAGGCGTAATGGCAATGCGCATCTGGCACCAAAGCTTTACCGTCCTGGAACAGCTGCCCGCGTACGCAGCGCGACTGCAGGAGCATTTCACGAAAGTTGCGCGTCCCGACACCGAAGTCGTGATGCACGGCATGCATGCGAAGACCTACAGGACCAACTATCCCGGCACCGACATCAAGCACAACTACATGCAGTACCTGCACGGGCAGCAGTTCGTGCTGGGCGGCATCGCGGCCGAGGAGGCCGGCTTCGACGCCTACGCCATCATGTCGATCCCCGAGCCCGCGCTCAGGGAGACTCGCAGCATCATCGATATTCCCGTGGTGGGTTACGGCGAGAGCTCGATGCTCGTCGCTCGCATGCTGGGCGAGCGCATGGGCGCGTTGATATTCATCGAAGGCATGACGCCCATCATCGAAGAGAACGCGAAGCGCGTGGGACTCGAGAGCAAGTTCGCCGGCGCGCGCTTCGTCGGCTTCACGTTTAACGACGTGCTGCAGGCCTACGAAGAGCCTTTGAGTCTGCTCGAGCGTTTTCACACCGCGGCGCGCGCGATGATCGCGGAAGGCGTTGACGTGATCATTCCGGGCGAGGCGCCGCTGTGCGCGCTGCTCATGAAGCACGGGGTCACGCGCGTCGATGATGTACCGATCGTCGATGCGCTCGGTGCAACAATCAAAATGGCCGAGGCCATGGTGGACCTCAAACGCTCGAGTGGACTCGCGCCTGCGCGTCGCGGCTACTTCACCGAAAAGCCTCCGCGCGAGCGGGTGAAAGAGCTGATCGAGCTCTACGGCATGAACCCTCTGCGGCCCAAAACATGAGGGTTTACAGTTTCTTGCTGATTGCCGCGGCGGGCTTTGCGGCGTCGAGCGCTTACGCTCAGCCGTACCCGACGAAGCCGATCCGCTTCATCGTTCCGTTCGTGCCCGGCGGCGGAACCGACATCACCGCTCGTGCGATCGGGCAAAAGCTCTCCGAAGCTTTCGGCAAACCCGTGGTCGTGGACAATCGACCCGGTGCAGGCGGCGTGATCGGCGCCGACATCGTCGCCAAGGCGGTGCCCGATGGATATACGCTGCTTCTGGGCTCTCCCGGCCCGCTGACGATCAATCCGAATTTGCAATCCAAAATGCCCTACGACACCCTGAGGGACTTTGCGCCAGTCAGCTTGGCGACCATCAGTCCTTTCATACTGGTGATACATCCCAGCGTGCCGGCTTCAAATGTCAGGGAGCTGATCGCGTACGCGAAGGACAAGCCCAACGCGCTCAACTACGGCTCCGCCGGCAATGGCTCGGTGGCGCATCTCTCGGCCGAGCAGTTCAAAGCGCTCACGGGCATCCAGCTCACGCACGTGCCGTATAAAGGCAGCAGCCAGGCAGCCGTCGATATCCTGAGCGGCCGCCTCCAGCTCATATTCGAAAACCTCCCAGTAGTGTTACCGCACATTCGCTCGGGCAAGCTCAAAGCGCTCGCGACGGGGACGCGCAACCGGTCGGCGCTGGTGCCCGAGCTCCCGACGATGATAGAAGCCGGCGTTCCGGGATACGAATCGAGCACGGCGTTTGGTGTCCTCGCGCCCGCGAAAACTCCGCGCGCCATCGTGAGCCGCGTCAGCGCCGAGATCGCGAAAGCTTTACAAGGCGGAGATGTGAAGGAAGGGCTGGCCGCGCGCGGCTTCGAGCCCGTCGGGAGCACACCCGAAGAATACACAGCCCAGTTGCGGGAAGAGCTCAAACGCGTCGCGCGGGTGGTGAAGCTCGCGAATATCCGGCTGGACTAGAGCTCGCGGTTCTGACGCAGCAAAGATGAAAAGCGGGTCGCGGACCGATGCGGGCCAAAAAGCCGTCAGCCGATGTGCCAGCCCAACTGCACGCGCCCCAGCGCCATCGCCACCGTCGCCTGGGTCGGCTCGACTATGGGAACGCCAAGCTCATCCTGGAGGCGCTTCCGATAAGAGGCCATGCCGGCGCAACCCATCACGATGACGTCTGCACCGTGATCGTCGCGTAATGTCGCCCCGGTTTCGCGCATGCGATGAAAGGTTTTCTTCTCGTCGCTCAATTCGGCGACGCCCAATCCGAGGGGCAGCTCGCCCGCAAGACGATCGGTCACGCCGAGCGCACCGATGTAGCGTAAGTGGCGCGTAACCGAAGCTTTCAATATTGCAATCACGCCGAATTTCTGTCCCAGCGTGAGCGCGGTGAGGATGCCGCCTTCGGCGATTCCGAACACCGGCTTGCGGGTGAGCTCGCGCACCGAATGGATTCCCGGGTCGCTGAAGCACGCGATCACGAAGGCGCTGTGATTCTTCTCGCGCTCGGAAACCACGCGCATGAGCGGACCCACGACGCCATCGACGTCCCGCTGCGTCTCGATACCCGGCGGGCCCTCTTCCAGCGTCATGCACTCGATCGCGGGACCGCCGGAGATGCGCAGCGGCTCGCAGGCGTCGTCCATCGCGCGCGTCACGGTCTTGGACGAGTTGGGATTGATGACAAGGATGCTGCCGGTCATGACTTTCCTTTTGCGACTATGATACGCGCAGCTTGCGCTGCGGAGCGCATACGATGATCGGCATCAAACACATGCAAAACATCGGCACCTTCGACTACATCATCATCGGCGCCGGCACGGCGGGCTGCGTGCTCGCCAACAGGCTCACTGCCGATCCGCGCGTTTCGGTTCTGCTGCTCGAAGCCGGCGGCAAGGACGACTGGATCTGGATCCACATTCCCGTCGGCTATCTCTACTGCATCGGCAACCAGCGCACAGACTGGTGCTACAAGACCACAGCCGAGCCGGGCTTGAACGGCCGCTCGATCAATTACCCGCGCGGGCGCGTGCTCGGCGGCAGCTCCTCGATCAACGCGATGCTGTATCTGCGCGGACAGGCGCGCGATTACGACGAATGGGCGCAGCTGACCGGCGACTCCGGCTGGTCGTGGCAGAACGTCCTGCCCGTCTTCATGAAGACCGAAGACCATTGGCGCGGCGCGGATGAAAAGCACGGCGAAGGCGGCGAATGGCGCGTCGAGAGCCCGAAGTTGAGGTGGGAGATACTCGAAGCCTTCGCGGATGCCGCCGCGGAGACCGGTATTCCGAAAACCGAGGACTTCAATCGCGGCGACAACGAGGGCGTCGGCCGCTTTGAGGTGAACCAGCGCAACGGCGTGCGCTGGAGCGCGGCAAAAGCGTTTCTGCGGCCTGCGCTCAAGCGGCCTAACCTGACCGTGATCACCGGCGCGCTGGTGAAGAAGCTCAGGCTCGAAGGCCGTCGCGCGCTGGGCGTCGAGTTTTATCGCGGCAGCGACGAACAGTTCGCCGAGGCACGGCGCGACACGATATTGTCCGCGGGCGCGATCGGCAGTCCGCAAGTCTTGCAGCTTTCGGGTATCGGACCGGGCGCACTTCTACAGCAGCACGGAATACCGGTCGCGCACGAGCTGCCCGGCGTCGGCGCGAATCTTCAGGACCATCTGCAGCTGCGCATGGCGTTCAAAGTGAAGAACGCGCTCACGCTCAATACGCTGCTGGGCTCGTGGTGGCACAAAGCGCTGATGGGCTGCCAATACGCCTGGTCGCGCTCGGGCGCGATGACGATGCCGCCGTCGCAGATGGGTGCGTTCGTCAAATCCGACGCGGGGCAGCGCACGCCCAATCTCGAATACCACGTGCAGCCGATCTCGCTCGACAAGTTCGGCGATCCGCCGCACAAGTTCAACGCCTTCACCGCGAGCGCGTGCAATCTGCGTCCGACTTCGCGCGGACACGTGCACATTACTTCTGCAGATCCGCGTGTGTACCCCGCGATCGCTCCGAACTATCTTTCGACTGCCGAGGATCGGCAGACTGCGGCAAATGCGATCCGCCTCACGCGCCGCATCGTACTTGGCACCGAGGCGCTGAAAAAATATGAGCCGGAAGAGTACACCCCAGGGGCGAGGTTCCAATCCGAAGAGCAGTTGATCGAGGCCGCGGGCCACATCGGCACGACCATTTTCCATCCGGTCGGCACCTGCAAGATGGGCCGCGAAAGGGATGAGTCAGCGGTCGTAGATCCTGGCTTTCGCGTCCGCGGCATCGAACGACTGCGCGTGATCGATGCCTCGATCATGCCCACGATCACGTCAGGCACTACGAACTCGCCGACGGTGATGATCGCGGAGAGAGGGGCGGCGCTGCTGACGCAGTAATAGCTCGGTGCGAGGGTCGTCATTCCAGCGTCCGTCATTCCAGCGCTAAGCTGGAACCCAGGCGCATCTAAATCAGGAGCGTTGCTGTCACGAGGCTCTGCCGACCTGTTTGTTCAACCGCTTTTTCCGCCTGGATTCCAGCTTACGCTGGAATGACGACGTTCTGACCGCGTCACCCAGACGCGGCGGGTGCCACCGGTGCGCCGTCGCGCAGGCACCGCACGCGAACGGTGATCGCTGCGCCGTGGCTGGCGATGTCGGTATTTTCGAGCTTCCCTGCGCGAGGCGCCGAAAAACTTACGCGGTGGTATTCGAGAAACCCGCGCACGACGTCGCCGCGCACCGCGAAATTCACGTTCTGCGGCAGGTCTCCGGTGCGTTCCTGGATTTTGAACGCGTCGAGCTTCGACGTGACCACACCGATCACGTTGCCCGCCTGATCGAAAACCGGACCGCCGCTGTTGCCGCGCTGCACCGGCACCGAGATCTGCATCTGTGTCTTGCTGTTGCGTATCCCGGTCGTCGAGCTGACGTGGCCGAAACCCACCGTAGGCGACGAACCGAGCAGGCTCACCAGCGGATAACCCACCACGACGATCGATTCCCCGAGCTTGGGAGACGCATCGGAGCGCACGCTGGCCGTCGTCGTATAGCGCTTTTCCACGGTGAGCAGCGCGAGGTCATTCGCCGCGTCGGTCGCCAGAAGCTTGGCGCTCAGAATATTGTTGAGGGCATCGATAACCTGGTACGAGTTGCATTGTTGAACGACGTGGTGGTTGGTCAGCACCCGTCCGTCCTCGCTCATGACGATGCCCGACCCGCTGGTGCTGAGCGGTTTCACGGCGGTGGGTGCGGGCTTCGCCTCGGCCTGCTTGGCCGTGCCGTCCGCGACACGCTGGCAGGTGACGTCCAGCGCTTCCGCGATGTCGGTGCCGGCTGGCGGCGCGGTCAGCTCCGAGCTCTTGATCTGCGCCTGCTTCTCGGTGTGCACCATCTTGCGGTCTTCGCCGTAAAAAACCGTCACGGCGGCGAGCGCTCTGCGTGTCTTGCAATCGGCGACGAAATGCAGCCGGGTGCTGAAGTAGGTCTGCCCCGTAGGCAGTACCTGACCTGTCGCATAGACACGCCGCACCATGAAGCGCTGATGGCCTTGCGCCGCGACGACCGAATCCAGGTCGAGCATCGATTTGTGCTGCGGCGGCGACGTGAGATCCCGCCACTCGAGGGCATGCGTTACTGTGGCGAACAGCAGCATGGAAAGCAATAAAGCGATACGCTTCATAAAAACAATATTCCGTGACGACGCGCGTGAGCCTATTCTAACCAGGGCGACTCGTGTTCACGTCGCAGCGAATCAATTTTGCAACGAGGGAGGAACTGTCGATGCGTAATCTTGTCGTCACTGTCGCTGCACTCCTGGTCGCGACGTCGTTACCCGCCGCTGAAAGTTATCCGTCGCGGCCGGTGAGGGCGGTCGTGCCGCTCTTTGCAGGCGCCGGCACGGACATCATCGCGCGGCAGATGGCCTCATCGCTGTCGCAGGGGCTCGGGCAGTCGCTCGTGATCGATAACCGGCCCGGCGCGAGCACGATGCTCGGCACGCAGCTCGTTGCGAAAAGCGCACCTGACGGTTACACACTGCTCATAGCGACGACGAGCACGCTGTCCGTATTGCCGAACGTAATGAAGCCGCCTTATGACACATTGAAAGATCTCACACCGATCGCCGCATTCTGCGTGTCTCCGTTCGTCGTGGTTGTGTCCGGCGAGTCCCGCATACGAACGGCGGGCGATCTCATCGCGGCGGCCAAGGCTGCCCCGGGCAAGCTCACGTTCGGCTCGAGCGGCACCGGCACGCTCACGCACATGGCGGTCGAGCTGCTGGGCGTCGTCGCCAAAGTCAATTTTCAGCACGTGCCGTACAAAGGGGTAACGGGTGCGTACGCGGACATTCTCGGCGGCCGCATCGATTTCGTCGCGGACTCGCCGGCTTCGACATTGCCGAATATCAAAGCGGGCCGTTTTCGCGCGCTCGCCGTGACGAGCCCGAAGAGAAGCGCGCTGCTACCGGACATTCCGACCGTGGCCGAGCTCGGTCTCGCCGCGGCTGAATCCGATTTCGTGACGGGGTTGATCGCGCCCGCCGGCGTGACCAAGGCTGTGCTGACGCGCCTGCAGACCGAGACGCTGCGCGTTGCGCGCAGCGCGGAATTCCACGCTTTTCTCAACCAGCAGGGCTATGAGCCGCTCGCGCTGGGCTCCGAGGACTTTTCCGCGCGCATCCGCACCGAGCTCGCGAAGTGGGGGAGTGTCGTGCGCGAGCGCAACATCAAAGTGGAATAGCCCTCACGCGAGAAAGCGCGCGCGCCGTCAGAACTTGACGCGAGCCGCGAGCCGCCACACGCTGATATCGTTCTTCTCCGCGCCCGTGATGCCGGCGCCGATGTCGTTGTAGCGCTGCCATTCGAAGCGTGCGGCGAAACGTCGCACGAACTCGTATTGCACGCCGAGGCCTATCGTGAACCCGGTGCTCTTGTCGCTGGAGGTGGCAACGACCGCACCCGACGTCGTCGCATCGGCGTCGGAGTGGAAGACGCCGAGCTTCGCGTAGACCGAGAAACTATCGGTGACCGGAAGCAGGCCCACGCCGACCAGCTCCAGTGCCTTTGCCTTGATCGTGGCGGTGATCGGCACGCCGGCGAGAGTCGCGCTGGTCGTGGCTTCCCCGAAATCGGAATACGCCGCTTCGACCGCGAGGTGCCGGTTGAACTGATAACCGGCAAAGACGCTCCACGTCTTGTCCTTGGGGTCGCACGGCCCGCCGCCGCAGCCCTCGACCACCTTGGCTCCACCGAAGCCAGCGCCCAGATAAAACCCGGAATCCATCGTGAGCTGGACCCCGGGGGCCTGGGCAAGGGCACCGCACGAGATCGCTGACAACAGGCATCCGGCAACAAGAGCTGATGTGCGGTTCATCGATTCCTCACGCGTACGGTTGCGATTGCCACTGGTTTTAGAACTTGTATCGCGCGCCGAGCCGCACGACGGCGATGTCCGCGCGTTCGAGACCGAGAATGCGGCTTCCGACGTCGAGATAACGCTGCCACTCGAGGCGCGCGGCGAAATTGGGCCCGAAGCCGTACTGGGCACCCAGCCCGAAGGTCAGCTCGGTGCCTTTGCCGTTCGATGTTGCGACGAGTCCGCCAGTGGCCGCGCCGTCGCTGTCGTAACGGAAGAAACCGAGTTTCGCGTAGGCCGAGAAGTTGTCGGTGACCGGAAGCGATCCGACCGCGAGGAGCTCCCAGGCCGCGGTCTTCGCCGTGACTGTGGTCGGCACGCCGCCGACGAACCCGCTGGTCGTCGCTTCGCCGAAATCCACATAACCGCCTTCGACCGCGAAGTAGCGGTTGAACTGGTAGCCCGCGAACAGATTCCAGCTCATGTCCTTTGAATCGCAGGCGCCGCCGATGCTGCAGAACTCCCGCGCTTCGCTGCGTCCCAGCCCGGCGCCGATGTAGAACCCGGAATCCATTTTCAGCTGCGTGCCCGCGGGCTGCGCGTGCGCTGTGATCGATGCCGCCGACAAAACACAGCCGGCAATGAGAGCAACCATGCGATTCATTGTTCTTCTCCCGTCCGTGAGTCGGTCCAGTTGATCGAGCTCGACGCAATCATACACAGCGCGTTGCAATTGTGAAATTTTTGCGCTGAGGTCGCCGGGGGTTTCGCCGCTAGAATGGACCCCGTTTCAATCCTCCCCGCCGCTCAACCCTAGAAGGAGTCGAAGAATGAATGCTCCGCTCAAGATGCAAACCGTGCCGAAAATCGACTGTTCTCCCGAGGAATGGGAAGCACGCGTCGATCTCGCGTGCCTCTACCGTATCGTCTCGCACCTCGGATGGCACAAAAGCATCATCTATAACCACATCTCGATGCGCGTGCCGGGACCGGAAGTCCACTTCCTGCTGAACCCGCTCGGCCTGATGTACACCGAGATCACCGCGTCGAACCTGCTGAAAGTCGACCTGAAAGGCCGCAAGGTCAATCCGTCGCCGTATCCCGTCCACACCGCGGGCTTCGTCGTTCACAGCTCGGTGCACCGCGTGCGCGACGACGTGAAGTGCGTGATCCACACGCATTCGAACGCCGGTGTGGCGGTCTCGTGCCAGGAGCAAGGCCTGCTGCCGATCAACCTGGGCTCGATGGGGCTGCACGACAAGATCGCCTACTACGATTGCGAAGGCGTCACCAACGAAGCCGACGAGTGCGAGCGCATCGCCGCCGCGCTCGGCGAGAAGAACGTGCTGATCCTGCGTAACCACGGCCTGCTCACGTGCGGCGCGACCGCCGCGGGAGCGTTCAACCTGATGCGCCGCCTGGAAAATGCGTGCGAGGTTCAGATCATGGCGCAGTCGGGCGGGGCGAAGCTTTCGTATCCGCCGATGAACGTGGTCAGCAAAACCACGGGGCAAACGACGATGACGATGGACCAGAACGCGGATGCCAAAGGCACCGAAGCCGACGGTGCTGCGATGCTCTGGGCGGCGGTGCGCCGCTGGATGGAGCAGGTCGATCCCAGCTACATGACGTAACGCAGCAGACCCAGCGGATACGGCCTATTGCTTGATCAGGCCGATCCGCTTCAGTATTTCGGTATGCGCGCGGTACTCGCGCCAGAGGTCCGCGCGCAGCTTGTCGCCGGGACGGTAATCGACATCGACTCCGCGCTGCGACATCTGAGTCGCGAACGACGGATCTTCGATCGCGGCTTTCGCCGTATCGTGCAGATATTTGACGACAGGCGCCGGCGTTCCCTTGGGCGCCATCAGCAAAAACCACACGCCGTTCGCTACGTTCCAGCCCGCTTCCTTTGCCGTTGGGGTGCCAGGGAATCCTGCGTGACGCGTGTTCTGAAAAACCACCAGAGCGCGCATCTTCTTCGCTTCCACGAAAGGCAGCGCTTCGCCCGGCTGCGCCACGATCGCCTCGATGTGTCCGCCGAGCATCGCCGGCGATGATTCGGCCCAACCGCGATACGGCACATGAGTGAGCTTCACTCCCGTGACGCTCATGAACTCTTCGAGGTTGAGATGGCTGGAGGTGCCTTCTCCGGGTGTGCCGACTCGCAGCTTGCCGGGATTCGCTTTCGCTTCCGCGACGAACTCCTGAATGTTCTTCCATCGCGCATCGGGCCGCACAACGAGGAGCGGATAGTAGGAAACCACGTTGATCACCGGTTCGTAATCGTCCGGCGTTTTGAAGCGCAATTCGCTCAACTGCGGCTGAATGACAAGCGTCGAGAGGGGTGCGAGCACGACCGTGTAGCCGTCGGGCTTGCCTGTCGCTACTTCGCCTGCCGCAATTCCGCCGCCGGCCCCCGTGCGGTTCAACACAACCACGCCTTTGGGAAACCTGGCCTTCATGCCTTCGGCGAGGATGCGCGCGACGATGTCTACGAGACCGCCCGCAGGGTAACCCGAGAGTATCGTCAAGGCGCGATCAGGATATGTTTGCGCGGCAGCCGGTAGCGCACCGAGCAGCATCAGCATACCGGTCAGGACGATACGTATCATGGCCATCTCCATTCATGCGTCGGGTCCTGTGAATAGTAGCACCGCACGACGGAGCGAAACCGAACGCGGCTCGCACGCTGAGCGGTGATCACGCCAGTCCGATTGCCCGCGACAAATGGCAGGTGTTAGCATCGTTCGCGCTCAATCGGCTACGCTGCGCGTCCTTCGCGTTACGTTCATCCCGGAGACCCATATGGGGAAAGTCGTCACGTTTTCGTCATTGCCTTATCAGGACATCGCACCCGGGGTGAAAACCGCGCCCATCAGCGGCAACGAAGGCAGGGAAATGCAGGCCGATATGCTGCGTATCGCGCCTGGAGCGAAGCTCGTTGATACCGTGCCGAAAGGTTCCGACCGCTATTTCTACACGCTGAGCGGTGACGTATCCGTCGCGGGGAACGGTGCCTCGCACAGCGTTCGGCAGGATTCCTTCGCGACGCTGGAGGAAGGCCTCCAGTTCACGCTCACGAACAGCGGCAGCACCGAGGCCGAGCTGATCAGCGTCATCGCGCCGCCGCAAGGCTTTGAAAAAAGTGCTCGGGGTTTCAGCGGAGGCATCGTCGTCGCGCATCGCAGCGCGCCGAGCGTGGTTTCGATTCCAGAGCAGAAGAAAAGACGCATACACTTCGTCGACAAGACCGCAGCGGTGTCGGAGCGCGGCCACGCGATGATCGTGCTCTACGAAAAAGAGACCGTGACCGGAATGCACATGCATCCGAATGCCGAGAGCATGTTCGTGGTGCTGACGGGCAAAGTGCGCTTCACCGTGAACGGCGAGGACGCGGTGGTCGGGCGCGGGCAGGCGACGCATTTTCCGGCGGGAGACCGTCATGGGCTCCGCGGCGCCGAAGGCGACGTGAGCTTTCTCGAGTTTCATATTCCCGGCACATTCACGTCCGTTCGCGGATGACGCGGGGCGCTGCACGGCCCGCGCGTCAGGGAAGCCGATGCCAGTCATAGACGTCCATGCCCATTACTACCCGGAAAGCTATCTCGCGCTGCTGAAGGACCAGGGTTATGCGCCCGGAACGATCTATTCGGACGCGGATCCTGCGCAACCTGACGCCGCAACCGCTCGTAACTACAAGCTGCACGACCCTGGCTTTACCGATCTCGGGCGGCGTATCTCGGCGATGGATGCGCAAGGCGTCGACGTGCATGCGCTGTCGATCCCGCCGCCGTACGTATTCGCGAAAAGCGGCGGCCTGCTGACGAAAATCGCGCGCACGTTCAACGACGCCGCGAGCGCGGCGCACCGCGCGTATCCGGATCGTCTCGTCGGTCTCGCGACGCTTCCGGTGCACGAGCCCCAAGCCGCGATCGAAGAGCTCGAGCGCGCGGCGAAGCTGCCGGGAATTCGAGGCGTGAGCCTCGGCACCCGTTTCGCCGAGCGCGATCTCTCCGAGCCCGCGTTCTTCCCGCTGTATGAGCGCATCGCCGCGCTCGGGCTGCCGGTGTTTCTGCATTACGCGCCGCTCACGGTCATCGGCTCCGCAGATCGTCTGGCGCGTTTCCATCTCTCGAATCTCATCGGCAACACGACCGAGACTGCGATCGCGGCTGCGCATCTCATCTTCGGCGGCGTGCTCGATGCGTTTCCCACGCTGGAAGTGAGCCTGCCGCATTCGGGCGGCGTGTTTCCCATCCTCATCGGCAGATTCGATCGAGGGTTCGAAGTGCGGCCCGAATGCAAGTCTCTCCCGCATCCTCCGAGTCAGTACCTGCGCCGCTTCACCTACGACACCGTGTGTCATTCCGATGCCGTCATGGAATTTCTGATCCGCCTCGTGGGCGCCGGGCGTATCGTGCTCGGCAGCGATTATTGTTTCGACATGGGGTGCGAGCGACCAGTCGAAGCGGTGCAGCGCGCGAGCACGCTCTCGGAAGCAGAGCGCGCAAAAATTCTCGGTGGGAATGCCGCGCGGTTGCTCGGGCTCTGAAATCGCGACACCGCCAACGAAAAGAAGCCTGCCACGTAACCGTGGCGGGCACAGGAGACAGTTCATGCGCTCAGCCGCCGTGTTACTCGCGATCTGCGGGATCGCACATGCCGCAGACAGACCGCCCACCGATTATCCCAACAAGACGATACGCTTCATCACCGGTTTTCTGCCGGGCGGCGTAAGCGACACGATTGCGCGCGTGACGGGCGAGAAGCTGGGCGAGCAGCTCGGACAGCGCGTAGTCATCGACGGGCGGCCCGGCGCCGGAGGCGTCCTCAGTATGGAGATCGCAGCGGCCGCGAATCCCGATGGTTACACCTGGTATCTCGGCCAGCCCGTGATTACGATCAGCCCGAACTTCAAGAGGAAGCTCCCGCTCGATCCGATGAAGGCATTTGCGCCGGTGTCGCTGCTGGGCATTTCGCCGACGATACTGGTTGCGCATCCTGCGGTACCGGTGACGTCCGTAGCGGATCTCGTCAAGTTCGCGAAGTCGCGTCCCGACGGCCTGCGTGTCGCTTCATCCGGCCCCGGCACCACGAATCATCTTGCGGGAGAGCTCTTCCGCGTGAAAACCGGCACCCTGCTCACGCCCGTTCAATACAAAGGTGCCGCCGCGACGCTGCTCGCCGCAATGTCGGGCGAAGTGGAGCTGACTTTCTCGCCGCTCGTCGCAGGGCTCACGCAGGTCAAGGCCGGCAAGCTCAAAGCGATCGCGGTCACCGGAGCGAAGCGCTCGCAAGTCCTGCCGAACGTGCCGACGATCGGCGAGACGCTGCCCGGCTACAGCGTTGAAGCCTGGTATGGACTGATGGTGCCGGCGAAAACGCCGCCCGCGATCGTCGGTTTTCTGAGCGACCACACGCGCAAAGCGCTCGATACGCCTCTCGTCAAAGAGCGCCTGACGGCGCAGGGTGTGGACGTCGCGTCATCGACGCCCGCCGAGCTCGCGCGGCTCATCCGAGACGATGCCGCGCAGTGGGCGAAGCTGGTGAAGGACGCGGGCATACAGCTCGAGTGACTGTTTGCGATTGCGGCGCTTCAGCCTGTGCTCGCGCAAACCGAGTCTGCCGCACGAATCGGGAACGATATTTGCGACACACGCAGATAGGGCATCTGCATGGTGGACGTTGCGACACGCCGCACTGTGCAATTCGTGTGCAATCCCAAACCTCCTCGCACCTTTTTGATCGTGATGCATCGCTCGAGTTGAGGTCGCGTGCGTTCCCCGCATGAGATACAGGCGAGACGAACGCCCGAGAAAATGGATTCGCCCTCAACAAGAAAAAGCGACAGGCACATGGAATGCGAGTTCATCTGCAGTGTGGAGACGTGGGGAAGCGGCGACCAGATGATGGACATCTTGACGTTGCAAGACGGCAAGATCCTGCTCATCACCGCAAATGCCATTACATTATTCGACGACAGGTCCGCGTTCGAGTCCGGCATCAGCGGTGCAACATTGAGCCGGTGAATCTTTGCTGATGAGGCCATGGGCACGTTCTTCGATGCGCTGCAGCTGACGATCGCGTGCCCGGTTTGCGGCGAGCGCACGATCGAGAAAGCCGCACGCTTGCGCGCCGAGCCCGTCATTTCGTGCCCGAACTGCGGTGCGGTGGAGATCACGGGGCAGGGGCTGCAGCGCCTCGCCGCAGTCTTGCGCGGCCTGCAGAGTATCGGCCGCGGTAACGACGGCAAGGCTTAGCGACTCTTAGCACACCTCCATCAACTCGCGGGTGCGGGCGAGCTGGCAAATCCCCCCACTGCTTCTCGTCGCTCACGGCGGCATGGTGCGCGTGCACCGCTATCAGCGTTCCTCTCGCATGACCCTGATCGCATAAACTATGCGCTCTCTCCGTGAGCCTCTGGAGGTGTCTGCAATGCAGGGGAAAGACGCGTTTTTCTCGCTTCATCGTCAGGGCCTCGTGCGCGTGGCAACGTGCACGCCGCGCATCTGCGTGGGCGAACCCAGGGCGAACGCCGAAGAGACGCTTGCTCTCATGCGCGAAGGAGAGGCGCGACACGCAGATCTCATGCTTTTTCCGGAGCTCGGCATCAGTGCGTACGCGATCGACGATCTTTTCCTGCAGGACGCGCTGCTGGACGGCGTGGAGGCCGCGCTCGGCCAACTTGCTGAAGCATCGCAGGCGTTGCGTCCGGTGTTCATCGTCGGCGCGCCGGTGCGGCGGAACGGCCGCCTTTATAACTGCGGCGTGGTCATTGCGCGCGGGCGGATCCTCGGCGTCGTGCCGAAATCGTTCCTGCCCAACTACCGCGAGTATTACGAGAACCGCTGGTTTGCGCCCGGCTTCGGCATCGCCGGTCTCGACGTGAAGCTCGCCGGTCAGACGGCGCCCTTCGGCACCGACCTCATATTCGCGGCGGCGGACTTGCCCGACTTCATTTTTCACATCGAGATCTGCGAGGATTTCTGGGCGGCCGATCCGCCGTCGACGCAGGGCGCGCTCGCGGGCGCTCTCGTGTTATGCAATCTGTCGGCTTCGAATGTCGTCGTCGGCAAAGCGGACGACCGCGCGATACTGTGCGCGTCGCAGTCGATGCGCTGCATGGCCGCCTATGTATATTCGGCGGCGGGACCGGGCGAGAGCACCACCGATCTCGCGTGGGACGGTCAGGCGACGATACATGAGCTCGGCGCGCTGCTCGCACAGACCGAGCGCTTTCCTACGAAAAGCCAGATGGCGGTGGCTGACGTGGACGTCGAGCGCCTGCGCCTGGAGCGCATGCGCACGCTCACGTTCAACAGCGCAGCGGCCGCCGCGGGCCACCCCGAAGCGTCGTTCAGGCGCGTCGAGTTCGAGCACGAGCCGGTATTCGACGACGTCGGACTCGAGCGCGCGATCGATCGCTTTCCGTTCGTGCCCGACGATCCTGGGAAGCTCGATCGCGACTGCTACGAAGCGTTCAACATCCAGGTGCAGGGGCTGGTGAAGCGCATGCAGGTGACTCAGGGCGAGCGGATCGTGATCGGCGTCTCGGGAGGGCTCGATTCGACGCACGCGCTCATCGTCGCCGCCAAA
This sequence comes from Burkholderiales bacterium, assembly GCA_035525455.1. GTDB lineage: Bacteria > Pseudomonadota > Gammaproteobacteria > Burkholderiales > SG8-41 > JAQGMV01. The sequence continues at coordinate 22,476 of DATLEF010000125.1, forward strand.
GCATTCGATGCGCTCGGGCTGCCGCGCGCCAACATACTCGGTTTCACGATGCCGGGCTTCGCGACCTCGCAGCGCACGCGCTCGAACGCGTGGGCGCTGATGACCGCGTTGGGCGTCACCGGCGAGGAAATCGATATCAAGCCGGCTGCGGAGCAGATGCTGCGCGACATCGGTCACCCGTACGCGCGCGGCGAGGCGGTCTATGACATCACCTTCGAGAACGTGCAGGCGGGCCTGCGCACGGACTATCTCTTCAGGCTCGCGAACCAGCGCCAGGCTTTCGTTCTCGGCACGGGCGATCTGTCGGAGCTGGCGCTCGGCTGGTGCACGTACGGCGTCGGCGATCACATGAGCCATTACAACGTGAACGGCTCGGTTGCGAAGACGCTGATCCAGTATCTCGTGCGCTGGGTGGTGAGGACGGCCCAGTTCGATGACGCCGCTTCGGCCACGCTCACTTCGATACTCGGCACCGAAATCTCTCCGGAGCTCGTGCCGGCGGACGCCGCGACGGGCAACCTGCAAAGCACTCAGTCCAAGATCGGGCCGTACGAGCTGCAGGACTTCAATCTGTTCTACATCACGCGCTACGGCCTGCGGCCTTCGAAAGTCGCGTTCCTCGCCTGGCACGCGTGGCGCGATGCCGCGCACGGTTTATGGCCGCCGGGTTTCCCGGAAGACACGAAGCACGCATATACGATCGGCGACATCAAGAAGTGGCTGGGCATTTTTCTGTACCGCTTCTTCGAGCTGAGCCAGTACAAGCGTTCTGCGCTGCCGAACGGTCCCAAGGTGACTTCGGGCGGCAACCTCTCGCCGCGCGGCGACTGGCGAGCGCCTTCGGACGGCAATGCGAAAGTCTGGCTGGAGGAGCTCGAGCAGAACGTGCCGGACTGAGGCGGCGCTCGCCTGAAGGCTCGGGCTGCCATTCGGCAGCCCTCAGGCCGGCGAACGATTCAGAGGAAAACCAAGGTTTTCCTCCGAAACCTCCTTTCCTCCACGGTTTCCCTCCGTAACCTCCCTTCCCCCATGATGTGCCAGCGCGATTAGAGAAGATTACGGAGAGAAACCGTGGAGGAAAGGAGGTTTCGGAGGAAAACCTTGGTTTTCCTCTGAATCGTTCGCCGGCCTGAGGGCTGCCGAATGGCAGC
>DATLEF010000138.1:0-2142 GCA_035525455.1 Burkholderiales bacterium
GTACCACGATTCGTGACGAAAATCGAACGCGGCGCGAGTGTCGGCAGGCAGCAGCTCGAGAAAGTCGCGCAATCGGGGAAGATCTTTTTTGAGGTAGTGCGGCAATTGGAACAGGAGCGCGCCGAGCCTGGACCCGAGCAGTCGCGCGCGGCGCACGAATTCAGTAACGTGCGATTCGGCGTCGACCAGGCGTTTGTCATGCGTAATGCGCCGCGGCGCCTTCAGGGTGAATGCAAAGTGCTCGGGCACTTCCTCCAACCAGTGCGCAAGCATTTCCTCGGCAGGCATGCGGTAGAAGGTGTTGTTGATCTCGACCGTCGTGAAGCGCTCGGCGTAATAGCGCAGCATCGCGTTGGCGGGGAGCTTCACCGGATAGAAATGGCCGAGCCACTCCTTGTAGGAGTAACCGCTGGTTCCCGCGAGGATTTGCATAAGGACTACTCCGCCCCTGCGCACAGCACGTTCCGATCCAGGCCGCTCATCGCGACTGCGCGCAACGCTCGAACACAACATATAGTGTACTTCGCGCATCGACCGGTGTTGTAAACACAAGAGCGTTGCCCGGTCGCGGCGAAGTCTACGTCGCTCTCCCATCACGACGCGGCTTCATGCGCGACGACACAGCCGCCCAGGCTCGCCTTCGATATAATGTGGCGTTGCTCCAAGGGGGGCACCGCAGGCCGCAGCATTGTCGAGCGCATCGCGTGTCGCGCAACGCTCAGAAGATCGGAGGCACAGAATGGCTGCACGATCGATAGGCTCACTCAGTATTTCGTTCGGACTCGTTTCGATCCCGGTAAAGCTCTATTCGGCGACCGAGGCAAGCCGCGCGATTTCGTTCAACCTTCTGCACAAAGGCTGCGGCTCGCGGCTCAAGCAGCAGTACATGTGCGTGAAAGAGAACGTGCCGGTAGCGCGCGAGGACATGGTCAAGGGCTACGAGTTCGCGAAAGACCAGTACGTGATGTTTTCTCCCGATGAGCTGAAAGCACTCGAGGAAGCGGGCACGCAAACGGCCGAGATCACCGAGTTCGTGCCGATCGAGGCGATCGACCCGGTGTTCTTCGACAAAGCCTACTACCTTGCGCCGGATAAGTTTGGCGCCAAACCCTATGCCTTGCTCGCCAGGGCGCTGCGGGAATCCAAGCGCTGCGCTGTGGGCCGCTGGGCCGCGCGCGGCAAGCAATTCATCGTGATGATCCGGCCGGTCGAGGATGGACTCATCATGCAGCAGCTCCTGTATGGCGACGAGGTGAGATCGATCAAGGACGTCGAGATCCCGCAGACCGACGTGAAGGAAGCCGAGCTCAAGCTCGCTCAGCAGCTCATCGAGCAGCAGGCGTCGGAATCTTTCGATCCGGCCGCGTATACGGACGACGTGCGCGCGCGCATCGAAACCGCCGTGCAGAAGAAAGTGGAAGGCCAGGAGATCACCATGTCCGAGGCGCCTGCGGCAAGCGCGCAGGTCATCGACCTGATGGAAGCGCTGCGCGCGAGCCTCGAGAAGAAACCACCCGCCAAAGGGCGCGAGCAGCGCGCCGAGCCCCGCGCCGAAGCGCGCAAGCCGCCCCGGCGTGTCCAGCAGGCCGAGCCCGCTGCCAAAAAAGTCGTCAAGAAATAGCCTGCTCGCAGGGGAGCGCTCCGCGACTGCCATGCACCAGTACGGCGTTCGGGACGTCGAGAAGTTGCTGCGGGTGTCGCGAAGCACGATCCGTGCGCTGATCGATGCCGGATTCGTATCCCCCTCACGGGGACCGCGCAAAGCCTGGCAGTTCTCGTTTCAGGACCTCGTCGTTCTGCGCACCGCACAGGTGCTCGCCGCGGCGAAGGTGCCGCCGAAGCGCATCACCCGCTCGTTGAAAGAGCTGCGCCGGCAGCTGCCGCAAGCGATGCCGCTCTCCGGTCTCAGCATCTGTGCCGTGGCCGATCGTGTCGTCGTCAAGGAAGGGCGCAGCCTGTGGCAGGCGGAGTCCGGCCAGTACCTGCTCGCGTTCGAAGGCGATCCTGCCGATGGTTCGCTGAGCGTCATCGAGCGCCAGTCCGCGCCACCTTCCGCGAGCGCCGAAGAGTGGTTCGACAAGGCGGTTGCACTGGAAGGCGCTGACCCCGACGCGGCCATCCAGGCTTATGAGCGTGCAGTCG
>DATLEF010000160.1:0-17459 GCA_035525455.1 Burkholderiales bacterium
ACAGTCAAGGAAGTCCGGGAAGCCGTTAGCGGCGCCGATGTCGTCATGATCCTGCTTCCGGACGAGCACCACGCTCAGGTCTACCAGGACGAGATCGAGCCGAACATCAAAAAAGGCGCGACACTCGCCTTTGCGCACGGCTTCAATATCCACTTCAAGCAGATCGAACCCCGCGCCGATCTCGACGTCATCATGATTGCTCCCAAAGGTCCGGGCCACCTGGTGCGCTCAACTTATACGCAGGGCGGCGGCGTGCCGTCGCTGATCGCAATCGCCCAGGATTCTTCGGGCAAAGCGCGCGATGTGGCGCTTTCATACGCAGCCGCGATCGGCGCTGCGCGGGCGGGCGTCATCGAAACGAGTTTTCGCGAGGAGTGCGAGACAGATCTTTTCGGCGAGCAGGTGGTGCTGTGCGGGGGACTGACAGCGCTGATACAGGCAGGTTTCGAAACTCTCGTCGAAGCGGGTTATGCGCCCGAAATGGCGTATTTCGAATGCCTGCACGAAGTGAAGCTCATCGTCGATCTTATTTACGAAGGCGGGATCGCAAACATGCGCTATTCGGTTTCGAACACGGCCGAGTACGGTGACTTCACGCGCGGACCCCGTATCGTCAACGATCAGGTCAAAGCGGAAATGAAGCGCATCCTTAATGAAATCCAGACCGGCCAGTTCGCGCGCGAATTCATACTCGAGAATCGCGCGGGCGCGCCGACGTTGAAAGCGATGCGGCGTATCGGCGCCGCACATGAGGTCGAGACCGTCGGCGCGAAGCTCCGCGACATGATGCCCTGGATCAAGAAAAACCGGCTCGTCGACCAGACCAAGAACTGAACCGCATGCTCGAGCCGCGCGAATCGAAGCTTTTCATCAAGTCGCGGTTCGCGCGTCGAGGCATCTACTGGTTGCCCAATCTTTTTACGATTACTGCGCTGTTCGCGGGCTTCTATGCGATCGTGCAGGCGATGGGCGCGCGCTATGATCATGCGGCGATTGCGATATTCGTGGCGCTTATTTTCGACGGCCTTGACGGCCGGGTAGCGCGCCTCACCCATACGCAGAGCGCGTTCGGCGCCGAGCTCGACAGCCTGTCCGACATGGTTTCTTTCGGAGTCGCGCCGGCGCTGGTTGTCTATCACTGGGCGTTGAAAGACTTCGCCGCATCGAAGACTGTCGCGCTCCTCGGTCCCTGGCTCTCCGTGAGGCTCGGCTGGATCGCGGCGTTCGTGTACTGCGCCTGCGCCGCATTGCGGCTCGCGCGGTTCAACACCAATATCGACGTGGTCGACAAACGTTTTTTCCAGGGGCTGCCAAGCCCGGCGGCAGCTTGTCTCATCGCTGCCCTGGTTCTCGCGGTAGAGCAGTATCGTGCCGATGCGCCCGACGTGCGCTGGCTTGCCTGGGGCTTCACCATGTTCGCCGGCCTCTCCATGGTGAGCAATTTGAAGTTCTACAGCGGTAAGGACATTAACCTGCGCAAAAGCGTGCCGTTTTCGGCAGTAGTCGGAATCGCTATGGGTCTCGTCGTTCTCATCGCATTCGCGAGCACGTTGCCCGAGATGCTGCTCGTGCTCTTTACCGCCTACGCGTTGTCAGGGTATGTGCTCTGGCTCATAAGCGTGGCGAAAAGAGAACGCATCAAAACACCCGCACCCTGATGGATGGCGCCTCAGGTTGCGCCGCCGCGTAAAAATCTTTATATTGGTACGTCATGAACCCCGCACTCCAGGCCTCCGCCCCGCTTTCTCTCGCCGCTCGCCTCCTGAGCGGCCTGCTGCTGCTGCGCGTTCGCGCGCGCTAACCTTACCCCACATAGTTGAAGTTTAGGCCGCCGGAGGTAACCCCGGCGGGTTGAGGCATACGCAGCCGCGCGGCATAGAGCGGCTGCCGAGATCGGAGACCAGCATGGCTAAAGAACGATTGATCATATTCGACACGACGATGCGCGACGGCGAGCAAAGCCCAGGCGCCTCCATGACGAAGGACGAGAAGATCCGCATCGGACGTCAGCTAGAGCGCATGAAAGTCGATGTGATCGAGGCGGGATTCCCCGCGGCGAGCGACGGCGATTTCGAGGCGGTGCAGGCCGTTGCCCGCATCGTGAAGGACAGCACGGTCTGCGGACTTGCCCGCGCCAACGAGAGCGATATTCGCCGCTGCGGTGAAGCTGTACGCGTTGCTGCAGATCCGCGCGTGCATACGTTCATCGCCACGTCGCCGATACACATGGAAAAGAAGCTGTGCATGGAGCCCTCGCAAGTCATCGACCAGGCGGTGCGCGCGGTCAAATGGGCACGTGAGTACACCGACAACGTCGAATTTTCGCCTGAAGATGCGGGACGCTCCGATCTCGATTTTCTCTGCCGCATCCTGGAACAGGTGATCAAGGCCGGCGCAACGACGATCAACGTACCGGACACGGTGGGTTATACGTTGCCCGAAACGTTCGGAGCGCTCATCCGTAACCTGCGCGAACGCATACCCAATTCCGATAAAGTGGTCTGGTCCGTCCATTGCCACAACGATCTCGGTCTCGCCGTCGCCAACTCCCTGTCGGCTGTGCTGAATGGCGCGCGTCAGGTCGAGTGCACCATCAACGGGCTCGGCGAGCGTGCGGGTAACGCCGCGCTGGAGGAAATCGTAATGGCGGTCCAAACCCGACGAGACGTCTTTCCGTGCGAGACCCGGATCGACACGACACAGATCGTGCCGGCAAGCCGGCTCGTCTCGGGCATCACGGGATTTCCGGTGCAGCCAAACAAGGCGATCGTCGGCGCGAATGCTTTCGCGCACGAAGCCGGGATCCATCAGGATGGTGTGCTGAAAAGCCGCGACACGTACGAGATCATGCGGGCGCAGGACGTCGGCTGGAATGCGAACAAGCTCGTGCTGGGCAAGCACAGCGGCCGTAACGCGTTCAAGGCGCGTCTGGCGGAGCTCGGCATCGTGATCGACTCCGAAGAGGCCGTGAATGCCGCGTTCAAGCGCTTCAAGGATCTCGCGGACAAGAAGCACGAGATTTTCGACGAAGATCTGCACGCCGTGATTTCCGAAGCCGCCGACGAAATCGTGAACGAACGCTTCCGGCTCGTCTCGCTCCTCGCGCATTCGGAAACGGGAGAGTTGCCTTTCGCGAGGCTGGTTATGTCCGAAGCTGGCAAGGAAGTTCATACCGAATCGCAAGGCAGCGGCCCGGTCGACGCGTCGTTCAAGGCAATCGAAAAAGTCGTCAAAAGCGGCGCTGAGCTGCTTCTATACTCGGTTAACAGCATCACCACGGGCACCGATGCGCAGGGCGAGGTAACGGTGAGATTGTCAAAAGGTGGGCGCATCGTGAACGGGCAAGGTGCCGACACCGATATCGTCGTTGCATCGGCCAAAGCGTATCTCGATGCGCTCAACAAGCTCGCCTCGAAGCTCCAGCGCCTGAATCCACAGCTCTGAGGCGCGCCGGATCGAGCGCGCTTCCCGTCTTCGGCGGCTAAGGTCTGGCGACGCTGCGAACCGAGCGGATGTAGATGATGGCTGCCGTGAAAAACAGGGCGGAGAGGATAACTTCCGCCATCGCGAAGGCTGCGACCGGTGGTCGCTCCGCGTAAGCGCGGACAACGCCTTCCGCGAGGTACGCAAGAACGAGCATCGTCGCCCAGCGGTAGGTGTAAACGTCACCTCGAATTACACCGCGAAGCGGCAGGAGCAGCGGCAACGTCTTCAGCGCCAACCATGAGCCACCGGGTCTTAGCGGGGCAAGCCAAAGCTCCCACGCGAGCGTTCCAACGATCAACGCTGTCAACGTCATCGTTGCAAAATAACGCACGCTGGTTCTAGACCCGCAAAGCATGCGCCGCCTTACATGAGCTTGCGCGCAATTGCCGCGAGCCGCCGCCCGAGCGCCATGCACAGCCGCTTTTCATGTTCAGTCAGCGGCTGATCGTTGGCGAGACCGGCTGTATGACTCGCGCCGTACGGCGTGCCGCCGCTTTTGGTCGCGGCGAGATCCGGCTCGGTATACGGTAGTCCAACGATCAGCATGCCGTGGTGCAAAAGCGGCAGCATCATCGAGAGCAGCGTTGTTTCCTGCCCGCCGTGCGGCGTCGATGTCGACGTGAACAAGGCTGCGGGCTTGCCGCTCAGGGAACCTTCGAGCCAAAGCGCCGATGTGCTGTCGAGGAAATGCTTGAGAGGCGCGGCCATATTTCCGAAACGCGTGGGTGAACCCAGTGCGAGTCCATTGCACTCGGTCAAGTCCGTCAGCTCGACGTACGGCGGACCTTCGTGCGGCACAGGCGGTGCCGTCCCCGCAGTGGTGGCCGATACTTGGGGAACCGTGCGCAGGCGCGCTTTCGCACCCGGCACCTGTTCGATACCGCGCGCGATGAGATGCGCCATTTCACGAACCGCGCCGTGGCGGCTGTAGTACAGAACCAGGACCTCGCAGGTCATGTCGCCTCCGAGTGGTAGATTATAGGAGTGCCGCCTCATGACTGCGGCATGACCCGGAGGCGACGGTGATTTCCAGAAGCGTCAGGCTTATCGAGCTCGGCCGCATCGTCGCGGTCCGCTTTCACGAAGATCGTTGCATGCAGATCGCGTCCAGCCTTACGTACACGACGCTTCTGTCGCTGGTGCCGATCGTGACGGTCGCACTCACTGTTATCGCCGCATTTCCGGTCTTTGGCGGCGTGACTGCGGCGCTGCAGACGTTCATCCTCGCCAACCTAGTGCCCGAGTCGGTCGACGTGATCGCCACCTATACCCAGCAGTTCACGACGAATGCGGCGAAACTGACGGCCGTCGGGATCGGTCTACTCGCCGTCACTTCTATCATGCTGCTCGTGACCATTGACGGCGCATTCAACGATATCTGGCGCGTTCGGCGCAGCCGCCCCTTGGTCCAGCGCATATTCGTCTACTGGACGCTGCTCACCGTGGGTCCCGTGCTCATCGGGGCGAGCCTCACTCTCACTTCGTGGCTCGTCGGCCACGCCGTCGGGCTCGTGAAAGGCTTACCCGGCGCAGGCGTAATTCTGCTCAGCACGGTGCCGGTCGTGCTGACTTCGGTTGCTCTCGCCTTGCTGTATGCCGCCATGCCGAACCGTCGCATCATGGTCCGCGACGCGGTCATCGGCGGCCTGCTCGCCGGTCTCGCGTTCGAAGCGATGAAGCGCGGGTTTGCGTTTTATATCGCACAATTTCCGACGTACAAGCTGGTGTACGGCGCCTTTGCTGCGCTTCCGGTATTTCTGCTTTGGATTTATCTTTCCTGGCTCGTCGTCATTTTCGGCGCAGTCGTGGTGGCCGCATTGCCCGAATGGCGTGAAGCAGCAGGTCAACGCAGGCCATTGCCTGGAAGCGATTTTTTCGACGCCCTGCAGATCCTGAAAATGCTTTGGGGCGCACATCAGCGCGGAGCGAGCGTAACGCTATCGGAGCTTCTCGGCGCTGCCACGGTGCGCATTGAAAATGTCGAAGGTATTCTTGAAACGATGGTAGGAGCCGGATGGGTGCGGCGCACCCTGCCGGGTGGCTGGGTGTTGCACCGGGACGCGACAACAGTGACCGTAGAGGACGTATTTCGTTTGTTCGTCTTCCGCGGCGACGCCCATTTACCGGGCCGGGACGCAGATGCCCAGCTAGAAGCGCTCGTGCACGACATGGGTGTGCGCATCGGTGAACGCCTGCGCGTTCCGCTCGCTACGCTCTTTCAGGCAGCCGAGAAGGAAGAAGAGCTCCCACCTGCGCCTGAGCGCGGTTTGGAAGCCGCGGGTCCATGATCGAGTTTAGAAACGTTCTTCGGGCGCTTCGCTCCAGAGCGCTGTGCCCTTATCGCAGCTGATTATGTGATCATCGACGCTGAACCCGTTTAGCTCAGCGTCCTGCATGCATTGAGCGAGGAAGGCAAATTCGGCTGATTCGTTCAGCACGATGCCGGCTTTACCCATCTGCCGCCACTTCCACTTCACGGCGCGCGTTTGCAGAAATTCCCATTGGGTCATCGCGTTGGACTCCTCGTGCACACGTCACCCAGCTTTGCTGCGGCGGCGGCGCGGCATGCGCTTGCCTGCTGTGTGCTGGCTGGCGGAAACAACTCGCGGATAGCCGTATTCCATGGCGTTGGCCATGCATTCGGTGCGGCTGTTGAACACGGCGCCACTCGTGCGCGTCTTGCGGGAAATCACGTCAGAACAAAGCCAATACCATCCGCCCGCGGGGCTCTGGATAAATTGCCAGCGCTCCATGACCACTCCCGGTAGGATTAATTTGCTGTGCAAGTCAATGCACTGGGCGTGCCTGAGGGCAACTTAGGCGGAGCGGCCGCGCTCGGCGCCGCCCCGACTCACATCGCAGAGGACGTGACTTTCTGGCGATCCTTCGATTCTTCCACGACGCGCACCGGATAACTCCACTGCCCGCGCCAGGCGGCGAGCACCATATTGGGATACTCCGGCCGTCCCAGGCTGCCGTTATACCGGCCAAGGGCCCGAAACAGATCGCCTTTCTCCAGGTCGATATAGTGGCGAAGAATCACGCAGCCGTACCGCAGATTGATACGCAAATGGAAAAGATTGTGATCGGCATTGCCTATCACCCGTATCCAGAACGGCATCACCTGCATGAAGCCACGAGCGCCGGCGCTGGAGAGCGCGTATTTGCGAAAAGCGCTTTCCACTTGTATGAGTCCGAGCACCAGTTGTGGGTCGAGGCCCGCCCGCTTTGCTTCGTAATGCACTGTGACTAGCAATTCTTCACGCGCGACTCGGTCCGGGATGCGTTTCGCAAGGCGCGCGGAATTGACCACAAGCCATTCGCGCGCCTCCGTTTCGGTCTCAAAGGCGAGATAGGGCACGGCGCGGTCGGAAACGGCCTTGCTGAGTGCCGCCTGCACGCTGGCAGACAGAGGCTCGTAAATCTGGGCGCCCCCATAAACCGCGGGAGCCGCCAGCGTCAGTGCGCTCGCCATCATAACCGCAAGCAATTTTGAAAATCGCATCAAGTTCTGCCGACCCTCGTTTTCAGGAACTCGACAGCTTCAGCAAGCGGCACGCTTTGAGCGCTTGCATCGCTGCGTCCCTGGTATTCGACGTTGCCGTCCTTTAATCCGCGTTCACCGACGACGATGCGGTGTGGAATGCCGATGAGCTCCATGTCGGCGAACATGATACCCGGACGCTCATCACGGTCGTCAAGGAGAACTTCCACACCTGCGGCAACGAGCTCGGCGTGCAACTGCTCGGCTGCGACTCGCGTGCGCTCATTTTTTCCCATGGCTATAGGCACTATGGCTGCGTCGAACGGGGCCATGGCAGATGGAAAAACGATGCCGCGCGCATCATGGTTCTGCTCGATGGCCGCCGCGACGATGCGAGTGACGCCGATGCCGTAGCAACCCATCTCCATCGATCGCGACTTGCCGGCCTCATCGAGGAACGTCAAGTTCATCGCGCTGGAGTATTTCGTACGCAGCTGGAAGATATGGCCTACTTCGATGCCGCGACAAATTTCCAGGTTGCCTTTACCGTCCGGACTCGGGTCGCCGGCGACGACATTGCGTATGTCGGCAACCTGCGGCCCAGGAAAATCGCGGCCGACGTTCGCTCCGGTGTAGTGGAAGCCGTCCTCGTTCGCGCCGATCACGAAATCCGACATCGCTGCGACAGCACGGTCGCTGACCACCGGTCCGGCATAGCCTATCGGGCCGAGCGAGCCCGGGTGCGCGCCGAACGCGGTTTTGATGGCTTCCGGCGTCGAGAATCGCACGGGCTTATCGACGAGATCGAGCTTGCCTGCCTTGACCAGGTTCAGCTCGTGATCACCGCGGAGAAGGAGGAGCACGGGCCGGCCGTCCACCCCGTCGACGACGATCGCCTTTACCGTTCGTGTCGCAGGCACCTTCAGAAAGCCGGCAAGCTCCGCAATAGTCTTTACGCCGGGCGTCGCAACCTTGGCGAGCGGCTCGCGAGCTGCCCCGGTTGTCGCGGGCTGGACCGCTTCGGCAAGCTCGACGTTTGCGGCGTATTGCGAATCGGGGGAGTACGCAATCGAGTCTTCGCCCGAATCGGCGAGCACATGGAATTCGTGTGATCCCGTCCCGCCGATGCTGCCGGTATCTGCAGCGACGGCGCGGAATTTAAGGCCCAATCGCTCGAAAATCCGGCTGTAACACTCGTACATCGCCTGATAGGTGATGTCGAGACTCGCCTTGTCTACATGAAACGAGTACGCGTCTTTCATCAGAAATTCGCGGCCGCGCATGACGCCGAACCGCGGGCGGACTTCATCGCGGAACTTGGTCTGGATCTGGTAGAGATTGAGCGGAAGCTGTCGATAGCTTTTCACGTCGCGCCGGACGATATCGCTCACCACTTCTTCGTGTGTCGGTCCGAAGCAGCAGTCGCGCTGGTGGCGGTCCTTGAATCGCAGCAGCTCGGGTCCGTACTGGTCCCAGCGGCCTGATTCCTGCCACAGCTCCGCCGGCTGGACGGCGGGCATCGACAGTTCGATCCCACCGCTGCGATTCATTTCTTCGCGAACGATTGCTTCTACTTTTCGCAGCACGCGCAGCCCGAGCGGCATCCACGTATAAATGCCGCTGGTAAGGCGCCTGATGAGCCCCGCGCGGAGCATGAGCTTGTGACTTACGACTTCGGCTTCGGCCGGCGCTTCCTTCAGCGTGGATATGAAAAACTGCGAGACGCGCATGGTTGAAACGGCGAAAAGGCCTTATTCTACCGAAAGTTGGAAGATGTCTCGCACGATCAACCGAAATGAAATTTCTCGCGAAGTGGCGCGTCCGCAAACCCGCAGACGATTCCGAAACCGTTTACATCAGTGAACGTTACGGTGTGCGTTCGCTGCACATAGGCAGCGACACGATCCAGAGCTCGATGCGGCTCGCGCGCCCGAACGATCTCGAGCTTTCGTATACGCGCAGCATGATGGCCTTTTTGCTGTTCGTGCCTCCACCGGCGCAGGTGCTCATGATCGGCCTGGGCGGCGGCTCGCTTGCGAAGTTCGTGTACGAGCGGCTGCCGGCAGCGAAGACGCAAGTGGCCGAAGTGAGCGCGCAAGTCGTGACGATTGCCCGCCAGTATTTTCATGTGCCGTTCGACGAATCGCGCTTCGAAGTGCTGATCGCCGACGGGTCCGAGCATGTGCTACGAAAGGACGTGAGCGCTGACGTACTGCTCATCGACGGCTACGAGGCCGACTCCCATGTGGAAGCGCTTGCGACCCGTACGTTTTACAACGCCTGCCGTGAGCGCCTCAGGCCCGGTGGCGTCGTTGTCGTCAATCTATGGGGCGGCGACAAGCTCTTCAATACTTTGCTGCAGCGGCTGGAAGACGCGTTTCCCGCCGGCACACTTTGTCTTCCTGCCGAACGGCCAGGCAATGTCATCGTTTTCGGGTTCGAACGCAATCCGGGTCTCCTCACCTGGAGTGACCTTCAGCGCCGCGCTGACACGTTGGCTGACCAGTACGGTCTCGAGTTCCCGAAATTCGTGGAAAGCCTGCGAAAAATGAATCGCCACGACAAGCATGAGCTATATCCGTGAGGAGTCGACGGGCGTTTCGCGTTGCGCAAAGTGCTCCGCGGGCTTTCATTCGCTTTTGAAGTATGAAAAAATCCTGAAAACTGACGAACTTACCGGGGTTACGACATGCTCGATCGTGACGGTTATCGCCCCAATGTTGGCATTATCCTGTGCAATGGAAAGAACGAGGTTTTCTGGGGCAAGCGGGTGCGCGAGCACTCGTGGCAATTTCCGCAGGGCGGTATAAAGCACGGCGAAACGCCGGAAACGGCGATGTACCGCGAGTTGCGCGAAGAAGTGGGGCTCAATCCGCAGCACGTAACGATATTGGGACGCACGCGGGACTGGTTGCGCTATGAAGTGCCGGATCAGTGGATCAAGCGCGACTGGCGCGGGAATTACCGCGGGCAGAAACAGATCTGGTTCCTGCTGCGGCTCGTGGGTCGCGACTGCGACGTGTGTCTGCGCGCCTGCGAGAAGCCCGAGTTCGACGCCTGGCGCTGGAGCGATTACTGGGTCCCTATGGAGTCCGTGATCGATTTCAAACGCGATGTCTATCAGAAAGCCTTGAGCGAGCTCTCGCGATATCTGCGGCGCCGGGCCGACTATCGCACGCAGCCGCGATCGCCCGAACAGCCTGTGAGCCAGCTTTCCCGCAGCTGACGCACGACGACAAACAATCGAATCATTCGTGGTCTAGCGATGCTCAGAGATTACTCGCCCCTTCATTTTTCGCTTCTGCGCGCGGGCAGCGGCTATGCGCAACCCACTCAAACCGTTCCGGAGCGGGTCACCCTGGACGATCCAGCGCTGCAGGTCATGACGGATCTGCGGTCTATCACGGCGGTGATTATTCTGTCCGGCGACAGCGTGGATGAGGCGCACGCGCGCATGATCCAGCGCGGCGTGAGACTGCTACTTGTAGTCGATCAAAACCGGCAGGTGGTCGGCGTGATAACCGCAAGCGACATACTGGGTGAGAAGCCAATGCAGGTCATTACCCAGCGCGGCATACGCCGGCAAGAGCTCTTGGTGCGCGACGTGATGACGCCTCAGAATCGACTCGAAGTACTGGACGTGAACGACGTGCGTACGGCAAAGGTGGGCCATGTCGTCGCGACGCTGAAGCAGTCGGGTCGACAACATGCGCTCGTCGTGGAAGACTCTGGCGGCGCGCGCCAGAGCGTGCGCGGGCTTTTTTCTGCAACTCAGATCGCCCGTCAGCTTGGTGTGGCGATTCCGACCAGCGAAATCGCACTGACATTCTCGGAAATCGAAGCGCAATTGGCGCGGTAGATACCCGTAACCAAAGGAGCATGGCCATGCAACTAAAAGGGTCCCAAACCCATTCCAATCTCAAGGCAGCATTCGCCGGCGAATCCCAGGCGAACCGCCGCTATCTTTATTTCGCTGCGAAAGCTGACGTCGAAGGGCAGAACGATGTCGCCGCGGTTTTCCGCTCGACGGCGGAGGGGGAGACCGGACACGCTCACGGGCATCTCGAGTACATGGAAACGTGCGGCGATCCGGCGACCGATCTGCCTTTCGGGCGAACGCGGGATAACCTGAAGGCAGCCATTGCCGGTGAAACTCACGAATACACCGACATGTACCCCGGTATGGCGAAGGCTGCGCGCGACGAAGGCTTCAGCGAAATCGCGGACTGGTTCGAAACGCTGGCCAAGGCCGAGCGTTCGCATGCCAATCGCTTCCAGAAAGCGCTCGACGCGCTCACCGACTGATGTTCCGAAGCGGCGAGCTTGAGCTTCGCCGTTTCGCTCTTTGTGGCTTAGGCGCATGACGGCGCGAGAAGGCAGTCTCGACGCGCCTACGCGGGAGGCCCTCGACTGGAAATCCGAAGGCTTCTACGACGAAGCGAAAGTCTTCGCGGAGCTCGAGCGCGTCTACGAAATTTGCAGCGGGTGTCGGCGGTGCGTGAACCTGTGCACCGCATTCCCGCATCTGTTCGATCTGATCGACGAGACGGCAAGCGGCGAGCTCGATCAAGTCGACAAGTCCCGCTACTGGGAAGTGGTCGATCGCTGTTATCTGTGCGATCTGTGCTACATGACGAAGTGCCCGTACGTGCCGCCTCACCCGTGGCGCGTCGATTTTCCGCACTTGCAGTTGCGTGCCAAAGCCGTCAAGTTTCGCAAAGGCGGGATCCCGCTGCGGGATAAGGTCCTGTCGAGCACGGACCCGGTCGGCCGGCTTGCAACCATACCCGTGGTCGTCCAGTTCGTGAACGCGGCCAACAAATCGGCGCCGGTACGCGCCGCGCTCGATCGCATCGTAGGCATACACAAGGAGCGGGTGTTGCCCGAGTACGCGCACGCGCGGTTTCGCAGCCACTGTGTAACCGACGCATCATTCCCCATCAGGAATGGCGCTGCGACACCCGGCAAAGTAGCGCTGTTCGCGACGTGCTACGTCGACTACAACGAGCCTGACATCGGACACGACCTGCTGGCGGTGCTCGCGCATAACCAGATTCCTACCAAGCTGGCGGAAAAAGAAGTCTGCTGCGGCATGCCGAAACTCGAACTGGGGGACCTCGACGCGGTTGCTCGCGCCAAAGAGCGCAACATCCCGGTCCTCGCGAAACTGGCGAGCGAGGGATACGCGCTGCTGACGGCCGTACCGTCGTGCACATTGATGTTCAAACACGAGCTGCCGTTGCTTTTTCCGGAAGACGCGGACGTGGCCGCGGTCTCAAGGGCGATCTTCGATCCATTCGAATACCTGGTGCTCAGGCATAAAGACGGACTTCTGAATACCCAATTTCGTAATACGCTGGGGCGCGTTTCGTATCACGTGCCCTGTCATCTTCGCGTGCAGAACATGGGCCAGAAAACGCGCGAGTTGCTGGAAATGGTACCGGGAACTCGTCTCCTCACGGTCGAGCGCTGCTCGGGCCACGACGGCACCTGGGGCGTGAAGAGCGAGTATTTCGAGCAGTCGATGAAGATCGGACGTCCGGTGTTCCGGCAGATGGCCGAAGATGATCCGGACTACATCACCTCGGATTGTGCGATCGCCGCGCGCCACATCGAACAAGGGATGATGTTAGCCGCAGGTAAGAAAAAGCATCCGATCAGTCTAATCCGCCTCGCCTACGGCATCTGACTATGGCCCGCATTACGCGCCAAACCCTGATGACCCTCGAAGCTTACGCGAAGGCTCGCCCCGAGTTCCGTACGCGTGTGCTAGAGCACAAGCAGCGTCGATTGCTTCATCTCGGCGACAACGTAACCCTGTACTTCGAAGACGAGCTCACCATTCGCTATCAAGTCCAGGAGATGCTGCGCGCCGAGCGTATTTTCGAGGAAGATGCTATCCAGGCCGAGCTCGACGCCTATGCTGCGCTCGTTCCGGACGGCAGCAACTGGAAAGCGACGATGATGATCGAATATCCGGACCCGCAGCAACGCGCTGTCATGCTGAGCAAACTGATCGGCATCGAAGATCGAGTCTGGGTGCAGGTTGCCGGGGCGGCGCGCGTTTACGCGCTCGCGGATGAAGATTGCGACCGCGAAACCGATGTCAAGACGTCGTCTGTTCACTTTTTGCGCTTCGAGCTCGAGCCGGGCATGATGCGTGCATTGAAGCACGGCGCTTCGTTGTCAGCAGGAATCGATCACCCCAATTACGATGTGCGAGTCGAGCAAATAGCGAGGGATATCGTCGCCGCTCTCGCCGAGGATTTGAGTACCTGATACCGCGCTGCAGGGCCATGGCGCAATAGTCGGAATCCTTGCAAATGGGAGAAGCGCATGCAGCACGAAGACGGACTGTTAGGGCGGATCGAGCAGCGGATACGGGAGCTCGACGTCCCGCTCGCGATCACGCTCTGGAATGGGCAGCGCCTTACGCCAAAGCAGGACGCGCGCGTGAACCTAACGGTGCATTCGCCGAAAGTCCTTGCGTCGCTCATGCGGCCGACTATGGGAAAGCTTGCACGCTATTACGTCGAAGAGGACCTCGACGTCGAAGGCGAAGCCCGGCAGGTGCTGCGCGTCACCGAGGCGCTCTCCGCTCCGCCGACCACGCCGCGCCGTGCGAGCGTGAAACTGCGCAAGTGGATTGGTCACAGCCGCGTGTTCGATACGAAGTCGATCCGCCACCACTATGACGTGAACGACGACTTCTTCGGGCTATGGCTCGACCGGCGCCGCGTATACTCGTGCGCCTATTTCCGCCGGCCCGACGACGACCTCGAGCTCGCCCAGGAGCAGAAGCTCGATCACATCTGCCGCAAGCTCATGCTCAAGCCCGGCGAGCGCTTCCTCGATATCGGTTGCGGTTGGGGTGCTCTCATCTTATGGGCGGTGGAGCGCTATGGGGTTCGGGCCACTGGCATCACGCTCTCTGAAAACCAGTACCACTACGCGCAACAGCGCATTCGGGAAGCGGGACTCGAAGACGCGTGCGAAGTGAAGCTGCTCGATTACCGCGATCTCCCCGAAAACGAGTCCTACGACAAGATCGCGAGCGTCGGCATGTTCGAGCACGTTGGGCGTAAGAATTTTCCGATTTACTTCGGTAAAATTTTCGGGATGCTGCGGCCGGGCGGTCTGGTCATGAACCACGGCATAACCCTGAATTCGCCCGATCGGCGGGAGCTCGGCAGCGATATCGGCACTTTCATAGACCGCTACGTTTTCCCCGGCGGCGAGCTGAGCCACATAGCGCACGTCATCGAGGAGATGTCAGCACAAGGCCTCGAGCCATGGGACATCGAGAGCCTGCGCCCGCACTATGCTCGAACTTTATGGCAATGGGTCGAGCGCCTCGAAGCCAATCGCGAACCGGCGCTTGCAGCCGTGGGCGAAAAAATCTATCGCATCTGGCGAATTTATATGGCCGGATCGGCGCACGCGTTCGAACGCGGATGGATGTCGATCTATCAGGTGCTCGGAGGAAAGCCGCTGACCGGCGGGCGCCTCGCGTTACCGGCAACGCGGGACCACCTCTATGCGGGCTAGCAGTTCGGGCATTCTGGCAATTCTCGCTCTCGCCCTCGTCTCGGCGTGCAGCCAACCGAAAGAGCGGCCATGGCAGGTCGATTTGGACGAAGACGAAAAATCATGGAAGGAGTTGAAGGTCGAGGCACCTGCGTATCCAAAACCAGAAAATCTGGTGCGGGTCAATACAGGCGCCGCGACAGCGCATGAATTTTATGTCGATACTTCCTCGATCACAGTCAGCGAAGACGGTGTCGTGCGTTACGTCGTGGTAGCCCGTGCGGCCGGCGGCGCAACCAACGTGAGTTTCGAGGGCATGCGGTGTGAGACCCGGGAGCGGAAGCTCTATGCGCTCGGGCGCAACGATCACAGTTGGGCCCAGGCGCGTGATACGAAGTGGGAGCGCGTCGTGCTGCGCGATCTCACGCCGCACCATCACACGCTGTACCACGAATACTTCTGCGCGCAGCGCACGCGCCCGACGGCTCCGTGGCAGGCGATAGATGCGTTGAAGCGCGGCGTGGGGTTACGTCCGCAAGTGGGCTCCGACGGCTGATCTCGCGTCGACAGCGACAGCCTTATCGTCCCTGCCGCTGCGCATTTCCGGTCCTACATCAACACCAGGTTATCGCGATGGATAAGCTCGGGCTCATCGATATAGCCCAGCTTCGCCTCGATTTCATTGGAAGGCGTCTGCAGAATGCGGCGTGTTTCGACTGCGCTGTAATTGACGAGGCCGCGCGCGATTTCATTGCGCGCCTGGTCGAGGCAGCTCACCACCTCGCCGCGCTCGAAGTCGCCGCTCGCCTCGTGTACCCCAATCGGGAGCAGGCTCTTGCCATCGATTTTCAGCGCTTTGACGGCACCCGCGTCGAGCACGAGCCGCCCCCGCACCTGCAAATGATCGGCTAGCCACTGTTTGCGCGCTGCAAGGGTGGGGCGCTCTGCAACGAGGTGTGTGCCGATCGCCTCGCCGCCAGCCAGTCGCAGCAGCACCTGAGCTTCGCGTCCCGAGGCGATGACCGTATGGGCTCCGCTGCGCGCTGCGCGCTTGGCAGCGAGTATTTTAGTCAGCATCCCGCCGAGCGCGATGGCGCTGCCCGCGCCGCCCGCCATCGCTTCCAGCGCATCGTCTCCCGCCTGGCCGACTGACACCAGACGCGCGTCCGGGTGCTTGCGCGGATCGCGGTCGTAGAGCCCGCTTTGATCGGTGAGGATGATCAGCGCATCGGCTTCGACCAGATTGGTAACGAGCGCCGCCAACGTGTCATTGTCGCCGAAGCGAATCTCGTCGCTGGCCACCGTATCGTTCTCGTTGATGATCGGAATTACGCCAAGCGCGAGCAGAGTGCGCAGGGTGGAGCGGGCATTCAGGTAGCGCTTGCGGTCGGCAAGGTCGTCGTGAGTGAGCAGAACCTGGGACGTGAGCAGCCCATGCTCGCGAAAGCACGATTCGTAGACGTGTATGAGCCCCATCTGGCCCACAGCGGCGGCTGCCTGTAGTTCGTGCAGGGCGTGAGGCCGCCGCTTCCAACCGAGGCGCTGCATGCCCTCGGCTATGGCGCCGCTCGACACGAGCACGATTTGCCGTCCTTCCTTTCGCAGCGCGGCGATCTGCTCGGCCCAGCCTGCAAGCGCAACGCGATCGAGTCCCTGGCCCGCATTGGTGACGAGTCCGCTGCCGACTTTGATCACCAGACGATGCGCAGTCTGAAGATGGGACGTAGACATCTTGAATAGGGCCCAGACCTAGTTGAGAGGCCGAACGAGCTGTGACGGCGCCTTACGCTCGGCTGCCGGACCGGTGCTGGCTTTGGCCTGCTTCCATGGTTTCACGCGCAGCCGCTTCCACTGTCGCTTCGGCTTCCGTCGTTGAGCGCAGCGCCTGCTCGAGATGATCCATGATTGCGTACACGAGCTGCGAACAACCGTCGCCGGTAAGCGCCGAGATGATAAAGGTTTTTCCTTTCCAGCCCAACTTGCGCACGAGGCTGCGAACGATTTTGTCTCGGCTTTCGACGGGCAACAGGTCGGCTTTATTGAGCACGAGCCAACGCGGTTTACGATACAGCTCGACATCGTACTTCTTGAGCTCGGCGACGATTGCTTTGGCGTCCTTGACGATGTCGGCGCCCGCATCGAGTGGCGCGAGATCGACGATGTGCAACAGAAGCCGGGTGCGTGTGAGATGGCGCAGGAACTGGTGACCGAGTCCAGCGCCTTCCGCGGCGCCTTCGATCAACCCTGGTATATCGGCAATGACGAAGCTGCGATGTTCGTCAGCGCGGACGACCCCCAGGTTCGGATGGAGCGTGGTGAAGGGATAATCGGCGACTTTCGGACGCGCTGCCGATACGGCGCGAATAAATGTCGATTTTCCCGCGTTCGGCATGCCGAGCAAACCGACGTCCGCAAGAACTTTGAGCTCGAGCTTGAGCTTGCGACTGACTCCGGGCTCCCCGCGAGTGAACTGACGGGGCGCGCGATTCGTGCTCGATTTGAAGTGAAGATTGCCGAGACCGCCTTTGCCGCCTTGCGCGAGCACCGCGCCCGCCTCATGGTGCGCGAGGTCCGCTATGAGCTCGCCCGTTTCGAAGTCGGAGATAATCGTTCCGACTGGAAACCGCAGCACAATGTCGGCAGCCCCGCGTCCGTAGCAGTCCGCACCCTGGCCTTTTCCGCCATTTTTTGCACGATGGATGCGCGCGTAGCGATAGTCGATCAGCGTGTTGATATTGCGGTCGGCCACGGCGTAAATGGTGCCGCCGCGGCCGCCGTCACCGCCATCGGGCCCGCCGCGCGGCACGAACTTTTCCCGGCGAAAGCTCGCAACGCCATCCCCGCCTTTCCCGGCGTGGACTTCGATTACTGCTTCGTCGATGAATTTCATGTGAGACGCCTTCACAAACAAAAAAGCCCTGTGCTCCGACAGGGCTTTTTTTCAGCTCTTAGAGCCGCTTAC
>DATLEF010000172.1:0-26243 GCA_035525455.1 Burkholderiales bacterium
TCAGTTCTTTGACGCTTTTCGCAGGCACTGAAGGGTGCACGACCAGCAGACCCGGGCCGGATGCGATCAACGTGATCGGCGCGAAATCGCGCAGCGGCGCGTAGCTGATCTTCTTGTACACGCTCGGATTGATCGTGTGGCTGCTGCTCGCCACGAGCAGCGTGTAACCGTCCGGCGGCGCTTTGGCGACGATCTCGGTGCCGATTGTTCCGCCCGCGCCCGCGCGATTGTCGATGACGAAATTCGCGCCCAGCCGCTCCGACATTCTCTGCAGCAATAGGCGCGCGAGGATATCGGTGCCGCCGCCCGCCGGGAAAGGTACGACTGCGCGTACCGGACGCTCGGGATAGCTCTGGGCCTGCGCTGCATCGACCACAAGGAATGGGAATGCGACGGCTGCCGCAAGCGTCAGATGTAGCCGCATTCGACGTTCCTCCATGAATCGAGCTCCATCACTTCAAGACTCCTGTGATCCGCTGGAAGTCGGCATCGTTGTAGAGCGTCTCGAAAGCCGGATTGCGCGGAATCTGGCGCCGGTTCGCCGGGTTCAGCTCGACCGCACGGCTGATCGCCTTGAGCGCTTCTCCTTTTTCGCCGGAACGGGTGCGTGCGGCACCCAGTGCGACCCATGCGCTGTCGTTCTCGGGCGATTTGTCGGTCGCCGCGCGCGCCGCCTGCATCGCGGCAGCCGCGTCATCGTCGCGCAGCTTCGCATTCGCTTCGGTGACGAGCTGGTTCGATCGCAGCATGTTGAGGAGCCTCCGCAGCTCTCCCAGCGGTGCACGATGGTCGTCTACGCGGAGATCCACGACGCGGTCACCGAACCCTGCAGCGCCCGCAAGCGGCTTGGCTACTACCAGCGCGCCGGCCTGCATGCCGCGTGCATCACCGCCGGCGGCCTGGCCTGCGTCGAGCGCTGCGAGCAGACGTTCTGCGAGCGGGCCTTTCGACGATTCGAAAGAACGTGCGATCGCGTCCACGACTTCCGGCCCGGTCAGTATGTTGCCCTGCGCACAGTAATCCACTCCGCAGCGATGGCCTTTCCAGTTCTGCGGCAGACTGCCGGTAAAGGCAGCCGTGCGTCCCTGCGCATCGATCATGGCGACCTGTCGACTCTCGCGTCCGTCGTCGCTGCGCACCATCGCATCGAGCGCCTGCTGCGGCGTCATGCCTGCGTGCAACAGCTCGAGGCCGATCACGCCGTACATCGGATTGGAGGTCGCCTGGTGCGCGATCGCCACTACGCCGCCTTTGACGGTTATCGTGCGGCTCGCGGTCGCAAACGCTTTCGATTGAACGCCCATGCCGAGCTCACCCGAATTCGGATCGCGGGCGACGATGGAGAAAGTGCCTTCGGCGTCAGGATCGTAGGGCTGCGCCGCATGCGCGGCAGGCAGCGCGTGCATCAAGAGGACCGCCAGGACAGGATTGAATCGGCTCGACATCGACACCTCGCTGTAGTCATCGTACGTCGTGAAAGCGCGCGACGATCGGACCCCAGCGCCCGATTTCCCGCGTTATGAAGTCGAAGAAAGCCTGTGGCGATCCACCGCACGGTGTTACGCCTGCGGCGCGAAACGTTTCGACGATCGTGGCGTTCGCCAGCGCTTTGCCGACAGCCGTGTTCAGCTCACCCACGATAGGCGCCGGCGTGCGCCTTGGGGCAACGATTCCAAGCCAGTTCGAAACCTCGTAGCCCGGCAGCCCGCTTTCGGCGATCGTCGGAATCTCTTCCGCGGCAGTGCTGCGGCGCGCACCGGTGACGCCCAGCGCCCTCAGGGCTTTGCTTTTGCACCGCGGCAGCATCGACATCATGTTGTTGAAGCTCACTGCAATGCGACCCGCTTCGAGATCTTCGTACAGTCGGTCGGTGTGATCGAAGCGCGCGTGACGCATTTCGATGCCTGTCATGTGCTGGAAGAGCTCCGCTGCGAGATGGGACGCACCGCCGATGGCTGAGGTGCCGTAGGTTACCGTGCGCGGTTCGTTCCGCGCGACTTCAACGAGATCGCTCACGCTCGAAATCGGGAGCGACGGGTGACAGGTCAGCAGCAGTGGAGCAGTTGCGACCAGCGCCACCGGTGCGAAGTGGTGCAGCGGATCGTAGGGCAGATTCTCTTCGAGGTGCGGCGCGAGCGCGTGCGTGCCGAGTGTGGCCATGAAGAGCGTTTCGCCGTCGGCGCGCGCCGTGGCGACGTCACAAGCGGCATCGGCGCCGTTGCTGCCGGGCTCGAGCTCGATATGAATGTCGCGCCCGAGCGCAGACGAGAGTGCCGGCACGATGAGCCGCGCCACCTGATCGGAAGCGCTGCCGGGCGAGCAGCCGAGGACGAGGCGCACGGGCTCGGATGCCGGAAGCTAATCGACCGAAGCTGCGGACGCTTTCACGACTTTCGCCCACTTCGGTATTTCGTTTTTTACGTAAGCCGCGAACTCTTCAGGCGTGCTGCCGAGGACTTCGAACCCCTGCTTCAGCAGCCGCTCACGGACTTCGGGCGTTTTCAGGGCGCCGGTAAAAACCGCGTGCAGTTTCGTGACGATCGCCTGTGGGGTGCGGCTCGGGGCCATCACGCCGAACCAGGTCGTCGCCTCGAAACCCGGCAGCCCGGATTCGCTGATGGTCGGCAGCTCCGGCGCGAGCGGTGTTCGCCGCGGGCTTGCGATGCCGATCGTTTTCAGCCGGCCGCCCGCCATCAGCGGCAGTGCGGCGGACACCGTAAAGAACATGACGTGCACATTCCCTGACACGAGATCCGCCGCCCCCGAGACCGCGCCCTTATAAGGGATGTGCCGGATCTCGACACCCGACATCGATTTGAAAAGCTCCATTGCAAGATGACTGGGGCCGCCGTTGCCGGATGATGCGTAGGCGAGATCGCCAGGCTTCGCTTTGGCACGGGCGATCAGATCCTTGACCGAATTGACGCCGATACCTGGATTGACGGCGAGCACGAACGGGATGGACGCGAGCTGGGTCACCGGCGTGAAATCGTGCAGCAGGTCGTAGTTGAGCTTTCTGTAAAGCGACGTGCTGATCGCGTGCGACACGTTCGCCTGCAGCAGCGTATAGCCGTCAGGCGCTGCTTTCGAGACGACTTCCGCCGCGATATTGCCGCCGGCGCCGGCGCGGTTGTCGATGACGATCTGCTGGCCGAGCTTTTCCCCGGCCGGCACGCCGACGATGCGGGCGAGGTTATCGGCGCCGCCCCCCGGCGGAAATGGAATCACGAAGCGCAGCGGCCGCTGGGGAAACGATTGAGCGAGGGCCGTGCTGGCCGCGATCATCGCGCCCAGCACGATCGGATATGCAACCTTCAAAGAGCCTCCTCCTGCGTGGCCTATGGTAAGGGATGCTGCCAGCGCGCGCTCCAGATTTTTGTTTGCGGGCATCAGGCCTTGCGGCTTCGCCGCGTTGCCGACTCCGTGATCGCTTTCTCGACGGCGGCATGCTTCAGGTGCGGCGCGAAAAGCTCGATGAAAGCGCGTTCGCGGCCTTCTCCCGCGCCTCGCGTTCGAAATAGTTGTCACGATAAGGATTCCGCCGGCGCACCAGCTGTACGAGGCTCGACAATAAATACGCCGGCACGAAGAGCGGGCCCCAGCGCTCATACTGCCGCACATGGACTTGCTCGTGTGCTCGCACGGCCTCCAGCGTGGCGTGATCGACGCCGAGAATCACGTGACCGAATGTGATGGCGCAGAAAGCAAAGGGTCGGGGGATGCGAGCACCGCCGAACTCCAGCGCACCGCTGCGCACGCGCATGCTCGCGCCGAACATCAGGGCGACAACACCCAATGCCAGCCCGATGACCGAGTTCGGCGCTGCCCATAGATAGCGCGCCGCGCGACATATGACCTTCACGGTGCGATCCGGACCAATGTTGCGCACTGTTGTTCCTAACCGTGCTGAGGACTCTTCACCAGGATGTCCTTATACAATAGCCTCATTATGCTAGGCGCTCAGCTCGTCCATCGTCTGTTTGTGTGTGCGTTCGTTGGCACTGCCGCATTGGTACCGAGCTCGCACGCGCAAACGTATCCCGTAAAACCCATACGCCTGATCGTCCCGAATGCGCCGGGCGGCGGGACCGACACCGTCGCACGCGCGATCTCCGACAAGCTCGCGCCCGCGCTGGGCCAGCCCATCATCGTCGACAATCGCGGCGGCGCGGGCGGCCGCATTGCCGCGGAGCTGGTCGCGCGTGCGCCAAAAGACGGCTACACGCTGCTGCTCGGAAGTGCCGCCACGCTGATCACCGGGCCCGCCCTCGACCGCGACCGCAAGTACGATCCGGTCAAGGATTTCGCGTCGATATCGCTGGCCGGAACGACGGCGTACATGCTCGTCGCGCACCCTTCCGTCGCGGCCAAATCGGTGCGCGAGCTGATCGCGCTCGCAAAAGCGAGCCCGGGCCGTATCGCATTCGCCAGCACCGGACAGGGCGGGCCCGCGCATCTGGGCACCGAGCTGTTTCAGGCGATGGCACAGGTGAAATTGGTCCACGTCCCATTCAAAGGCGGCGCGCCAGCCATGCTGTCGCTCCTGCAGGGCGAGACCCAGATGATGATCAGCAACTTCCTGACCGCGCTGCCGCCGGTTCGCAGTAACCGGGTGCGCGCGCTCGGCGTGACGAGCCTCACACGCACCTCACTTGCGCCGGACATTCCGACGATCGACGAGTCCGGACTCCGCGGCTTCGAGCTGCAGCAGTTCTATTCGCTCGTGGCGCCTGCGGGCACGCCCGCCGCGATCGTGCAGCGACTCAACCGCGAGATGGTGCAAAGGCTCCCGGCGGACGACATCAAGCAGCGGTTCGCGCACGAAGGCGTGGAAGTCGCGACTTCGAGCCCGGATGAGCTCGCCAGGATTACGGCGGAGCAGTTTGCAAAGTGGGGCCGCGTGATCCGCGAAGCGGGCATCAAAAGCGGGGATTAGCGCCATGCCGCATTCGAGAGCAGCAACTTCGACTGACAGTGCCGATGCGATCGTCGTGGGCGGGGGGCTCGTCGGCTCGGCAGTCGCGTACGGGCTCGCGCGGCGGGGCTTGAACGTCATCGTTCTCGATGAGGGCGACGTTGCCTATCGTGCCTCGCGCGGCAACTTCGGCCTGATCTGGGTGCAGAGCAAAGGCTGCGGCGCGCCCGAGTACCAGGGGTGGACCCGGCTTTCGTCCGACGACTGGAGCGGATTTGCTTCCGAGCTGAAAAGCGAAACCGGAGTCGATTGCGGACACGAGCGGCCGGGCGGCGTGCAGATCTGCCTCACCGAAGAGGAGCTCGAGATACGACGCGCGATGATGGAACAGCTGCGGCGCGAATCGGCCGAGCGCGCGTTCGATTACCAGATGCTCGATCGCGCTGAGCTCAAGTCGCTCGTGCCTGCGGTGGGCCCGCAGGCGGTGGGCGCCTCGTACACGGCTTACGATGGGCACGCGAATCCGCTCTACCTGCTCCGCGCGCTGCACGCTGCGATCACGCAGCGCGGCGGCCGCTATGTGCCGAACGCGCGCGTCATCGACGTTCGACCGGCGGGCACCGGTTTCGCGGTTACCGCCGGCGGGCATCATTACCGTGCGGCAAAGCTCGTGCTCGCGTGCGGTCTCGGCAACAAGGACCTCGCGCCGCGCATCGGCCTCAACGTGCCGGTTATGCCGGTGCGCGGCCAGATCATCGTCACCGAGCGCCTGAAGCCGCTGCTTGCGATTCCGAACATCACCGTGCGCCAGACTGTCGAAGGCAGCATCATGATCGGCGAATCGCGCGAAGAAGCGGGTTTCGACGACGCGACCTCTGCCGAAGTCATCAAGCGGCTCGCCGATCGTGCAGTGCGTATGTTCCCTCTACTCAAAGACGTCAGCGCCGTTCGCACGTGGGCCGCGTTGCGCGTGATGTCGCCGGACGGGCTGCCGATTTACGAGCAGTCGCCGGACTATCCCGATGCGTTCGTGTGCACTTGTCACAGCGGTGTCACCCTGGCCGCAGCGCACGCGCTGCATTACGCGGGCTACGTTGCCGATGGCAGACTGCCCGAGCGTCTTCAACGATTTTCTTCCGCACGCTTCGATGTTCAAGCCGCTGCCTGATAGCCGCGCGCCCGACGTGCGTGTCATCGTCGACGGCAGAGAGATCATGGTTTCCGCCGATTTGAGCGTCGCCGCAGCCGTGCTTGCCTATGCCGGTGGTGTAACGCGAACGACGCCCATATCGGGCACGCCGCGCGCGCCCTACTGCCTCATGGGTGTGTGCTTCGATTGCCTCATGGAAATCGATGGCGTGCAGAACCGGCAGGCGTGCCTGGTCCCGGTCAGGGAAGGCATGCGTATCGAGCGCCAATCCGGCAAGCGCACCGTTTCCCCGTGAGCGCAGTCGATTTCGCGATCATCGGCGCGGGCCCTGCCGGTAT
This sequence comes from Burkholderiales bacterium, assembly GCA_035525455.1. Taxonomy (GTDB): domain Bacteria; phylum Pseudomonadota; class Gammaproteobacteria; order Burkholderiales; family SG8-41; genus JAQGMV01. Next base: position 6,404 of record DATLEF010000172.1, read on the forward strand.
GGCTGCTGCCATCGAAGCGGCCGGACTCGATCTCAGCGTCGCGGTACTGGACGAGCAGTCCGAGCCGGGCGGGCAAATCTATCGCGGCATTGAAAAGCTGTTGGCCACGCGTCCGCAGCACGCTGCGATACTCGGCGGCGATTATCTGCGCGGGGCAGAGCTCGTAAAAAAGTTTCGCGCGGCCGCCGTCGATTATCGGCCAGGGAGTGAAGTCTGGTCGGCATCTAGCGGCGAGGGCGTCTTCTACCGGAGAGAAGGCGCTTCGGGTCACGTGCGAGCGCGGCAGATACTGGTCGCTACCGGTGCGATGGAGCGGCCCTTTCCCGTGCCCGGCTGGACGCTGCCTGGTGTGCTCACGTGCGGCGCTGCGCAGACTGCATTCAAAGCATCAGGTCTCGTTCCACAAGGTCGCGTGATCGTCGCCGGCGCCGGACCACTCCTCCTGCTGCTCGTCGCGCAGCTCGTGCGCGCGGGCGTGCGGCCTGCCGCCGTGCTCGAAACGACCTGCAACATCCGCGCAGCGCTCAAGCACGCATTCGCATTCACCAACGCGCCCGACTATTTTCGTAAAGGTATCGCGCTCCTTCGCGAGCTCAGGCACGCGGGCGTGCGCGTCGAGCGCTCGATCGATGCGCTGCGTATCGAAGGCAACGGTCGAGTGCAGCGCGTGGAGTACGAGCGCCGGGGCAAACAATCCAGGCAGGAAGCCGACGTGGTCCTGCTGCATCACGGCGTCGTGCCCAACGGCAATCTCGCATGGTCGATGCGGGCGCGGCATGTGTGGGACGATCGCCAGCGCAGCTTTCGCCCGCACGTGGACCGCTGGGGCCGCAGCTCGCTTCAGAACGTGCTGATCGCAGGCGACAGCGGCGGCATCGTGGGTGCGATCGCGTCAGAGTACGGCGGGCGGATTGCGGCGCTGGCGGCTGCGGAAGCGTGCGGGCGCATCGGCGCGTCCGAGCGTGACGAGCGCGCCACGTATTTGCGTGCCGAGTACGACAAGCACGTCGCCGCGCGCCCGTTCCTGGACGTGCTGTATCGACCGGCACGCCGCTGGCTCGCACCGCATGCGGCCGATACTGTCGTATGCCGTTGCGAGGAAGTGACGGCCGGCAGCATTCGCGAAATCCTGGCCCGGCACAACTGCCCCGGACCCAACCAGCTCAAAGCCTTCACGCGTTGCGGCATGGGGCCGTGTCAGGGACGCATGTGCGGCCTGACCGTGATCGAGCTATTGGCGGAATGTCGCCACGCACCACCGGCCGATATCGGCTACTACCGCATTCGCTCGCCGATCAAGCCGGTGACGCTGGGCGAGCTTGCGGCGCTCGATGTCGAGTAAGCGCGACGCTCATTTTTTGTTCGCGATTTCGGCAAGCTGCTTGAGCGTGAAGGTGTAGCTCACCTTGTCTAGCGGCTTGTGGCACGCGAGGCATTCGGCCTGGTTCACGCCCGGGCGGTGCTGCTTTGCCGTGGTGAAAATCGCGTAATTCCAATCCTCGTTCCGCAGCATGTCGGGGAAATCCTTGCCCCAGCCTGCGTTGCGCGCCATCGCCGTATAGAACGTGAGCTGATCGGCCACGAAGAAACCATCGCTGCCCATCGCGGGCTTGTCGGCGTCGAGCTTGGCCGTGTAGACCTCGACGAACAGCACCGAGCCGTCGGGCAGATGCTTGCCGGCTTTCGCGGCCTGCAGCGCCACATCGTTCGCGTAGTAGTAGCGCACCTGTTTCGTCGCTGGGAAATTGATCGTCGTGTACTTGGTAAAGCTCGTTTTGTAATTCTCCGGGAACGCGACGCTCGTCTTCGCCAGGTTCGGCAGGAAGTCTGATTTCGCGGTCATCGTCGCCGCTCCGGGTTGCGCCGAAAAATGGGCTGCAACGTTTGCGATATCGGCATCGCTCAACTGACTGCCGACCGCATTCATGATGGCGTTCTTGCGACTCCCGTCCTTCCACGCTTTCAGCTGCGTTTCGAGGTATCTCGCTTTCTGTCCGGCGAGATTGGGGATCGTATCGCTTACGCTGATGCCATTCGCGCCGTGGCACGCGGCACACACGGCAGACGCCCTTGCTTTACCCGCCTCGATGTCGGCAGCCAATGCGAGCGAAGTGCTCGCGACTAATCCCAATACAGTGATTGCGAATTTCATGGTTTACCCCCTGTCTGCTGTGTCGAAACGATGCCGCGCGACCCGTGCACCCGCGATAGAATCGCGCTGACGCGCTTTTCCGCCCCCGAAACGGCGATCAGTATAAGAACAATTCAGGCTATTGCGATATTCCGCGCGACGAGCACGCCGCAGCCGGCGCGAGCGGACGTGGGGAGGCTGGGAGGCGAGGCGCTGGGGGACCGTGAGCCGAGTTGCCCCTGTGCCACAGGTGTCGCGATAGTGTGCCTTCCGGTTAGACTCGCCCTACGGTTTCGTCCATCCGGCGGAATGCTTCCTGCATAAACCCCAGGCGCAGGCATTGCGCCTGTCCTGATCCGCCGCAAAGCCATGTCAGCCAAACACACACGAACCCCAGTCACCCCCGTCGAGATTGCCTCGTGGATACTCGCCGCAGCGGCGCTCGTCCTTGTACTGCGCCTGCATTTGCTCACCGCGTTCCTCGCAGGCCTCCTGGTGTTCGAGCTCGTCCACATCCTGGCGCCGATGTTCAAGCGGCGCCTGCAGTTCAATCGGCGCTCGCGACTGGTAGCGGTGGGTCTGCTTTCGATGCTCATCGTCGGCGCTATCACCGCAGCCATCTTCGGTCTGATCGTGTTTCTGCGCAGCGACGCCGGAAGCCTGCCGTCGCTCCTCGACAAGATGGCTGAAATTCTGGAGAAGGCGCGCATCGCGCTGCCTCTGTGGGTCGTCGATTACCTGCCCGACACCGCCGACGACATGCGCATGGCGATGTCCGACTGGCTGCACGAGCACGCAGGCGAGCTGCGGCTTGCGGGTGCGGAGACCGGAAGAACCTTTCTCCATATCCTGATCGGCATGATCATCGGCGCCATGATCGCGCTGCGCGAAGCGATCGACGGCGAGACGCATCCGCCGCTCGCAGCAGCGCTCACGGTGCGCGCGAACAAGGTGGGCGATGCGTTTCGGCGCGTGGTATTCGCGCAGGTTCGCATCTCCCTGATCAACACCGTATTCACCGCCATCTATCTGCTCGTCGTGCTGCCGCTTTTCGGCATACACCTGCCGCTCGCGAAAACGATGGTGGCGATAACGTTCCTCGCGGGCCTCCTGCCGGTGATCGGCAACTTGATTTCCAACACCGTGATCGTGGTGGTGAGCCTCGCCAACTCGGTGCACGTCGCGATGGCGTCGCTCGCGTTTCTGGTGGTGATACACAAGCTCGAGTACTTTCTCAACGCGCGCATCGTGGGCACGCAGATACACGCGCGCCCGTGGGAGCTGCTGATTGCGATGCTGGGAATGGAGGCCGCATTCGGCCTGCCCGGCGTGGCCGCCGCGCCGATTTACTACGCTTACGTGAAAGCCGAGCTCGCCGACCGCGGTCTCATCTGACGGCGGCGTTCGCGCCACGCTTCGCAATGAAGTCGAGTGTTACCTGCGCGGTCGCGTCCGGGTCGGTGCCGGCAGCGTGATAGCCATCGATCGGCACGATCACGAGCTCGGAGCCCGGTATCGTTTTCTGCCATGCTGAAAGCGAGTCTCTGTCCTTGCCTGCGGCGTTGGTGCCGATCACGAGCGTCGGGCATTTGATGCGCTTCACGTCTTCGCGTATGTCGATCGCGCCGACCCAGCGCAGATACGCGTGCGCCGTAGACACCGCGGTGGCGCCCATCAAGTCCACCCACCAGTCGATGCCGCGCTCGGACATTTTTGAGCCGAGACGGTTGCGCATGGTCTTGCGCGCCCAGCTGCGCATCCCGTAGCGCTCCATGTGCTCGATCCAGCCGTCGGCTGTCGGCGCCGTGACGATCGAGCTCGCCAGCGTGATGGTCTTCACCAGATCGGGACGCGTCGCCGCGAGCACGGCTACGCTGATGCCGCCGCTTTTGCCGCCGACCACGTGCACCGGTTCATGAGGTGAGACATGGTTGATGAGGCGCACCAGGTCGTCCACGAAAATTTCGGTCGTGAGCTGGAAGTCCTTCGCGACCGCACCTGAGCGTCCGAACCCCCGCTGGTCGATACGCACCATGCGATAGCGGCGCGAGAAATGAGGGACCCACGCGCGCCACGCATCGCCCGTTTCGGTGAAGCCGTGCACGAAGAGCACTGTTTCCGGCTTCGTCCAAGCATCGGTGTGATCGTCGATCGTGTAGAACAGATTGCAGTCCGGCAGCTCGAGATACGGCATTTGCAGCTCCTTGCGATTTCCCCATCATTCCGGGCGTATGCCCGCGCCCTGCTCGAGGGCGCTGTGGGAGATGAGCGAGCGCCAGCGAGTGTACATCGAGACGCGCACCCTTCCGCGCCGGTTGCGCATTTGGCGCGCACCCCTTAAGGTTGGCCAACTACCCGGGCGCACGACGGCCACGGTCTATACAACGGAGGAACGGTAATGCCGCAAAACCCCACGCAGACTTTGGCGCGCTTCGCAGCGACCCTCGACTACGACCACATTCCGGCGCGCACGCGCGAATATTGCAAAAACCTGCTGCTCGACACGCTGGCCTGTTCGGTCGCCGGCCACCAGGGCGAGGAGACCAGCCAGGTCGCCGCATTCGCGTCCGCGCTCGCGCAGTCCAAGGAGAGCAGCGTGATCGGCGGCGATCGCCTGTCGCTTGCGGGTGCGACGCTGCTCAATGCCTATCTCGTGACAGCGGTGACAATGTGCGACGTGCACCGCCCGACGCTCACGCACATCACGCCCGAGGTGATGCCGCCTGCGCTCGGTATCGCGGAGCGTGACGGGGCGAGCGGCAAGGATCTGCTGGTGGCGCTGGCCGCCGGGTGTGAAGTGACGACGCGCATCGGTATCGGCCTCGATTTCCCGGAGTTCCGCAAGCGCGGCTGGCATGGTCCCGGAATCATCGGACCGTTCGGCGCTGCAGCGGCGGTGGGCCGTCTCATCGGCCTCGATGCGGAAACGATGGCGAAAGCATTCGGACTCGCCGGCAGCCAGGCAGCGGGCACCTTCGCCGCGTGGGGGACGCCCACGGTCAAGTTCCATCAATGCCGCGGCGCTCTCTCGGGACTGATGGCGGCGCTGCTCGCGCAGCAGGGATTTGTCGCGACGCAGGAATTCCTCACCGCGCCGGACGGCGGCCTGTACAACACCTACACGAATGGCGGCAAGCCCGAGCGCGCGACGGAAAATCTCGGAGAACGTTGGGAGCTCGAGCAAATCGCGCTGCGGTTGTGGCCGTCGGCGTCGACGATACAAGGCGTCATCACGGCGCTTTTCGATCTCGTCGAACAGAATCCGGTCAAGTTCGGCGATCTGCGAAAAGTGCGAGTGACGGTGGGAGAGACCGCCAACAAGATGCACGGCATCTTCCCGCGCTACAAAGGCAAGTTCGAAGCGTTGCTGTCCACGCATTACGCGGCGGCCGTCATCCTGCATGACCGTGAGCTCACGCTCACGCAGTTCGAGCCCGAGCGCTACAACGATCCGCAGCTGAAAGCTTTCGCTGCCGAGCGCGTCGAAGTGAAGGAAGACAAATCGCTCCAGGGCGTCGAGGCGGTTGTCGAAGCCGAGACCGCGGACGGGCGAACGATCAAGGTGCGCTGCGACACTCCGCGCGGCTCTCCGGAAAATCCGCTCACGCGCGCGCAGATCGAAGCGAAATTCCGTACTTACGCGAAAGACCGCATGTCGCAAGCGCGTATCGACGAAGTCGTCGGCGCCGTCGCGAAGCTCGAAGAGCTTGGTAACGTGCGCAGTCTCATGGATGCGCTACGCCATACGCAAGTGGCGCCCGCGAGGAAAACGGCGGTCGCGTAATACACGTAACGAGCCGGCAAAATGGCCGGCGTTCAACGAGGAGATCACATGCAGCGCTTGAACTCGGCGTATCTCGCTGTCGCACTGTGCGCTATTTTTGCTTCGACGCTCGCACAGGCACAGCGCGCCGCTGATTATCCAAACCGCCCAGTGCGCATCATCGTACCGCAGGCGGCGGGGGGCGGCGTCGACGTCGTGGCGCGCGCCTACGCGCAGAAGCTCACCGAAACCTGGGGCCAGCAGGTGCTGGTCGAGAACCGGCCCGGCGCGAACGGCATCATCGGCATAGAGGCGATCGCCAAATCGAAGCCCGACGGCTACACGCTGGGCGCGCCATTCACTTCCGTGCTCACGATCAATCCGCACGTTTACAAGACTTTGCCGTACGACACGTTCCGCGATTTCGCGCCGATATCGCAAACGGTCACCAACACGATCGTTCTCGTCGTGAATCCCTATCTGCCTGCGCGCACCGTCAAGGAGCTCGTGAGCCTTGCTAAATCGCGTCCGGGCGAGATGGTCTACGGCTCGTTCGGCGTCGGCAACATGACGCATCTCGCCGGCGAGCTGCTGCGTCTCGAAGCCGGACTGAAAATGACCCATGTGCCGTACAAAGGCGAAACGCCTGCCGTTACCGAATTGCTCGGCGGGCAGGTGGCAATGATATTTGCGACCTCGGCCGGAGTCGCCGGCCATATCAACACAGGCCGCCTGCGGCTGCTTGCAACCGGAGGCGAGAAACGCGCGGTCGCCTATCCCAACACGCCCACGATGATCGAAGCCGGATTTCCGAACGTGCGCGTGACGGGCTGGGGCGGCCTCGTCGCACCCGCCGGCACGTCCGCGGAAATAATCGACAAGGTCTACCGCGACACCGCGCGCCACCTGATGGCGCCGGAGATGCGCGATCGTCTCAGCGCGGCAGGTGCCGAGCCTGCTGCAACCTCACCTGTTCAGTTCACTGCGTTCATCAAATCCGAATTCGACAAGTGGGCGCGCGTCGTCCAGCAGGCGGGGCTCCAGCACAGTCAATAAAGGGGTATACATGGCGGGAATAGTGACGTTGTTCGATCCAACCGCGCGCCGCGCCGCTGGTGATGCTGTCCGTAATGCGATACCGGTGCTCAGCGGGCTCGCGGGGAAAGTCGTCGGCTTCATCGACAACGCGAAACCGAACTTCGGTTTTCTTGCCGACGATCTCGGCGAGCTGCTCATGAGCAAGTACGGCGTCGCACGCGTCGTCAAGCGGCGCAAGCCCTCGGCGTCCGTTCCCGCTAGACCGGAAGTGATCGCGGAGCTGGCGAGCGAATGCGACGTCGTCATCACGGGCTCGGGCGACTGAGGCTCGTGCACGTCGTGGAGTATCCACGACAGCGTAGAGATGGCGAAGCGCGGCAAAAGCGCGGTCACGATCTGCTCGACTGCTTTCGTCACGCTCGGCAAAGCCCAGGCGCGCGCGCTCGGCGATGCCGATCTGCCGATCGCCGTCATTCCACATCCGTTTGGGCTCCGCAGCCGCGATGAAGTGCGCGATATCGCGTCGAAGTGCGTGGACGAGCTCGCGGCGCTCGCCACGGGAGGCGCACGTTGAACGCAGCGGACGCTGAGCGCGCGCCGACTTTCGAAGCGCCCGATGATCTGCAGGCCATCAACCGTTTGTACCGCGAACGCCGCTGGAGCGACGGCCTGCCGATCGTGCCGCCGACCGGCGAGCGCGTCGATCGCATGCTCGAGCACACACGGCGCGGCCGCCATGAGATTGTCGCGGCTGTCGCACCCGGCTACGGCGCAGCGACCGTCGAGCGGATCGCGATCAACTGCGTCATGGCCGGATGCGATCCCGAATATCTGCCGGTGCTCATCGCAGCGACCGATGCGATCGCCGATCCTGCGTTCAATCTGCAAGGCATACAGGCGACGACCAATCCGGTCGCGGTGTGGCTCGTCCTGAACGGACCGGTTGCGAAGAAGCTCGACGTGAACGCGGGCTTCAACTGCATCGGGCAAGGCGTGTGGGCGAACGCCACGCTGGGCCGTGCGATGCGCCTCATACTCCAGAACATCGGCGGTGCGCTGCCCGGCGAAATGGATCGTGCCACCCAGGGACAGCCCGGCAAATACACGTTCTGCTGCGCCGAGAACGAAGAGGCGAGCCCGTGGGAGCCGCTTCACGTCGAGCGCGGCTTCGAGCGCGGACAGAGCACGGTGACGGTCGTCGGTGCCGAAGGGACGATCAACATGAACACGCATTCGAAGGAAGCGCTCGAGCTGGCACGCGTCATCGCCGAAACCATGGCGCATCCGCCCAGCAACGAATACGTCCACGGCGGCGAGCCGTGGTTCATCATCGGTCCGGAGCATGCGGAAATATTCAGGCGCGGCGGGATGAGCAAAGCGGACGTGAAGCGCGAATTGTGGGAGCGCTCGAAAATGGCGGTGAGCCGGCTCGCGGCGAAGGATATAGAGCGGGCGCGCGACTCACGAACGGCGGATCTGGGCGAGCTGCGCAGCGACATGCTGCTGCCGATTTCGTCCACGGCCGACGAAGTCATGCTGATCGTCGCGGGCGGCGCCGGCACGCACTCGGTCTATGTGCCGTGCTTCGGCAACAGCCGCGCGATCACGCGCGGGATTAATCCTTAGAGCAGCACGAAGGTCTGAGAAGCCTAAGCGTGATTCCCCGCGAGCGCACCGCTCGCGGTTGCGGTCAACTCGCCTGTATGACTGCGCAGGCCACCCGCGCGCCGGCATTACCCGTGGGCTGCGTCTTGTAATCATCCGGATCGGCATGGACGATGAGGCCGCGGCCGACGACGCTGCCGGCGCCGGGCGTCACGCTGATCATCGGTATGTCGACGTTGATTTTCGCGCGGCCGGAGCTGTCCGCCCTGAGCGAAGGCAGATCGCCTGCGTGGTGCTCGGCGCTCGTATGGTGACCATGCGCTTTGCCGAAAGGATTAAAGTGTCCTTTCGTGCTCATGCCGTCGCCGGAGCTGCAGTCCCCGACTTCGTGGATGTGAAACCCGTGCTCTGCGCCGGGCTTGAGCCCCTGTACTTCCACGACGACCCGCACCTTGTCGGCAACTTGCGTGAAGGTCGCCTGCCCCGAAGTATTGCTGCCCTTCGTCGGCTTCAAGTCGGCGCTCGCGCGCGGGCCCTGCTGGGACATGGTCTGACACGCGCATAAGACGATAACAGCGGACGCGGCAATGAGTGTTTTCATAAGTGATTCCTCCTGGGCCGACAATCTATTCGACTTTAGCGTTGGAAGTCCAGCCGCGCGCGCGGATCCTTCTTCCGGATCCGGCGCCCGCGTGCTACTTCGGCTTCTCGCCCGCGAGCGTCACGCGGTGCATGACGCGCCTATAGCCGTGGTAATCGTTGACCGGATTGTGCTGGGCGCAGCGGTTGTCCCAGAACGCGAGCGAGCCGCGTTTCCACTGGAAGCGGCAGGTGAGCTCGGGCTGAACCTGATGCCGGAACAGATATTCCAGTAGAGGCTTGCTCTCCTCTTCGGTCCAGCCTTTGAAATGCGTCGTATGGCCCACGTTTACGTACAGGGCTTTGCGCCGCGTTTCGGGGTGAGTGCGCACGACCGGATGCTCGCCGATGAGCGCCTTGTTCCGCTCGCCTGCCGCACGCAAGGCGTCCTCGCGCGTTTTCGAGGCTTCCGCCTTGAGCGAGCTGTTGATGCCGATCACGCCATTGAGCGCCCGTTTCAGGCCGTCGGAAAGTGTTTCATACGCAAGGTACTGGTTTGCAAACAGGGTGTCGCCGCCATAGGGCGGGGTTTCAATGGCGTAAAGCATGCTGCCTATCGGAGGCTGCTCGAGATAAGTCGTGTCGGAATGCCAGATGCCGCCGAAATTCACGCGTTCGTGCTCGAGCTTCACTACCGGCGTCACCAGGGGACATTCAGGCAAGCCTTTGAGCTGCGGATAGCCCATCGGCTCGCCGAAGCGCGCCGCAAATGCGAGCAATTCGTGAGGCGTGAGCTGCTGGTCACGCAGGAAGATGACGAGGTGCTCGAGAAATGCCGCACGAATCTCGGCGATCGCTTGTGAGCTTGCTTCGCGCACGTCGATGCTGCCGATCTCCGCGCCCAGCGCGCCGGCAATCGGCCGCACTTCGATATGCCGGTACGTGCGCGGCACGCTGCCGCCTGTCGTACGTTCACTTGAAGGCGTACTTGAAGGCATTCGCGACAGCCAAATCGGCAGGTTTAAGCGCCGCATGGAGCGAGCGGCTCGATGGCTGTCGACCGTACAGGAAGCGGTTGCGAGCGTCAATTCGTCAATTCGCAGCGCCGCAGTGACGCTACACGGTCGCCCGTTTCCTCATCCCGATGCCGGCGAGCAGGGCCGCCAGCAATCCTGTCACGAAAATCGCGTCGAACGTACCGGCGCCGCCGATCGACATGACCGGCGCTTCCATTGCCGCTACGAGCGGCAGGTTGAGAAGGTCGGCTCCGATCAGCGTGCCGAGCGTTCCGCAAATGTACGCGAGCGGCGCCGCATGTTCGCGCGAGAACAATATCGCGACGATCGCGGCGATGAGCGGGGGGTAGAAGATCGGAATGGCGATGCCGACTCCGGCAACCGGCGTCGCCATCACGTAGCACGCGATCGAAAGGATGAACACGGCCCAGGCCGCTTTCTTGTAGATCGCGTTCTTCACGAGCAGATAGAGTGACAACAATATCGGGATGAGACCGCCGCCGACGTTGATTGCGATGACCGCTCCGGGAGACTCCTGGAGCATGGGCACGACGTAGGGCACGCCATACACGGTGATTTCCTGCGGGCTCAGCACCTGCGCTTCGGGAAATTCGAGGATCGGGATGTTGATGTAACTGCCGAGAAGGGTCAGCGCCATCACGATGAAGAAATACTGCGGCGCGATGCCGATCCGGCTGTATGCGTATCTGAGTACGCGAAAAACAGTCAGGACGGCGAGAACGACGAGAACGACGAGCAACAGCAGCAGGAACGGTCCCGCCAGCGGGAAGTAATTCAGGCCGGAATCAGGCACGCCTTCCGGTCAGTGCATCTGCGAGAGGGTGTCGAAGCCGCTCGCGCGGTTCAGGCGTTGGCGGGTTCCGGCGCGTCCCAGAAAATCTTCTGGTCTTTGCTCCAGCCTTTGCCATCTGTCTTCACACCTTTGCGATCGGCGTCGGCGCGCAACTTGAATACGACACGGCCGGCTTCCGGACCCGATTGCTCGACGCGATAGTCAAGGATGTGACCACCGAAGTGGGAGGCTTGCAGCTTGGTGCGATGCAGATAGAGGACACTGCCGACAAGCTTCTGCGCCATGTCTTCGGTCATACCCCAATAGCCGCTTTCCCATTCGTTTTTCGATTTGTCGGTTTTGCGAACATTGTCCGAACGTTCTACGAAGTGAACAGCTGCCATCTGCATCCTCCTATATCTCAGCCATGATTGCGCTTTTGCGCGCTTTCATCTCAGCGGCGACCGACACGAGGTCGAGCCGTTTCAGTTTTTTTGCCTGCGGGAACACCTGTGTTTCGGCTTCCTTGAAGTGGCGCTCGACGTGCTCGGCCAGCGCGCTGAAGTGCGCATCGCGCTTGTCGTGGTCCGCATCGGTTTGCTCGACTTGCTCGATGAGATCGCGAATGGCCTGCTGCCCGTCCTCGACCTCCGCCAGAAGACGCTCGATAGCTGCTTCGCCCGAGGCCTCTAACACTGCGGGACAGAAGAGCTCCGTCTTCAGCGTATCGTGCATCCTCAACTCGGCGCACGCCGTGAGGACGACGCGGCCGGCGTCTTCGTCCTTGCCCTGAAGGTATTCGAACTCTCTGAAGAGCGATTCCACCTCGCGATGGTCCTGCATCAGCATCTCGATCGCGTCCAGTTCGGTGCGCGGCGCTTCGGCCGATGTGTTGTTCTTGATCAAAGCGGCTTCAGATTTACAGCCGAAACACGCCCGTCCTTGCCGCGCTCGGTGTCGAAGGAGACCTTCTGGTTCTCCGCGAGACTCTGGAGCCCCGAACCTTGAACTGCGGAGATGTGAACGAATACGTCTTTTGAGCCGTCCTCGGGTGCGATGAAACCGAAACCTTTGGTGGCGTTGAAGAACTTGACAGTACCTTCCATGGCAATCCTTTTATGATTGAGGCACACCCCGCGATAGGGCGAAGCAGCCAATGACGATCGGGGAAAGACCAGCAGAAGGCACCCGGTGAAGGTGCGAGGAGCGACGGGACCGACGACCAATCGATGGCCGCAGTATGGGGCACGGCGGCGTTATTAGCAAGAAATACCGATATCGCTATTTGGTCATTTCAGGGGAACTTAAGCGTTTCCGCTAGACCTTCAAGAGCCGCACTGCGTTCCCGCCCAGTATCAGCTGCTTTTGCGCATCCGTGAGGGTCTTCATCTCCGTCACGATTTTCACCGGCTCCTCATATGCGATGTCGAAGCAGTAATCGCTGCCCATCATGATGCGGTCGGCGCCCACGAGGTCGACCAGGTCCTGCAGGATCTCGGCGTCGTAGCTGATCGTGTCGTACGTGAAACGCTTTAGATATTCGCTGGGCGGGCGCGGGATCGTCTTGCATTCATTGCGGGTGTGGAACCCGCGGTCGAGCCGCCCGCGCAGGATCGGTAGAGCACCGCCCGCGTGGGGCAGCGAGATCTCGAGCTTCGGAAAAGCGTCCAGTACGCCGCCATATATGAGATGCGATGCGGCGAGCGCGGTTTCGAACGGATTGCCGCAGAGGTTGATGAGGTAGTACTGCTTCATCCGATCGTTGTTGATCATCATCGGATGCAGAAAAAGCGGGAGCTCGAGCTCCTGCATGCGCTCGAATATCGGAAAGAAGCTGCGGTCGGACAAGTCGCGGTCGCGCACGACGGTCGCGATATACACGCCGCGTATGCCCGGCAGCTTCGCCGCGCGCTCGAGCTCTTCGAGCGCAAGTCTCGGGTTCTGAAACGGCAGACATGCAAAACCCAGGAGCCGGTCCGGGTGCTGCAGATGCGCCGCGCTGATCGCGTCGTTGAACGCTATGCAGAGCTGCGTCCCGAGATCGTCGTCGGCCCAGTACACCATCGGCTGCGTGAGCGACAACACGTGCACTTTGACGCCCTGCCGGTCCATTTCCTTCAATCGCGCATCGATGTCGATGAAAAGCGGCGTGATGGGTCCGGTGCGCAGCAGCAAACCGACCTGGATGAACGTGCGGCCTTGCGCGTCCTGCGTGACGGTCGTCCCACAACGCGTGCCGTGCTTGGCAATCAGATCGAGGTAGGATTGCGGAAAGTAGTGGGCGTGGGTATCGATGGTTGGCGCTTGCTGCACAGCACTGCTCCTTTTTGTTCTGGTGATTACGCAATGAAGTTGCGCATGTTACTTCAAGTGAGGAATCCCGCGCGCCTGATAGGATGCTTCGTCGCGTTCGCAGTCGCGCCCGCGGCAGCGCAGATCTATCCGGCGAAACCGGTTCGTTTCGTCGCACCTTATCCGGCGGGAGGCGTCAACGATATCGTCGCGCGCCTGTTGGGGCAGCGTATGGCGGCCGCGCTCGGTCAACAATGGGTGATCGACAATCGCGCGGGACGCGGCGGCATCATCGGCACCGACGTCGTGGCGAAAGCTGCACCCGACGGCTACACGCTCGTGCACGGCGGCATGGGTAGCCTCACGCTTGGTCCGTTTCTCGGCAAAGTGCTTTACGACACGCTGCGCGACTTCGCGCTCGTTACGCTGACCGCGCGCGCGCCGAACGTCCTTGCCGTGCATCCGTCGCTGCCTGCGCGCTCGGTGAAAGAGCTGATCGCGCTTGCGAGATCGAAGCCGGGCGAGCTCAACTACGCCACGAGCGGTGTCGGCAGCACGCCGCACCTCACCGCTGCGCTCTTCACGTCGATGGCCCGGATCAGGATGGTGCACGTGCCTTACAAAGGCGGACCCGCTGCCACGACCGATGTGCTGGCAGGACAGGTGCCGATCGGCTTCGCGCCGATTCCGTCGTTCGCGCCGCACGTCGCGTCGGGAAGGCTGCGTGGTCTCGCTGTCACCAGCCTCACGCGCTCCGCTTTGCTGCCGAACGTGCCGACGATCGCCGAATCAGGACTGGGCGGCTTCGAGATGAATCCGTGGTTTGGCGTCCTGGCGCCCGCGGCGACTCCCCCGGAAGTGATCGTGAAGCTCAACACGGAGCTCGTACGAATACTGCGCTCGCCCGAGATCGCTCAGCAGTTTGCGGCACAAGGCGTCGAGCCTGCGCATTCGACCGCGCAGGATTTCGTCGCCGTGATCCGCGCAGACCTTCAGAAGTGGGGCAAAGTGATACAGGACGCCGGAATCAAAGGCGAATAGCTTCACTCCGCCTTGATTCCCGCTTGGCGCACCACTTTCGAGTAGCGCACGCTTTCGGATTGCAGCAACGCTGCGAACTGCTCGGGTGTGCTCGGCACGGACGACTGACCCTGGACCCGGAACTTCTCCTGGATCTCGGGCAAGCGCAGGATGCGCACGAGCTCGGTGTTCAGTCTTGCAACGGTGGCCTGCGGCGTTGCCGCCGGCACGACGTAACCGGCCCAGTTGGTCGCTTCGAGCTCAGGGAACCCCGCTTCGCGCATGGTCGGCACGTCGGGCAGGAGCTCGCTGCGCGACGATGTGCTGACGACGATCGTGCGCACCTTGCCGCCTTTCACGAACGGCGAGACTTCGAACACGTTGCCCACCACCGTCATGATGTGTCCGCCGACGAGCGCGGGCAGCGCGAGCGCGAGCCCCGAGTACGGCACGTGCACCATTTTCGCCCCGGTCGTCGCCTGGAAGAGCTCCCCGATCACGTGCTGTATGGTGCCCACCCCCGGAGTCCCGTACGAGATCTCACCGGGTTTGGACCGCGCGAGCGCGACGAGCTCCTTCATGGTCTTCACCGGCAGCGAGGGATGCACGGCGATGGTCATCGGCAGCGAGCCTATCTGCGTCACCGCGCGCAAGTCCTTGATCGGGTCGTATTGCACGCGCCGTATCGACGGATTGATGACGAAGCTCGGGTAGACGATGAGCAGCGTGTGTCCGTCCGGCGGTGATTTCGCGCCGAGCTCGTAACCGATGACCGCGCCGGCGCCGGGCCGGTTGTCGACGAGCACCGGCTGCCCGAGCGCTTTGCTCAGATGCTCGCCGAGCATCCGGCTCGTGAGGTCTGCCGCGCCGCCGGCCGCGAACGGCACGATGATACGCAGCGGCTTCGACGGAAACGTCTGTGCCTGGAGACTCACCGCAAACATCATCGCGATCGCAATCGTCAGCCGTAGGCATGCGCGCATTTCATTTCCTCCGCTGTGGGACGCCTCAATCCGCTTTCAGGCCCGCGGCTTTGACCACTTTCGCCCATTTCTCCATCTCGGACTTGATGAGACGTCCGAAGTCGTCAGCCGAAGCGGGTCGGATCTCGACCCCGGATGCGAACAGCCGGTCTTTCACTTCTTTCGTATCTAGCGAAGAGAGCGCCATCTTGCTCAACGTCGCTACCACAGGCGGAGGGATGCCGGCGGGTCCGACGATGCCGAACCACGCGGCTGCAGAGAATCCGGGCAATGCGCTCTCCGACATCGTGGGCAGCTCGGGAATGGACGGTGAGCGCTGTGCGCCGGTAACTGCAAATGCTTTGAGCTTGCCCGTTTTCACGAACGGCATCGCGGACGACAGGCTCGCGAACATGAAATCGGTCTGGCCGCCGAGCAGCCCTGTCAGGGCTTCGCTCGCGCCCTTGAACGGCACGTGCACCGTTTTCACGCCGGCCATCGAGTTGAAGAGCTCGCCGGAAAGATGAACGGTGGTGCCGGCGCCCGAGCTGCCGTAATTCAACTGCCCCGGTTTGCTTTTGGCGAGAGCGATGAATTCCTTGACCGTCGCCGCCTGTACTTTCAACGTCGTTACCATGACGTTCGGGCTTTCGCCGACGTACGCGATGGGCGTGAAATCGCGCACGGGGTGAAACGCGACCCGCGTGTACAGGCTGTGATTGATCGCGTGCGTGCCGATCGTCGCCATCATCGTGGTGTATCCGTCGGGCGCCGCTTTCGCGGTCAGCTCCGCGGCGATATTGCCGCCGGCGCCGCCGCGATTGTCGATCACGATCGCCTGGCCGAGCCTTTCGCGCATCTGCGGCTCCATTGCGCGCGCGATGATATCGGCGGCGCTTCCGGCAGGGAACGGTATCAACATGCGCACCGGACGGCTAGGATAGTGCTGCGCGGAGAGCGGCGCGGCAGCGACGAGCGCGATCAGCAGGAGCGCGAAGCGCAGCGGTTTCATTATGTTGTCCCCCTTCTCTCGTACGAGATTACCACGGCTAGCCGCGCGCCCGGCAGCTGCGCTATTCTCCCGGCTCGTAATTCGCAAGGATCACCCCCATGACCAAATCAAACAGCGACGGTTATTACGAAGCGCTGTGGCCGCGCAGCCCGCGCCAGATGCAGTTGAAGCCGCTCGCGAAAAGGCTCGACACGCTGGAAGGCAAAACGATCGCGCAGATGTGGGATTACGTCTTTCGCGGCGACGAAGTATTTGCGCTGCTCGAGGAAGGTCTCAAGAAGCGGTACCCGAACATCCGCTGGGTGAGCTACAAGGAGATCGGCAACACGCACGGCGGTGAGGAGCGCGAGATCGTCGCGTCGATTCCGCGCAAGTTCAAAGAGCTGAAGGTCGATGCGGCCATATCGGGTATGGGCTGTTGAGGGAGCTGCACGCCCGCCGTGTTGCGGGCGAGTGTGGCTGCCGAAGAAGCCGGCATCCCGACATCGACTCTGGTGTGCGAAGGTTTTCTCGGATTGGCTGCGCACACGTCGATCGGTCAGGGGATGCCCAACATTCCCGTTGCCATGGTGCCGGGACATACGGGCGTTCAAAGCAAGGAGGAGCTGCGCCGGAATATCCTCGAAGTCACGATGGACGACATCGTCCGCAATCTCACTGGCGAGACTGGAACCCAATCCGAGGAAAGCGAGCCTGGCGCGCGCGATGTGGTGGTGCGCGGCGGTTTCGACGAAGTGAATCGCTACTTCAACGAGCACGAGCTGGCCGACGGGCTGCCGATCGTGCCGCCGACGTGCGAACGCGTCGAGCAATTCCTGAAGTGGACGCATCGCGATCCGGATGAAGTACTGGGTATCGTGCTGCCCGACAGCCGCGCAGCATCGATCTGGAGCATTGCAGTCAACGGCGTGATGGCTGGATGCCGTCCCGAATACATGCCGGTGCTGATCGCGCTCGTGGAGGCTATGGTCGATCCGTATTACGGTGTCGAGCACAGCGGCAACACACCCGGCGGCGAGACGCTCATCGTGCTGAACGGCCCGATCATCAAGGCGCTCGGCTTCAACTACAGCCAGGGCGTCATGCGCGACGGTTTTCTGCCGAATACGTCCATCGGCCGCTTCTGGCGTCTCTATCTGCGCAATGTCGCGGGTTTCCTGCCGCACAAGAACGACAAAGCCACTTTCGGCAACACCTGGCGCGTGGTCGTCGCAGAAAACGAAGATGTCGCCAAAGAAATCGGGTGGCCGCCGTTGAGCGTCGACATGGGTTACGCGGCGGGCGACAACACCGTCACCATTTCACGCTTCACCGGCGGCAATCACATCTCGTCGATTTCGGGCAGCACACCCGAAGAGATGATGCCGTATCTCGCTGACGCCGTCGTGCGGCAGTACTCATGGCAGATCATGTTTACGGTCGGCCAGGGCATGGGCACGCTGCGTCCGCTCGTCCTGCTTTCGCCGCTTATCGCGCGCACGATCGCGGGATGGGGCTGGAGCAAGCAGGACTTGAAGCGTTATCTCTACGATCACTCGCGGATGCCGGCGCATCAATACGAACGCATCCTTCGCGACTGGACCGTGAAGCCTACCTGGAACCTCGAGGAGGAAGTGCGGCTGGGACGCGTGCCGAACGTGTTCTTCGAGTCTGCCGATCCGCAGCGCATGGTTCCGCTCGTGTGGGAGCCCGACGATTACATGATCGTCGTCACGGGCGACCCGGCACGCAACAGCGCGTACGTGTTCGCGCATAACGGCGTGCTCGGCTATCCGGTGACCAGGAAAATAGAGCCGCCGAGAGCGGCGTTCAGGAAGCAGACACCCCCGAAGGCAGAGCGTGTCGCTGCGACGTAGAAGAGATATCTGGGACGTCGTCGTCGTGGGCGGCGGTATCGCCGGGCTCACGGCTGCGTGGTATTGCGCGCGGCGCGGTTTGCCGACTGCGCTGCTCGAAGCTCAAGGTCTGCTCGGCGGCGAGGTCGCGACGGTCAACAAGCTCGACGACTGGCCATCCGCGGCCGACGTATCGGGAGCCGAGCTTGCAACGAGTCTCAACGACAAGCTCGGCACGAATGCGGTCGAAGTGACGCACGAGGCCGCGGTCGCGATCCAACCTGCCGACGGACTGCTGCTGGTGAAAACCGAACATCGCACGCTGCGCACGCGCCGCGTGATCGCCGCTGCCGGCGCGCGGCTGCGCGCGCTCGATGTCCCCGGTGAGGAGGAGTTGCGCGGCAAGGGCGTTTCCCAATGCGCGCATTGCGACGGCTATTTCTTCAAAGGTGAGGACGTCATCGTCGTCGGCGGCGGAGACTCGGCGCTGCAGGAAGCGCTCGTGCTCGCACCGCTGTGCCGCTCGGTGACGCTCGTCGTGCGGTCCCGCCTGCGTGCGAAGCAGGTCTATGTCGAGCGCGCGGCCAGCGCTCCGAATGTGAACTGGGTGTGGGATTCCCAAGTCGATGCGGTGCTCGGCAATGGAAATGTCAGCGGTGTGCGCCTGCACAGTCTGAAAACCGGCGAGCATCGGGAAATAAAATGCTCGGGCGTGTTTCCGTTCATCGGCGTCGAACCCAATACCGAATTTCTGCCACCCTCGATACGGCGCGACGATAGCGGTCGCGTCATCACCGACGAGCGCATGCGCACTTCGGAACGGTCGATATTCGCGATTGGCGCGCTGCGCTCGGGCTATTCAGGCGAGCTCACCGGTGCAGCGGGCGAAGCGGCGATTGCTGCAAGCGCAGCGGCTGCGGACCTCGCGCACTAATCCTTTCAGACGATCTGCCGCGTCACTGCCTGCGTCGTTCCGCTCCATGTCGGCACGTATGCGGCTTTGCGACCGACACCGCCGGCGACGACGATCATCACTTCATCGGAAGTGCGGGCGATGCGCAGGTATCCATCCTTCGCAGCGCCGCTCGCTTCCGCGCGCTCGCGCATGCCCGGCGTGAGCCGCTGCACCGCGAGCAGCGCCCGCTCGTAGATCGCGGTTTTCGCCTGCGCTTTGCTGCAGCCGCTTGCGACGAACACCTGCGCATGCTCCGGCGGCATCACGACGAGTGGCTCGCCGCCGCCGAGCAGGCCCGCGCTGCCGACGTTGCCGGCGATGAGCATCGACTGCGCGAAAGTCTGAGCGAGCTCGTCAGCCGTTTTGCTTTCGGAATCGACGATCTCGATCGTGCCGGAGATGCCGACCAGCGTGACCGTGCTCGCATCGCGCGCGTAACCGCGATCCACGTGCAGCGGTGCCCATGGGCTATCCGCTTCATTTTCCGCGAAGCAGAACGTGTATTTCGCGGGCTGGCCGAGCGTGGCCATGTCGGTCTCGCCAGGCCGCGCACCGCCCGCATTCTGCAGCGTGAGCCGCACCGCGCGGCCGATGGTCGCGTTGGCGCGATTGCCCGGACCGAACGCATTGGTGCCGCAGTTGAGCTCGAGTGCGCGAACGATCGGTCCGTTGACGATCACACACGTTGCGGCAGATCCCGTGGTCGTCGCGATGCCGAGGAGGTTGAACTGCGGCTCCGCCATGGCGCTTACGGCCGCGCCAACGATCGGAAGATATTCCGGTTTGCAACCTGCCAATACGGCATTGATCGCAACGTCGCGCCAGGTGACTCCGGCGTA